>NZ_JAXOFN010000021.1:0-127020 GCF_034420155.1 Massilia luteola
CAATCGCCGGAAGAACGCGAAGAGCTGGACGGCGTGTACGAGTGCATCCTGTGCGCGTGCTGCTCGACGTCGTGCCCGTCGTTCTGGTGGAATCCCGACAAGTTCGTGGGCCCGGCCGGGCTGCTGCAGGCCTACCGCTTCATCGCCGACTCGCGCGACGAAGCGACGGCCGAGCGCCTGGACAACCTGGAAGATCCGTACCGCCTGTTCCGCTGCCATTCGATCATGAATTGCACGGACGTGTGCCCGAAGGGTCTGAACCCGAACAAGGCCATCGGCAAGATCAAGGAATTGCTGGTGCGCAGGGCGATCTGAGCCGGTCGTCCATGCATGACGTCCGCGTGGGCACGGTGTGCCCACGCGTGACGCCGGCGGACCGCAAACGTCCGGGTGGCACGGCGTGCCCACCCGGCGGTATCAAATGCCGCTGACGAACGCGTCGACCAACCGGTTGAATTCCGCCGCGTGCGTCACGTTCATCCCATGCGACGCACCCGCCATGGTGCGCGCCTCGGCATCCGTTATCCACTCCGCAAGCGACTCCACGTTCTGGCGATACACGCGCGGACTCTTCGCGCCCGCGATCAGCAACGTCCTGCACTTGATGCTTTCCGCCGCCGCCCGCGTATAGGCCGGCAACGGGTCGCGGAACTGCTTCGGCAGCGTGGCCGCGTTGTCGATCGCCATCGTGCGGAACGCGGTGGGGCTCTTGCGCCAGATGCCCGGCATGCTGACCGAGTCGACGAACAGCTCCAGGCCGGCCTCGATGGCGCCGTTCCCGATCAATGCCGCGGCTTGCGCGCGCAGCGCATCGGTCGCCGGTGCCGTCGGCGCTTCCGGCATGCCCTCGATGTGCAGCGGACCGCCCGGATCGGCGAGCGTCAGCGACTTCACCAGGTACGGGTATTCGCGCGCCAGGTGGAAGGCAACGCAGCCGCCGCGCGAGTGGCCCACCAGGTGCACCGGGCCGATGTCCATCGCGGTGATGAATTCGGCGAGCTCCGCGACGTGCGTGCTCCAGCCGAACGTGCCCGTTATCGCGGTGTCGTCGCCCGGCCAGTAATGACTGAGGCTGACGGACACGCACATGAAGCGTTGCGACAGGACGTCCGCCTGGCCGTTCCAGTAGCGGTAGTCGCACAGCGAGCCGTGGACGAACAGCAGCGGTGCGCCGGAGCCGCGCGCCACGTACGGCATGCGCACACCCGAGGGCAGGGTGGCGAAGTACGTTTCCGGCGTGGCGAGGACTTGTTGATCGGTTCGTGCGTTCATGATTGGGCTCCTTTCCGCTACTATGCACCACACCCAAGACCAAGAAAATCGCATAATATTGATCGAATCAATCAGATTTTCTGATACCCGTGAAAACACTCGATCTCGATGTCCTGGCCATGATCGTGGCCGTGGCCGATACCGGCAACATCAGCCGCGCGGCCGAAGTGGTGCACCGTTCGCAATCGGCGGTGAGCATGCAGATCAAGACGCTGGAGACGGCGCTCGGCAAGCCGTTGTTCGTGCGCGGGCCCCGCAGCGTCACGCCGACGCAGGACGGCGAGGTCCTGCTGACGTACGCGCGGCGCATGCTCGCGCTGCGCGACGAAGCGTGGGCCGCCGTGGTGCGGCCGGACATCACCGGGCGCGTCGTCATCGGCGTGCCCGATGATTACGCGTCGTCGCTGCTGCCGTCGATTCTCAAGAAGTTTTCCGCCACTTATCCGAAGGTGCAGATCCAGGTGGTGGGATTGCCGAGCGTGGCGCTCGCGCCGATGGTCAAGGACGGGTCGGTCGACCTGGTGTGCGCGACGCGCGTGAAGGGCCTGTCGGGAGAATTCATCCGTTTCGAACCGATGGTGTGGGCCGCGCCGCCCGGCGCCCGCGCCATCTGGAGCGAACGGCCGTTGCCGATCGCGGTGTTCTTGCCCGGCAGCGTCGCGCGCGAGAACGCGATCCGCAGCCTCGAACGGGCGAAGATTCCGTATCGGACGTCGTACGAGAGCCCGAGCCTGATGGGGCTCCTCAGCATGGTCGAAGCGGGGCTGGCGGTGGCGCCGTTGGCGCGCTGCGCGGTGCCCGCCCATCTCACCCTGCTCGGCCAGGCGCAGGGGCTGCCGGAAATCGACCCGCTGGAGGTCATCCTCGCGCGCAGCACCAAATCGAAGCGGCCGCCGTGCGATTTCCTGGCCGAGAAGATCATGTCGGAACTGCGGCGCTGATCGTATCCGCGCCGGGCGAGGCAAGCCGGCGCGGCGTCGATGCGTCCTACGCCGCAACCAGCGCGGGCGCCACGGGCTCCAGCCGGCGCAGGCGCAGCGTGATCATCAGTGCGGCGCCCAGGAACACGCCGAGCAGCGCCACGACGCCGCCCCAGCCGCCGTGTTCCCACAGCACGCCGCACAGCCAGCCGACGAGACTGGAGCCGAGATAGTAGAACGATAAATACAGCGCCGATGCCAGCGCCTGCTGCGTGCGGGCGCGCCGGCCCACCCAGCTGCTGGCGATCGAGTGCGAGGCGAAGAAGCCGAACGTGAACACGGCCATGCCGGCCACGATCGCGGCGAGGTTGTGGGCCAGCGTCAGCAGCAGGCCCGCCAGCATCGTCCCCATGACGGTCCACAGGACGTGGCGGCGGCCCAGGCGGTCGGCGCGGCGGCCGGCCCAGACCGAGCTGAAGATGCCGAGCAGGTAGAGCAGGGAGATGCCGCCGACGACGCTCTGGCGCAGTCCGAACGGCGCGCCCAGCAGGCGAAAGCCGATGAAATTGTAGGCGCTCACGAAGCATCCCATCAGCAGGAACGACAGCGCGAACAGCCAGGGCAGGCCGGCGTCGCCGAAGTGGCGGCGCAGGCCGGAGAGCGTCGTCGCCATGCCGCCCGACGACGGCCGGAAGTTGCGCGATGCGGGCAGGCTGCGCCAGAATTCCCATGCCGCCAGCAGGCCCGCGACACCCATCACGCCGAGGGCGGCGCGCCAGGACAGGAAGTCGGACAGGATCGCCGCCAGCATCCGCCCGATCATGCCGCCGAACGCATTGCCGCTGATGTACAACCCCATCGACACCCCGAGCGACGCCGGCTCGATTTCCTCGCTGAGATACGCCATCGCGACGGCCGGCATGCCGCCCAGCGCGAAGCCCAGCAGCGTGCGCGCCGCCAGCAGCTGCGGGTAGGTGCGCGCGAATGCCGCCACCACCGTCATGATCGCGGACACGACCAGCGCGACGACCATCATGTTCTTGCGCCCGAGGCGGTCGGACAGGACGGACGACAACAGCAGGGAGACGGCCAGCGCGGCCGTCGCCAGGGACAGCGACAGGCTGCTCTGCGCCGGCGTCAGCGCGAACTCCCGCGCCAGCAGCGGCATCAGCGGCTGCACGCAGTACAGCAGCGCGAAGCAGGAAAAGCCGCCGAAGAACAGCGCGCGGTTGGTACGGCGGTAGGTGGGGACGGGACGGGACATGGCGGGACCGGGCAGGATACGATATCCCATCGTAGGATTGCCGGAACTGACTGTCCAATATATATTTGTGGCGTTACTTATCGTTCAAACAGATAACATGGAACTCAGGCACCTGCGTTACTTCGTGGCCGTGGCGGAAGAATTGAGTTTCACGCGCGCCGCAGAACGGCTGCACATCGGCCAGCCGCCGCTGAGCCAGCAGATCCAGGCGCTGGAACACGAGATCGGCGCCCGGCTGTTCGAACGCAACAGGCGGCGCGTCCTGCTGACGGAAGCGGGCAGGCTGTTCCTGGCGGACGCGCGGCGCATGCTGGCGTTGTCCGAACAGGCCAAGGAAACGGCGCGCCGCGCCCACCTGGGCGAGGCGGGCGAGCTGCGCGTCGGGTTCACGTTCTCCACGCCGTTCACGCCGCTGTTCGCCAAGGTCGTGCGACGCTACCGCCAGCAGTATCCCGGCGTGCTGCTGACGTTCCAGGAGATGGCCACGCTGCCGCAGCTGGCGAAGATCGAGGCGCGCGAGCTGGACGTGGGCTTCGTGCGGCCGGCCTCCATGCCGCTGCCGTCCACGGTGGCGGTGACGATGCTGCGCCGCGATCCGCTGCGGCTGGTGCTGCCGGCGGACGGGCCGCTCGCGCGGAAAAAATCGATCGCCGTGAACGACCTGGCGGACCAGGCGTTCGTCGTGTTTCCCAAGGAAGCCGGCACCGGCATCTATCACCAGATCCTCGACATGTGCCGCGCCGCCGGCTTTTCCCCGACCATCGCGATGGAGGCGGGCGAGCCGTCGACGATCATCGGCCTCGTCGCCGCCGGCTGCGGCATTTCGGTCCTGCCCAGTTCCTTCGAAGGGATCCACATGGAGGGCGTCGTCTACCGGCCGCTGGTCGACGCCGCGGCCACGACGTCGATGTTGCTCGCACGGCATGCCGACGGCGGCGGTCCGCTGGTGGACGCGTTCGTCGCCATTGCGCAGGCCGCCGTGGAATGACAGCCGGCGACGCCATCCCTAGTCCGCATAGCTGATACGGTCACGGCCTTCGTTCTTCGACCGGTACAGCGCCTGGTCGGCGCGGCCGATCAGTTCGAGCGGATCGCGGCGGGTCGCGGGCGTAAAGCCGACGACGCCGAAGCTCGCGGTGACGGCCAGTGTCTTCCCCGTGCCGATGTCGACCGGTTCGGCGCGCACGATCCCGCGCAACGCATCGATCCGGCCCGAATCGGCCGGCAGCGTCAAGCCGGGCAATACGATGATGAATTCTTCGCCGCCGTAGCGCCCGACCGCGTCGTAAGGCCGCACGGCCGACTTCAGGCGGCGCGCCGTTTCCACCAGCACCGCGTCGCCCGCCAGGTGTCCATGCGTGTCGTTGACCCGTTTGAAGTAATCCAGATCCAGCAGCACCAGCGCGAAACTCTCGCCCGAGCGCAGGCATTTCTCGATCTCGCGCTCGACGATTTCCATCGTCGCGCTGCGGTTCCAGCAGCCGGTCAGCCCGTCCTTCAAGGCGCGTACGCGCATCTCCTCGCGCGACAGTTCCAGCTCGTGCGTTCTTTCCTGCACCAGCGCCGCCAGCCTGGTTTCGCGCCGCGTCAGCGCGCGCAGGCGGACGCGATGGAAGCCATAAAACGCACCCAGCGTGGCGACGACGCACAGTCCGTAGAAAAGGCCGCTGCGCCACCAGGGCGGGGCGATCGAGAAGGCCAGTTCGGCCGGTGCCGACTGCTCCCCGGTTTCATTGTCGACGGCAACGAGCTGGAAGCGGTAATCGCCGCCCGGCAGGGCCGCATAACGCACTTCCGGCTGCACCGTTTCATTCCACTGATCGTCGACGCCGAGCAGGCGGAATCGATAATGGAATCCCTGGCGGTCCTCGTATTGCAGGTTGGCGAGGTGGAATACGAGCTGGTCCGCCGTCCACGGCAATGCCGCGGCGCCTGCCGCCAGGGGGCGGCCGGCGCGGATCGCCGCTTCGATCACCGGCTTGCGTGCGGCGGCATCGAACAGGCGTTCGGGATGCAGGACGTGCGACAGGCCGTTGCTGGTGATGAGCCACATCGAGCCGTCATGGTCTTCGTATGATGTGTAGCCGTTCGAATCGTTCCATGCCAGGCCGTGCGTCTGGTTCAGCAGGCGCCAGCGCTTGCGGTTCCATACCGCGAAGCCCACGTCCAGTCCCGCCCAGATCCAGCCGCGGCTGTCTTCGGCCAACGAATGGATGGCGCGATCGCGCAACACCGGCGCATCGATGCGCGTGGCGCGGGGGACGCCGCGGGGCTGAAGCTGCCACAAGCCTTCGTACGTGCTCGCCAACAGCGTACCGTCGCGCGTGCAAGCGAATGCCACGATGTCGCGGCCATGCAACGCTGCGCCAAACGGCAATACCTCCCAGTCACGGCCGTTGAAATGCAGGATGTCGGCCACGCTCGCGAACCACAGGTCGCCGTGCCGGTCCGCGCAGCCGGAACTCACCGGGTTTTGCGGGTGCCGGCCGGCCATGGCGGGAATGGGCGCCGCTTGCGGTTGCGCGCCGGCGGGCGCTGTGTCGGGCAGTACGCGCAGGCCGTTCGCGGTCGCCACCCAGATGCGTCCACGGTCCGCCAGCACGTGGCTGATCAGCGGCTGATGCGCGATCAACGTCGTTCGCGCGGCGCGGTCGCGGCGCAGCAGCAGGCCGGAATACGTGCCGGCCCATAACCGGTCCTGCGTGTCGGTGTCCATGCCCGCCCATTGGTGTCCGGCAAAGGCAGCCGGCCCGGCGTCGGCCGTGAACCGGCGCCCGCCGGGGGCTTGCGAGGCATGGCCCGAGCGCGTGCCTACGTGCAGGGTACCGTGGAGGTCCCGCCGCACGGAGATGACGACGTCGTCCGGCAATCCCTGGGACGCGGTCCAGTTCTCCAGATTGCCATAGCCGAGCCAATGCACCAGGCCGCGTCCCAGGGTGCCCAGCCAGATGCCGTGCTCGTGGTCCTGCAGGATGGCCGTGACGCCCCCGCCGGCATGCAGATCCTGGTCGCTGCCGAAGGATTCCCATTTGCCCGCATGCCAGCGCACCAGGCCCGAGTCGGCATTGGTCATCACCCTGCCATCCGCGTCCACCTGCAGTTCGGTGCGCAGGGAATGCTTGCGTATCTCGTCCGGTGTGCGCTCCTCGAAGCGCCCGGCGCCTGCCGGCAGTGCGAAGACGCGTGTCGCGCTGCGGATCCACAGCGTGCCCGCGGCGTCGCGCGCGATGCTGGTCCATTTATCCGCGGGCAGGCCGGCGTCGCGCCCGTCGACGACGACACGGCCATGACTGACGGTGCACAAGGACTGCATGCATCCCATCCGCAGGCTGCCGTCCGCATCGACGTGGATGCTGGCGATTTTTGCCAGTTCCGGCCGGGCCCGTATCTGCGCGGGGGTGAAGTAATTGCGGACGCTGGTCTCGCCGCCGTGCCGTGCGATCGCCAGCAGGCGGCCCTCCGTGACGAGCAGGACGTCCTTGTCCGGCCCCTCGGCGCCGACCTGTCCCGGCCAGACCGCGATCGGCTTGCCCTGGTACAGGACGACGGACAGCCGCCCGCCGTCGAGGCGGTAGAAATTCTCGTACGTGCCGACCCAGGTTCCCGCGGCGCGGCCGGCGAACAGCGCGGTCACATCGGCATCCGCGAGGCCGTCCGGCGCGCCGTAGCGGCGGAAATCCGCGCCATTGAAACGGAACAGGCCGTTTTCCGTGCCGACCCAGAGATAACCGGCACCATCCTGCGCCAGCGCCGTGACGGCCAGATTGCCCAGTCCTTCGCCCTGGCCAAATTGCTTCAGTGATAATTGCTGGGCAGGCGCCTGCATGACCAGACAGGTGAGGGCAAGCCCGGAAAGGCGTTGGGTCAACTTCGGATTCATGACATCGAGATAAATATGGCGTTACATTGTCCGATCTTACCTTATATTGCGCGATAGCAATATTATTGTCGCCTGTTCATGTTGCAGCGCAGCGCAGCAAACTATCGTATGTTTTCAATTTATAGAATACAATTGGCACACTACTCCAGTCAGCAGTAAAGGATCGTCATGTCCAGCACCACCCCAGCGCAGGCCGGCAGCCTGCTGCTCATGTCACGCGAGGACAACTGCCTCATCGCCCGCGTCGACCTCAAGGCCGGCGCCACGGTCGTCATCGACGACCGCGCCGTGACCCTTCCCGGCGACGTCCGTCTCGGCCACAAGGTCGCGCGCCGCGACCTCGCGCCCGGCACCAAGGTGCTGCGCTACGGCGCCATCATCGGCACCGCCACGGTCCCCATCGCGATCGGCGCGCACATCCACACGCACAACCTGGAAAGCGACTACATCCCGACTTTCACGCTCGACCAGGACGGGCACCACTTCATCGGACACAAGGCACCATGAGCACCATCGATATTCCCGGCACCGCCCTGACGGGCTATCCGCGCGCGGACGGCCGCAAGGGCATCCGCAACGTCGTCGTCGTGGCCTACCTGGTCGAATGCGCGCACCACGTCGCGCGGCTGATCGTGAACGCGTTTCCCGGCCAGCCGGTGCACCTGATCGGCTTCCCCGGCTGCTATCCGAACGAATACGCGGACGCGATCATGCGCCGCGTGCTGACGCACCCGAACGTGGGCGCGGCGCTGCTGGTGTCGCTCGGCTGCGAGAGCTTCGACAAGGGCGGCGTGGCCCATGCCGTCGCGGACAGCGGGCGGCCCGTGCACACGGTCACGATCCAGGACGTGGGCGGCACGCGCTCGGGCGTGAAGGGCGGCGTGGAATGGGTGCAGTGGGCCGTCGAGGACCTGGCGCGCCAGGAGCGCGTGCCGATGCGGCTGGATGAACTGGTCGTGGCCACGATCTGCGGCGGCTCGGACAGCACCAGCGGCATCACGGCCAATCCGGCCGTGGGCGCGGCGTTCGACCAGTTGATCGCGGCGGGCAGCGCCTGCATATTCGAGGAAACGGGTGAACTGGTCGGCTGCGAATTCCACATGAAGCGCCGCGCCGTCACGCCCGAGCTGGGCGACGAGATCGTGCGCACGGTCGAGAAGGCGTCGCGCTACTACACGATCATGGGCCACGGCAGCTTCGCGCCCGGCAATGCGGACGGCGGCCTGACGACCCTGGAAGAGAAATCGCTGGGCGCCTACGCCAAGAGCGGCGCGTCGCCGATCTGCGGCATCCTGAAGCCCGGCGACCTGCCGCCGACCGGCGGCCTGTACCTGCTGGACGTGGTGCCGGACGGCGAGCCGCGCTTCGGCTTCCCGAACATCTCGGACAACGCCGAGATCGTGGAGCTGATCGCGTGCGGCGCGCACGTCACGCTGTTCACCACGGGGCGCGGTTCGGTGGTCGGGTCGGCCATTTCGCCCGTCATCAAGGTGTGCGCCAACCCGGCGACGTATGCGCGCCTGGAAGAAGACATGGACGTCAACGCCGGCCGCATCCTGACGGGGCACGCCAGCATCGAGGAGGTCGGCACCGAGATCGTCGGGCTGGTCGCGGGCGTCGCGAACGGGGCGTGCACGAAGTCGGAAGACCTGGGCCACCAGGAATTCATCCTCACCTATAAACAGTTCGAGCCGATCGGGCCGGGCTGCCTGCCGTTGAAGGTCGCCTAGGATGGAGAGCAACGACACGGAAACCAGGCGGACGAAAGGCCTGCCGTTCACGCGGCTGGGTCTCGGCTGCGCGCAGCTGGGCGGCCTGTTCGAGCCGATGGCGGAAGCCGACGCCCTGGCGCTCGTCGATGCCGCCTGGGACCTGGGCATCCGCTATTTCGATACGGCGCCGTACTACGGCTTCACGCTGTCCGAACGCCGGCTCGGCGCGGCGCTGCGCGCGCGGCCGCGCGACGCTTACTTGGTCAGCACGAAGGTGGGCCGCCTGATGCGGCCCGATGCGACCGTGCGGCCGGGCGAGTGCGGCTGGGCCGCGCCGCTGCCGTTCCGGCCCCATTACGACTACACGCACGACGGCATCCTGCGCTCGCACGAGGACAGCCTGCAGCGCCTGGGACTGGATCGCGTCGACATCCTGTACGTGCACGACATCGGCCGCGTCACCCACGGCGAGCGCCATGCGCACTACTGGACACAGCTGACCGAGGGCGGCGGTTTCCGCGCGCTGGAGCAGCTGCGCGCCGAGGGCGCGATCAAGGCCATCGGCCTCGGCGTCAACGAGTGGGAAGTGGTGGCCGACGCGCTGGATGTGTGCGCGCTCGACTGCGTGCTGCTGGCCGGGCGCTACACGCTGCTGGAGCAGGCGTCGCTGGCGCCGCTGATGGACCGCTGTGCGCGCGCGGGGACGGCCGTCGTCATCGGCGGGCCGTTCAACTCCGGCATCCTGGCCGGCACGAACAAATTCAATTACGAGGACGCCCCGGCCGCCGTCGTCGAGCGGGTGCGGACCATCGCCGCCGTGTGCCGCGCGTTCGACGTGCCGCTGCAGGCGGCCGCGCTGCAGTTCCCGATGGCCCATCCGGCCGTGGTGTCGTGCATCCCCGGCGCCCAGAACATCGCCCAGCTGTGCCAGAACGCGCACTGGTTCGACGAGCCGCTGCCGGCGTCGCTGTGGGCGGCGCTCAGGCGGGCCGGCGTGCTCGACCCGAACGCGCCGGTCCCGGCGGCGTAACCATTTAATGCAACCCGTACCAAAGGAATGACATGAAATTGCTGCGATTCGGCCCCAAGGGCGCCGAGAAACCCGGTCTGCTCGACGCCGGCGGCGTGATCCGCGACCTGTCCGGCGTGGTGCCCGACCTGACCTCGGCCCAGCTGGCCGGCGGCCTGCTGGCCCGCCTGTCCGACATCGATCCGAGCCGCCTGCCGGCCGTGGCCCAGCCGGTGCGCTACGCGCCCATCGTGGCCGACATCGGCAAGCTGATTTGCGTGGGCCTGAACTATTCCGACCATGCGGCCGAATCGGGCATGGCCGTGCCGGCCGAGCCGGTGCTGTTCACGAAGGCGACCAGCTCGATCATCGGCTGCAACGACGCGGTGGTGCTGCCGCGCGGCTCCGTCAAGAGCGACTGGGAAGTGGAACTCGGCGTCGTGATCGGCAAGCGCGCCCGCTACGTCGACGAAACCGATGCCCTCGATTACGTGGCCGGCTACTGCGTGGTGAACGACCTGTCCGAGCGCGAGTACCAGCTGGAACGGGGCGGCCAGTGGGACAAGGGCAAGGGTTGCGATACGTTCGGTCCCGTCGGCCCGTGGCTCGTGACGACCGACGAGGTGCCGGATCCGCAGAACCTGGACATGTGGCTGGAAGTGAACGGCCAGCGCTACCAGACGGGCAACACGCGTACGATGGTGTTCACGGTCGCGCACCTGGTCAGCTACATCAGCCGGTTCATGACCCTGCAGCCGGGTGACGTCATCAGCACGGGCACGCCGCCGGGCGTCGGGCTGGGCCAGAAGCCGGATCCCGTCTACCTGGCGCCGGGCGATCGCATGCGGCTCGGCATTGCCGGGCTGGGCGAACAGGAACAGACCGTCCACGCCTGGAACGAGGCGCTGATCGACGGCTGATCGCCATGTGGCCGCGCGTGCCGCATGTGGATGATCGGTGCTGCGCGTGGGCACCCCGTGCCCACGCGTGGCGTATGTGGATGGCTGGCGCGAAATACAGGCCAGGCACCGGAACGGAGACTTAGCAGACATGACGGACCCCTCGACGCGGCAGTACCGGTTTTCCCTCGTGATGATCACCACATTGTTTTTCATGTGGGGGTTCGTCCATAACCTCGACCCGATCCTGATCCCGCACCTGCGGCGTTCGTTCAGCCTGACCGTGCTGCAGTCCGCCCTCGTGGATTCGGCCGTGTTCATCGCGTACTTCGTGATGGCGCTGCCGGCCGGGCTGCTGATCCGGCGGGCCGGCTACAAGGCCGCCATCATCTGCGGCCTGCTGCTGTTCGCCACCGGCTCGCTGATGTTCATCCCGGCCGCGAACACGCAGCAGTACGTGGTGTTCCTGGCCGCGCTGTTCACCATCGCCTGCGGCCTGACGATCCTGGAGACGGCCGCCAACCCGTACGTGACCCTGCTGGGCAAGCCGGAACGGGCGGCCCAGCGCATCAACCTGGCCCAGTCGTTCAACGGCCTGGCGGCCACGCTGGCGCCGATCATCGGCGCGCGCCTGATCCTCGTGCATGGGGCGAACGACCAGCAGCTGGCCGCGATGCCCGCGCTGGCACGCCAGGCGGCGCTCGCGGCGGAAGCGGCCAGCGTGAAAGGGCCGTACATGGTGCTCGGGCTCGTCATCCTCGTGCTCGCCGTCGTGTTCTACTTCCTCAAGCTGCCGGAGATCGGCGGCCGGTCGGGCAATGCGCCGGCCAAGAGTTCGGTCGGCGCGGCGCTGCGGGTGCCGTCGATCCGCCGCGGCGCCATCGCGCAATTCTTTTACGTGGGCGCGCAGGTCTGCGTGTTCAGCTTCTTCATCCTGTACGCCACGCGCTCGGCGGGCGTGTCGCCCGTCACCGCGGCCGATTACCTCGGGTGGGGCTGCGGCATGGCGTTCATGGTCGGGCGCTTCGTCGGCACGGGCCTGATGCGCGTGGTGGCGCCCGCGCGGCTGCTGTGGCGGTATGCGCTGGCCTGCATCGTGCTGGCGGGGGTGGCGATGGTGGCGCACGGCCTGCTCAGCATCGCGGCCGTGATCGGCATCGCCTTCTTCATGTCGATCATGTTCCCGACGATTTTCTCGCTGGGCCTGAACGGCGCGGGCCACCACGCCGACATGGGCAGTGGCCTGATCATCATGTCGATCGTCGGCGGCGCCTTGCTGCCGCTGCTGTTCGGCTTCGTCAGCGACGTGACGCACAACGTGCAGTTCGGCTACGCGGTGCCGCTGCTGTGCTTCGTCGTCATCGCCTGGTTCGCGCGCGCCGCGCTCGTGCAGGACGGCCGGGACGCCCCCGCGGCGGCGCCATCTTCAATAGGAGTTACGAAACGTGTTTAGACTGAACGACAAGACGGCCGTGATCACGGGCGGCGGCAGCGGCATCGGCAAAGCGATCGCCCAGCTGTTTGCCCAGCAGGGCGCGCATGTGCACGTGGTCGACCTGAACGACGCCGCCTGCCTGCAGGTCGTGCGCGAGATCCGCGAGGAGGCCGGCCGCGTCACGTCGCACGCCTGCGACGTATCGCGCCAGGCCGATGTCGAGGCGTTGATGACGGCGATCGGTCCGATCGACATCCTGATCAACAATGCCGGGATCGCCCACATCGGCAAGGCGGACACGACGAGCGAAGAGGATTTCGACCGCGTCATGAACGTCAACGTGAAGGGCGTCTACAATTGCCTGCACGCCGCGATCCCCCAGCTGCGCGCGAATGGCGGCGGCGTCATCGTCAACATGGCGTCCGTCGCGGCCTGGGTGGGCATCAAGGAGCGCTTTGCGTACTCGACGGGCAAGGGCGCCGTGATGGCGATGACGCTGTCCGTCGCCAAGGACTACCTGCAGGACGGGATCCGCTGCAATTCGATCTCGCCGGGCCGGGTGCACACGCCGTTCGTGGACGGCTTCCTGGCGCGGACCTATCCGGGCCGGGAGGCGGAGATGTTCGAGCAGCTGTCGAAGACCCAGCCCATCGGCCGCATGGCCAAACCGTCCGAGGTGGCCGCGCTGGCGTTATACTTGTGCAGCGACGAAGCGGCCTTCATCACCGGCACCGACTATCCGATCGACGGCGGCTTCATCACCCTGAACTCTTAAGCCCGCACGATGATCATTTCTTCCGCCACCGATTACCGCGAAGCCGCGCGCCGCAAGCTGCCGCCGTTCCTGTTCCATTATCTCGACGGCGGCTCCGGCACCGAGACGACGCTGCGCGCCAACGTCGACGACCTGCAGCGCGTCGCCCTGCGCCAGCGCGTGCTCAAGGGATCGGAAACGCTGGACCTGTCGACCGAGTGGTTCGGGGTGAAGCACGGCCTGCCGCTGGCGCTGGCCCCGATCGGCCTCGCCGGCATGTATGCGCGCCGCGGCGAAGTGCAGGCGGCCCGCGTGGCGGCGGAACGCCACATCCCGTTCATCCAGTCGACCGTGTCCGTGTGCCCGCTGCAGGAAGTGGCGACGCAGTCGGCGCAACCGATCTGGTGCCAGCTGTACGTCCTCAAGGACCGCGGCTTCATGCGCGACTACCTGCGCCGCGCGCGCGAGCTGGGCATCGACACGCTGGTGTTCACCGTCGACATGCCGGTGCCCGGCGCGCGCTACCGCGACGCCCATGCCGGCATGAGCGGCCGCCACGGCCCGCTGCGCCGCGTGCTGCAGGCGATGGCGCATCCGCGCTGGGCGCTGGACGTCGGCCTGCTCGGCAAGCCCCACGACCTGGGCAACATCTCGACCTACCGCGGCAATCCGACCGGGCTCGCGGACTACATCGGCTGGCTGGCCGCCAACTTCGATCCGGGCATCAGCTGGAGTGACCTGCAGTGGATCCGCGACGAGTGGCAGGGGCCCATGGTCATCAAGGGGATCCTCGACGCCGACGATGCGCGCGATGCGAAATCGTTCGGCGCGGACGGCATCATCGTCTCCAACCACGGCGGCCGCCAACTGGACGGCGCGCTGTCCACCGCGAAGGCGCTGCCGGCCATCGCGCAGGCGGTCAAGGGCGACCTGACCATCTTCGCCGACTCCGGCGTGCGCACGGGCCTCGACGTCGTGCGCCTGCTGGCGCTCGGCGCGGACGGCGTGTTGATCGGGCGCGCCTTCGTGTACGCGCTCGCGACGAGCGGCGCGGCCGGCGTGCGCAACCTGCTCGCCATCCTGGAAAAGGACATCCGGACCAGCATGGTGCTCACCGGCGTGCAATCCGTGCGCGATATCGACGCGTCCTGCCTGGCCTGAACGCCCGGGGCGGGATGCGACGGCGTCGCGTTTCGCCCTTGATTGTCTTAAATTTATAGAATACATTTCGAAAGGCGAAACGATGAACCAGATGAAAAGCATCGTGTGCGAGGGACCCGGCGAACTGCGCCTGCGGCGCGGACCGGTCCCGACGGCCGCGGCCGGCGACGTGCTGCTGCGCGTGCGGCGCATCGGCGTGTGCGGGACGGACATGCACATCTTCCGCGGCACCCAGCCGTACCTGGCATACCCGCGCGTGATGGGCCATGAATTGTCCGGCGAAGTGGTGACGGCGCCCGCCGGCTCCGGCCTCCTGCCTGGCGACGGCGTGTTCGTAATGCCCTACCTGTCGTGCGGCGATTGCGTCGCGTGCCGCAAGGGCAAGACGAATTGCTGCACGCGGATCCAGGTACTGGGCGTGCACCGCGACGGCGGCATGGCCGAATACCTCGCGGTGCCCGCCGCCTTCGTGCTCAAGACCGAAGGCATCTCGCTGGACGATGCCGCCATGCTGGAGTTCCTCGCCATCGGCATGCACGCGGTGCGCCGCGGGGCCGTGGCGGCCGGGCAGCGCGTACTGGTGGTCGGGGCGGGACCGATCGGCGTGGCGGTCGCGCTGTTCTCCGCCCTCGCGGGCGCCGAGGTCACCGTGCTCGACGCGCGCGCCGACCGCCTCGGTTTCTGCACGGACGTGCTGCGCGTCGCGCATGCCGTGACGGCGGGCGAGGGCGACCGCGAGCAGCTCGCGGCCATCACCGGCGGCGATTTCTTCGACGCGGTGTTCGACGCCACCGGCAACATCAAGGCGATGGAGCGGGGCCTGGACTTCGTCGCGCACGGCGGCACGTACGTCCTCGTATCGATCGTGCCGGAGCGGCTCTCGTTCGCCGACCCCGAGTTCCACAAGCGCGAAACGACGCTGCTCGGCAGCCGCAACGCGACCGTGGACGACTTCCGCGCCGTGCTCGCGGCGATGAAGGCGGGCCTGGTGCCGACGCGGGCGATGAACACCCACCGCGCCACGCTGGACGAATTCATCGACGCGCTGCCGCGGTGGATGGATCCGGCCAGCGGCGTGATCAAGGCCATCGTCGAGGTGTGACGATGCGGCCTTCCGCAATGACGCGCAGATCCGGTAGAATGACGGATTGTCCATATGGACTGGATCCCGGACTTCATGGCCCGACCTCCCACCATCTTCAAGCGCAGTGCGAACCTGCTGCTGCAGTATATTGCCGACCATGTGGCGGTCGGCGACGCGCTGCCGACCGAGCAGCACATGGCCGAACTGGGCGAGGGCAGCCGCACGGCGATCCGCAGCGCGCTGGCGCATTTCCGCGAGTGCGGCCTGATCAGCGACCTGAAGGAACGCCGCCTGCTGCGCAAGCCGCTGCGCGGGGATTACTTCGAGCTGGACGAACTGCGGACGGGCGCCGACCGCATCCGCGACGTGCTGATGGAGCGGATCTATCGCAGCGACCTGCCGCCCGGGGCGGAGTTCTCGGAAACGGAACTGGCGCGCGCGGCCGGCACGAGCACGATCAGCGTGCGCGAATTCCTGATCGGCTTTTCGCATTCGGGCCTGATCGAGAAGAAGCCGCGCGGCGGCTGGCGCCTGTGCGCGTTCGACCGCTCGTTCGCGATGGAGCTGGCCGACGTGCGCCAGATGTTCGAGTTCGCCGCCATCGACCGCTTCATCGCGCTGCCGCCGGACGATCCGGCGTTCCGGGAGCTGGGTCAGCTGATCGCGCGGCACGAGCAGCTGGGTTCCGTCATGCCCACGCATCACAAGGACTTCCCGGCGCTCGACCGCGACTTCCACACCTTCCTGATGGGGCAGTTGAACAATCGCTTCGCGCAAGGCTTCTTCGACCTCGTGTCGCTGGTGTTCCACTACCACTATCAATGGGACAAGTCGCAGGAAATGGTGCGCAACGAGTACGCCGTGCACGAACACCTGGACATCCTGCGGGCGCTGGCGCGGCGCGACGTCATGGCCGCGCGCGAGGCGATGCGCATCCACCTGAATTCGGCGCGCAGCACCCTGCTGCAGGCGATCCGCGTCCGCGAAATGAAGGCGCACCCCGGCTGACGCACGGGCCGGCGCGGGAGGGCATGTGATGCTCGTCGACGCCCACCAGCACTTCTGGCGGCTGGCCGACCGCGACGGCGCGTGGCCGCCGCCCGGGCTTTCCGCCATCTACCGCGACTTCCTGCCGGACGACCTGGCGCACCTGCTCGACCGCCACGGCGTCGCGCGGACGGTGCTCGTGCAATCGATGCCCAACGAGGACGACACGCGCTTCATGCTCGACCTCGCGCGCCAGCATCCGTTCATCGGCGGCGTGGTCGGCTGGGTCGACATGAAGGCGCCCGGCGCGGCGGCGCGGATCGCCGCGCTCGCGGCCGACCCGATGCTCAAGGGCTTGCGACCCATGCTGCAGGACCTGGAGGACGACGACTGGATCGCCGACGCGGCGCTGGCGCCGGCCGTGGCGGCCATGCAGCGCCATCGCCTCAGCTTCGACGCGCTGGTCCTGCCGCGCCACCTGCCCGCCTTGTCCGCGTTCGCGGCGCGCCATCCGGATCTGCCCATCGTGATCGACCACGGCGCCAAGCCGCTGATCGTGCACGGCGTGATGGAACCGTGGCGCGGCGACATCGCGCGCCTTGCCGCCATGCCGCACGTGTATTGCAAGCTGTCCGGGCTCGTCACCGAGGCGGGCCCCGGCTGGGATGTCGACCGCCTGCGGCCGTACGTGGCGCACCTGCTCGCGAGCTTCGGCCCGCAGCGGCTGATCTGGGGCAGCGACTGGCCCGTGCTGAACCTGGCGGCCGATTACGCGGGCTGGATCGCCGCCTGCGCAGCGCTGCTGGACGGCCTGGACGAGCCGGACCGGCACGCCGTGTTCGGGCTGAACGCCCGGCGTTTTTACCGTATCGATTGAGGAGGAGTGATATGCAGAGAATGGGAATGGTGATCGGCATCGCGCCGGAAAAGATCGCGGAATACAAGGCGCTGCACGCCGCCGTCTGGCCGCAGGTGCTGGCCCGGCTGAGCGAGGCGAACGTGCGCAACTACACGATCTTCCTGCGCGAGCCGGAGAACCTGTTGTTCGGGTGTTGGGAATACCATGGCGCGGACTTCAATGCCGACATGGGCCGCATCGCGGCGGATCCGGAAACGCAGCGCTGGTGGACGTTCTGCAGCCCGTGCCAGGTGCCGCTCGCGAGCCGGGCCGAAGGCGAGCACTGGGCGATGATGGAGTCGGTGTTTCACATGGATTGAGTCCGGAAATCCGGTGCGGGGTGCTAGTCGATGCAGGCCGCCAGGGCGCAGGTACACAGCGACGGCGCGAGGCGGCAGGTGTTGGTGCTGTTCATGATGTTATTTGATGAGGTAATGGTCCTGAGTCGCCATCGCGCGCGGTCGGCTTGGCGTCGATAATCATGTTCTCGCTGCCTTCGACTACGCTGCCGCCATGTGAGGTTGTGCCGTCGACCCGGATGGGTGGCCGGTTCATCGCTTGCCGACCAGCTTGATGCAAGTCTGAGCCGCGCGTCGTTGTTCCAGGTCGGGCACGTGTGCGACGGCCTCTTCGAACTGCTTGCGCAGGGGCGCGGACTTTTTCATGCCCATGAACACGGACAGCGGATCGCCCAGTTCGGGGTCGTAGTACAGCGCGCACGACGAATCCACATCGATCAGGGCCGCGCAACCCGACACTTCGGCCAGCGCCATCATCTTCGCCTCGTCCACGCGTGTCGCGGCCAATTTGTTGACGATCTTGCGCTGGTCGACGTGCTTGGCGTTCGATCCCAGTGCGGCATCGAACGCCTTGTTGAGCGCATTGAGGACATCCACTCCCATCTCTCGCGTGACTTTTTTCGTGGCGATGTTTTTAACCGGACAGACATAACTCGACGATGATGCAGGTAGCGCCTGTGAGCATGCAGTGGCGGAGGCAAGGACGAGGCCGATTGCCGGAAGTAATGCGTAAAGTTTCATGTTATTCCTCGAACCAAATCCAGGTGATCTTGTAGCGGACCGGAATAGTCCTGCCGACCGGCGACACCATCGTCAGTTCATTGGTCCGATAGGTCGGGTGGCGGGTGAAGTAGTCGCTGACGTCGCCGTCCTCGGTCTTGATTTCGATGTGTCCATACATCGTCTTGCCGTCGTGGACCTGATTTCCATGGGGCGATAGATGATGACGGAAACCACAGGTTAGGCTGCGCCTTTGCGGGAATGAAGGACGTTGTCGTCGATCGCGATTAGTTAGCGCCGGTATTTTCGTAAAAGTCCGTCAATGGCTGGCGGCTGAGGATGTGCTTGGCGTGTTCGCCGTACGCCGCGCCAATTGCGGCGTCCATTCTGGCATTCATGTTCCGGCTCTTGGTTTTGTTGTCGCGGGTGCTACCCACGAGTTTGCCGTCCAACGAGTACACGTCGATCCATTCGCACCGCTCGCAATTCCCGCCGTTGTCCATCGTGGCGACGACGAATTTGTCCTTCGCTTTCGTTTCGACGCAGGTGAGTTCACCAAACTGCTCCTCGACAGTAGGATAGGGAACGCCTTTCGTCGGCGTTGCTTGGAATATCCGCGCACCCAGCGGTTTGCCGGCGGCATCGAAAAATCGAATCGCCTGCTGCGTGCACATCATGATGGGACCGATATGTTGGAAACATGTGCCCTCGACGGTGACACGCCGGTCGGCGCACTGCAGGGTTGCGCTCTTGTCATGCAGCGCGGGGGCAGCCAGCGCGGAACCGGTCAGGGCCAAGCTCAGCACCGCGGCGCACGCAACTTTCGTACTCATTCTGGTCAGAGTGATGAACATCCTTGTCCTTTCGTAGTCCTATAAATTGATCGATCAAGCGTGCGCGCCGTCGGCGTGCCATCCGGTGTCGGCACGCTGCCGTTGTCGATGGCCTTCGCCGCGCCCACGTCGATATTGCCCTTGATTTCGTGGCTAGCCGTCGCTGCGCAGCGCCGCGATCGGGTCCAGCGCCGCCGCCTGGCGCGCGGGATACACGCCGAATCCGAGCCCCACCGCCACGCACGCCAGCACGGCCAGCAGCAGGCTCGCGGGCGACCACGCGACCGACCACCCGGCCAGCGCCGCGATGCTGTAGGCCGCCACGGCCCCCAGCACAAGGCCCAGCGCGGCGCCGCTGACGGCGATCACGAGCGCTTCGGCGAGGAACTGCTCCACCACGTCGCGGCGGCGCGCGCCCAGCGCCCGTTTCAGGCCGACTTCGCGGCGCCGCTCCAGCACGTTGGCCAGCATGATGTTCATGATGCCGATGCCGCCCACCAGCAGCGACACGGCCGCGATCGAACTCATGACGATGGTGAAGATGCGCTGCGTCTGCTGGTTCTGGCGGTACAGGCCCATCGGCACGATGAGGTTGGTGTCGTCGACGCCGCCGTGGCGCTGGCTGATCAGCGCCTGCAGCACGCGCGCCGCGGCGTCCGGCGCCACCTTGCCGTCCAGGCGCACGCTGAGGCCGTCCACCTCGTCGTCGATGCGGCGGAAGGCGAACCGGGCGCGGCCCGTTTCCCACGGCACGAACAGGCGTTCGTCGTCCAGCCCCAGCCTCACGCCTTCGAACTCGGATTTGCCGGGCGTGCGGTCGGCCAGCACGCCCACCACCTGCAGCCACACGTGGTTGACCTTGACCCGCTGGCCGACGGCCGGCGCGGCGCCGAACAGCGTGTGCGCGAGGCGCGCGCCCAGCACGCAGACGGGGGCCAGCGTGGCGCCGTCGGCCGGGGTGAGCCAGCGACCCGTCGCCAGCCGCAGGCCGCCGTGTTCGGCGTAGCCCGGCGACACGGCGAAGGCCTGTCCGCTCACGACGCGGGCGCCGACGATCAGCTGGTCGACCTTGATTTCCTTTTTCAGCGCCACCGAGCGGGCGCCCGGCACGACGGACAGCGCCGCCACGCCGTCCTCGGCCGACAGTCCGAGCGAGCGGGTGCGGACGTCCTTCAAGTGCTCGGCGTCGATGCCCTTGCTCTCGACCAGCACATTGTCCAGTCCCAGTTCGGCCACGAGCCGCAGCGCCTCGCGCCTGCTGCCTTCGCCCACGGCCAGCATGGCGACGATGGCGCCGACGCCGAAGATCATGCCCAGCAGCGTGAGGCCGGTGCGCAGTTTGCGCCGCCGCAGCTCGGCGACGGCTTCCAGTATCAATGCGCGATTCATGTAGTCTTGTCCTTGGGAGGCAGCAGCAGGACGCGCGCGCCGGGCGCGAGGCCGCTCCTGATTTCGCTGCGCACCGGGCCGCGCAGGCCCAGTTCGACGGCGTGCTTCACCGGCCGGCCCGCGTCGACCGTGTACACGGCGTAGGCGGCGCCGTCCTGCACCAGCGCGATGTTCGGCACCGTCAGCGCCGCCGCCTTCGCCACCAGGCGCACCGTGCCGTGCAGCGCCTGGCCCGGCTTCAGGCCGAGCTTCCGGGCCTGCTCGGTGTCGATGGCGGCGTCGAAATCGCTGTACTTGACCGGCGACTCGGGCGAGATGGGGCTGGCGCTGTTGCCGACCCGCGTCACCTTCAGGTCGAGCGCCGATCCGGTGCCGGCCAGTCGCACCCGCACGGGCAGGCCCGGCTTCAGGCCGTACGCCTGGCCCTCGGCCACGCTGAAGTGGGCCACGAGCTGGTCGAAGTCGGGCAGGGCGCCGAACGGCTCGCCGGCCATCTGGCTCGCGCCGACCTGGGGCTTGGCGCCATCCCAGCGCGCGGCCAGCAGGAACACGCCGTCGTGCGGCGCCACGAGTTCCAGCGATTCCAGGCTCTGGCGCTGCAGCGTGGCGTTCTGCATGACGCTGTCGCGCTGCGAGTGCAGCACGGCGTCCTGCGCGGCGCTGCGGGCCTGGACCTGGCCGCCCTTCCATTCCAGGTAGGTGCGCTTCTTGGTGAGGAAGCCGACGTCGGCCAGCGCATCGAGGATCGTGTTGCGGGCAAAGACGGAGAGGTCGACGTCGGCATAGCGCCGGGAGAGGCCCAGGTCGTCCTCGACCTTGGCGCGGTCGCCGGCGAGGACCCCCCGTTCGACGGCCGCGTTCTGGCGATTGGCTTCCTCGGCCAGCGTCTTGCGCAGCAGTTCGACGTCGGCCTGCGCCAGCTCCGCGCGCGCCTGCGGGGCATCGAAGCGGGCCACCACCTGGCCTTTCGTGACGCTGCTGCCGTCCGCCACCATGTCCACCAGCACGCGGGTGGTCCAGCCGCTGCCGGGCACCGCGAGCGGCGTGTTGGCGGCGGCCTTGATCTCGCCGTCCGCTTCCAGCGTCTCGGTCCACGCCCTTGCGGACAGGGTCTCGCCGGGGCCGGCGGCCGGCGACGACGCGGCGTCGCAGCCGGACAGCAGGGCGGCACAGGCCAGGCCGGCCGCCAGCGTGGCGGCGCTCTTGTGAAGATGCGGCATCGGGTCTCTCATGGCTGGGGCGCGGCGGCCGCCACGCGTCGAACGGCGCCCGGCAGCAGGTCCACCTGGACGGCGGCGCCGGGTTTGAGGTCTTTCGGCGGCGCGTCGAATTCGAGCTGGACGTCGCGCACGACGATCGCCTGCGCCGCCGACTTGCTGTGGAAGGCGCGTCCCAGGCCGGTCACGCGCGCGGCCAGCGCCTGGCGCGATCCGGTCACGGTGACGCGCGCCGCCTGGCCCACCTGCACGCCGGCCGCCTGCGCTTCGGGCACCTTGGCGTCGACGCCCAACTGGTCCGGGTCGGCCAGCGTCGCGACCGACAGGCCCATCCAGACCTGGCTGCCGATGCTGAATTTATTGCCATCCAACCCGATCCGGTGCAGCACCATGCCCCGCCGCGGCGCCAGGACGGTCAACGCCGCCTGACCCTTGACCAGGTCGGCGACCTGGCCGCGCATCTGCGCCAGGTCGGACTCCAGCCCAGTGCGCTCGGCCTGGCGGGCGCGCCGCTGGGCGTCGTACTGCGCCTGCATCAGCTTCGCGAGCTGGGCCTTTTCGGCGCGCTCGATCACCAGCTTGTCGTAGTCGACGCGGCGGATCAGGTCCTTGGGCTGGCTGGCCTTGCGTTCGGCCTTGTCGGCATTGCTCTGCGCCTCGGCCTGCGCCAGCGCGCCGGCGCGGTCGGCCTCGGCCTGGTCGAGCCGCTGCTTGTCCAGCGCCCGCTCGCGTTCCTGCAGCGTCGCCTGCAGCGCCATCAGCCGGTTCGTCACCTCGGCCGCCTCGAACACGGCGATGGGCTGCCCGGCCTGCACGATCGTGCCTTCCGGCGCGAGGAACGCCAGCTTGTACTGCCAGACGAAAGGGATGGTGGGCGGCGCCACCGGCGTCGAGCGGCGCGACGCGATCTCGCCCTCGATCGTCAGTCCGGCGGCAGACGCCTTGGCCGGCTGCGCGGAGGCCGGCGCCGCACCCGGCGCCAGCGGTTCGACGAGCACGCTCATGCCCGCCGCCAGCGGCAGGCCGTGATGGTCCGGCAGCGCGATCCTGGCGCGGAAGTAGCGCCCCTGGCCCCAGCGCGGGCGCGCTTCCGGCGCACTGGTGATGGCGGCCAGCGTGCCGGCCAGCGCCACGCCGGGCAGGGCGTCGAAGCGCAGGCCGACCGCCTGGCCGGTGCGCAGGTAGGGACGGTCCGCCTCCAGCACCCACGCCGTGACGACCATCCGGCCGTCGCCCAGCACCGTGCCGGCGGCATTGCCCGGCCAGGCCGACGATCCCTCGTCCAGCCGCTCGCCGCGGAAGGGACTGTAGCCGTGCACCACGACGCCGTCGCGCGTGGCCCGCACTTCGGACTGGGCGACCTGGGCGAGCTGGAACGCCTGGTTGATCTGCATTTTCCGCACTTCGAGCGCGCCGTCGTCCCGGCGCCGGACGACGGCCGCGCGGGCATTCCCGAGGCTCTCCCGCTTGATGGCGAGGTCGCGCGTGGCGCGGTCCAGTTCGGCCTGGTGGCGGTCGTAGTCGAGCGCCGCGATCTGCCGCTTCGGCAGCGCCGCGTCGACCTTCGCCTTGTCCAGCGCGGCCTGCGCGCTGACGAGCGCCTTGTCGGCTTCGACGGCCGCGACTTCCAGCGTGGCCGTCTCGCTGTCGGCCTTGGCGCGGGCGCGTTCCTGCTCCATCCTGAGCTGGTCGATATTGGCGGCGGTGGCCGATTCCGTCCGCAGCACCACGTCCCCCGCCTTCACCGGCGTGCCCTCGGGGAGGAAGTTGCGCAGCACGACAGGCGAACTGGTCGACGGCGGCACGAAGATGGTCTGCGAATCCTCCGCTTCCACTTCACCGGTCAGCAGCACGGGGCGCGCCGCGGTGCCGGCGGCAGGGACGGGCGCGGCGGCGGCCGGGGGCTGGCCGGCGGTCCAGGCATGCGACGTGGCGGCGCCGATCGCCAGCGCCAGGGCCGCGCACGACAGGGCGACGCTGCGCGGCTTCATGGCTGGCCGGCGGCGACGCGGCCGTCGCGCAGGTGGATGGTGCGCTGCGCGCTCGCGGCGATGGCCGGATCGTGGGTGACGAGCACCAGCGTCTGGCCGCCGGCATGCAGTTCGCGCAGCAGGGCCATCACGTCGGCGGCGCTGTGCGAGTCCAGGTTGCCGGTCGGCTCGTCGGCCAGCAGCAGGTCGGGCTCGTTGAGCAGCGCCCGCGCGATCGCGGCGCGCTGCAGCTGCCCGCCGGACAGCTGGCCCGGCAAGTGGTCGAGGCGTTGCCCGAGGCCGATGCGTTCGAGCAGCGCCCGCGCGCGGGCCGGCGCCTGCGGGTCGGGCGCGCGCGCGTAGCGCTGCGGCAGCAGCACGTTTTCCAGCACGGTCAAGCGCGGCAGCAGGTGGAAGGACTGGAACACGAAGCCGATGCGGCGGTTGCGCACGGCGGACGCGGCGTCGTCGTCGAGGGTGCTGACCTCGTCCTGCGCGAGACGGTAGCGGCCGCTGTCGGGGCGGTCCAGCCCGCCCAGCACATTGAGCAGCGTCGACTTGCCCGAGCCGGACGGCCCCATGATCGCGACGAATTCACCCTGCGCCACGTGCAGGTCGATGCCGTCGAGGGCGTGGATGTCGCTGCCGCCCAGGCGGTAGGTCTTGCGGATGGCGCTGAGTTCTATCATGCCAAAAAGTATTTCCGAAGACACAACAGCTTGTCAATTGTTAAAAACACCAGGCGGTATATTATTTTCTCATTGCAACAATCTCACATTGCCGCACGAGGTCGGCCAGCCGGCGGCAATCCGCCGCGAGACCGCGTTCATCGATGTTCGTCACCCCGAGCAGCAGCCCCTGCGGAGCGGGCGCGTGGACGTGCCACGGCGACAGCGGCACCGGTGCCATGCCGGCCAGCAGCGCGCGGGCCGCGACCGCGACGTCCGACACGCCGTCGGGCAGCCGCGTGACGACGGCCATGCCGGCCGTCGCCTGCACCGCGATCACGTCGCGCGCTTCCGCGCGCAGGCAATCGAGCAGGGCTGCGCGCCGGGCCGCGTACAGGCGTTTCATCCGGCGCAGGTGGCGCAGGTAGTGGCCTTCCTGCAGAAAGTCCGCGACGGCACGCTGGATGGGGGCGCCCGGCGCCGGCGCCAGGCAGGCGGCGACGTCGCCGAACTGCCGTGCCAGTGCGGACGGCACGACGAGGAAGCCCAGGCGCAGCGCGGGGCTGATCGTCTTGCTGAACGTGCCGATGTGCAGCACCCGGCCGCCGTGGTCGAGCGACGCGAGGGCCGGGGCCGCGCGCCCTTCCAGTTGGAGTTCGCTCAGGTAGTCGTCCTCGACGATCCACGCGCCGCTGGCCTCGGCCCAGGCCAGCAGCGCGCGGCGCCGGGCGAGCGTCATCGTCGTGCCGAGCGGCGCCTGCTGGCCGGGCGTCACGACGGCCAGCCGCGCGTCCGGCGCCAGGCGCACGCCGGCGCCGACGTCCAGCCCTTCCGCGTCGACCGGGACGGGCGTCACCGCCATGCCGCCCAGCGCGAGGGCGGTGCGCGTCAGCGGAAAGCCCGGGGCCTCGAACCAGGCGCGCTGGCCGTGGAGCCCGAGCGCGCGCAGCACGAGCCCCAGCGCGCCCGCGAAGCCCGCCGTGATCAATACCTGCGCCGGCCCGCAGCGGATGCCGCGCGCGATGCCCAGGTAGGCCGCGACCTCGCGCCGCAGGTCCGGATCGCCGCGCGGATCGGGATAGCCGACGGGCGCCGCCGCCGCGTGCCGGGCCGCGCGCGCCAGCATGCGCGACCACAGTTTATAAGGGAACGCGTCCTGGGCGGGCACGCCCATCTGGAACGCCAGCGGCGCGGCGCCGAAGGCGTGGAAGAGGTCGGGCATCGGCAGGGTCGACGGGGCACCGTCGGCCGCGAGCGACCCGGCCGGGCGCTCGGTGACGCGGGTGCCGGCGGCGCCGAAGCTCGCCGCGAGCTGCTCGTCGATCAGGCGTTCGTACGCCAGGCGCACGGTGCCGCGCGACACGCCCAGTTGCGCGGCCAGGTCGCGCCACGACGGCAGCTTCGCGTCGAACGGGATCTGGCCCGATTCGATGGCGGCGCGGATGGCCGCGTAGATCTGCGTGGCGAGGGGGATTTTCTTGGCGCGGTCGAGGCCGATGGGCAGCGAGGTCATGGTCGATGGTACATTAAAAATCACCAAACTTGGCCCTGTTTTTTGGCCACCCGAAGGCGCATGATGCGCCTGCGGCATGAGCCGTTCAGTGTCAAACAGGAGAATAGAATGACGCAGCGCATGGATTACAACGCGGCCACCCCGGCCGGCATGAAGGCACTCGGTGGCGTCTACGGCCACATTCTGCAAAGCGGCCTGTCCAAGGTCCTCGTCGACCTCGTCTATCTGCGCGTATCGCAGATCAACGGCTGCGCCTACTGCATCGACATGCATTCGCGCGACCTGCTGAAGGAAGGCGTCACCGTCGACAAGCTCGTGCTGGTGCCCGCATGGCGCGAAGCGGGCGCCCTGTTCGACAGGACCGAGCGGGCGGCGCTGGCCTGGGCCGAGACCGTGACCCGCGTGGCCGAGACGGGCGTGCCGGACGCCGATTACGCGGCGGCGGCGGCCGTGTTCGGCGAGCAGCAACTGGCCGACCTCACCATCGCGATCGGCCTGATGAACGCGTACAACCGCATGGCCATCCGCTTCCGCGCGGTGCCGGCTGCGGCGGCCCGCTGAGCCGCGCCGATCGGGCGCGCGCCAAGGCGTGCGGTCGTGCCGATTCCCGGCCTTGCCTGTTCGAAATCAATCAGGTAACGTTGGTGCCGTGCGCCTCCACGGCGGGGAATCGGAATCGGGATGCAGAAAACAAGTACGTTGACGGAAGTGGCCGAAGAAGCGGGCGTGTCGCTGATCACGGCGTCGCGCGCGCTGCGCGGCGTCGGGCGGGTCGCGAAGGAGACGCGCGAGCGCGTGCTCGCGGCGGCCGCGAAGCTGGACTACACGCCGGACATGATCGCGCAGAAGATGCGGGGCGGGAACTCGGGCCTGATCGGCGTGTTCGTGAACGGCTTCCGCTCGCTCGTCATGCACGAGCTGCTCAGCGTCATCAACGACGAGGCACGCCGGCTCGGCTTCGACCTCATCGTGTTCAACGCCGACCACTTCGACGATGCGCGCCGCGCCGGCACTGCGGAGATGCTGCGCAAGCTGTGCGACGGCCTGCTCCTGCTGCTGCCCGACGCGAACGACGGCCTGCTGGTCAAGCTGGAACGGGCCCACGCCCCGTGCGTGCTGGTGAGCTTCGCGGGCCGCCAGATCGACCTGCCGGTCGTCCTCGGTTCGAATCGCCTCGCGGCCCGCGCCGCCGTGGACCACCTGCTCGGACTGGGCCACCGCCGCATCGCCTTCATCGCCGGCACGTCGTTCACGGGCCAGAGCGAGGAGCGCCAGCGCGGCTACGAGGATGCGCTGCGCGCGGCCGGCATCGCGATCGAGCCGGCCTACCTGCGCCAGGGCGACTTCAACGATGCGAGCGGTTTCGTGGAGACGCAGGCGCTGCTCGCGCTGCCGCAGCCGCCGACCGCGATCTTCGCCGCCAACGACGCGATGGCGTTCGGCGCGCTGGACGCGATCTCCACCGCCGGAAAGAAGGTACCGGACGACCTGTCCGTCGTCGGCTTCGACGACGTGATCCGCGCGGCCTTCGTCCACCCGAAGCTCACGACCGTGCGCCAACCCCTGAACGAGATCGCGGTCCGGGCCGTGGCGGAGCTGGTCAATGCCATGCGCAGCGCGCGGGCCGACGGCTTCCGGATCGAATTGCCGGCCCGCCTCGTCGTGCGCGATTCCACGGGGCCGGCGCCCAGGGGCTGACGATCCGCCGCGGCAGCGGGATGGCATCGTTACCATCCCGCGCCGCCCGATCGTCTTGCGGGGCACGCCAGCACTTCGACCATCGTTTTGATCGAAAATCTATTGTCATTTGCCAAAACGAATGGTAACGTTGTCTCACCTGATACGGGAGACGACATGAATCGAAGGGATGCGCTGACCCGCGGGCTGGGCGCGCTGGCGCTGCTGGCCGGTCCGCGCCCGGACGCGGCGGCGGGACAGGAAACGGTGCAGGGCAGTGCGGCGCTCGGGCCGCGCGTGCCCAAACGCTACCTGCGCACGGTCGTCGACGAGGCGCTGCTCCGGCGGCACCTGCTGCCCGCGGACGCGTGGCATCCCTATCCGCAGGCGGGCGACCGCGCCGCCTGGGCGCGCGTGCCGGCCGACGTGGCGGCGTCGCTCGTCGCCCGCGCCGATGCCTGGCTGGGCACCGAGTGGCCCCAGCTGCCGGCCAGCCTGTTCCTCGAATTCGCCGAAAACGGCAACCGCACCCGCTACGAACAACGCTATTTCGAGCGCCGCAGCCGCCTGGCGGGCCTGGTGCTGGCGGAGTGCGTGCAAGGCCAGGGGCGCTACCTGCACGCGATCGCGGACGGCGTCTGGCACGTGTGCGAAGAAACGTTCTGGGGCCTGCCGGCGCACAGCGGCATGCAGAAAAGCGGCGTCGGCCTGCCCGATGCGCAGGAACCCGTGATCGACCTGTTCGCGGCGGAGACGGGCGTGACGCTGGCGTACGTCCACTACCTCGTGGGCGCGCAGCTGCGCAAGCTGTCGCCGCTGCTGCCGGTGCGCATCGCGGCGGAAGTCAAGCGGCGCATCCTCGATCCGGGCTGGCAGCGCGACGATTTCAAGTGGATGGGCCTGACGGCCGGGCACGACGGACGCCGGGAACCGCTGAACAACTGGACGTCGTGGATCGCATCGAGCTGGCTGGAAGCGAACCTGCTGCTGGAGCCGGACCCGGAGCGCCGCGTCGCGGCCACGCTCAAGATCTGCGGTTGCCTCGACCGCTTCCTGGAAGATTATTCGGACGACGGCGCCTGCGAAGAGGGGCCCGGCTACTGGGCGATGTCCGCCGGCCCCTACCTGGACTGCCTGATGGCGCTCGACTCCGCGCTCGGCGGCGCCGCGAATCCCGGCGCGGGCCTGGCGGCCGACCCGTTCGTGCGCCGCATGGGCCATTACGTGCTGGATGTCCACGTGGCGGGCGACTGGTTCGTGAATTACGGCGACGCGCACGCCAGGGTCCACCATTCGCCGCCGCTGCTGCACCGCTTCGGCAGGGCGACCGGCGACGGCGGGCTGGCCGCGTTCGGCGCGTTCCGCGCGCCCGCGCACGGCATCGCCCTGTCCGGCCAGGGGCGCCTAGCGCGCGACGTGGCCGACGTGCTGGAGGTCGCGCGGATGCGCGCGACGGCCGGCAAGGACGCGCTGCAGCGCGCGGCGTGGTATCCCGCCCTCGGCCTGGTGACGGCCCGCGCGCAGGCCGGCTCGGCGCAGGGCTTCTTTCTTGCCGTGCAGGCGGCGTCGAATGCGCGCAGCCACGGCCACCACGATTCGGGCAGCTTCATCGTGTTCCACGACGGCCTGCCCGTGTTCGTCGATCCGGGCGTGGAGGCGTACACCGCGAAGACGTTCGGCAAGGACCGCTATACCATCTGGACCATGCAGTCGGGCTACCACAACCTGCCGATCGTCGGCGGCCACATGCAGCGGGGCAGGGATGCGCGCGACCGGGCGGCCCGGGTGCGCGTCGACGACGGACGGGACGAGACCGGCATGGCGATGGACCTGGCCCCGGCGTACGGTCCCGAGGCCGGCATCGAGACCTGGGAGCGCCGCGTCGCGCTGTGCCGGGACACGGAGACGGTGAGCCTGCGCGAGACGTTCGCGCTGTCCCGCGCGGCGCCCGTGGCGCTCGTCTTCATGACGCCGCGCCGGCCCGACGCGGCGCAGCCGGGCATGGTGGCGCTGCCCGTGGCCGGTGGCCGGACGGTGCGCCTGCGCTTCGATCCGCGCCGGTTGCGCGCGGACGTCGAGCCGCTGCCGCTGGCCGACCCGGGCCTGGCACACGAATGGGGCGGGACGCTGTACCGCATCCGCCTGGCGTCGCAGCAGCCGCTGGCCGCGGGCGACCTGACCGTAACGATCGAACATGAAACCTGAAGGAGTCAAATTGAACAAGCGAGTGATGGCCGGCGTCCTGGCCGGCGGCATGCTCCTGCTGGCCGGCTGTGCGGACATGGGCGGCAACCATGCGGCTGTACCGGCGCAGGAAACACGTGCGGCGCTGCCGTCGCGGGCGGAGGCACTGGCCGTCATCGACAAGGTGAACGGCTACTGGCAGCGCAAGACGCCGGCGACCGAATGGGCGTTCTGGAACGTGGCCGCGTACCACACGGGGAATATGGCGGCCTACGAAGTGACCCACAACGAGGCGTACCGGCAGTACTCCGAACGCTGGGCCGACTACAACGGCTGGAAGGGCGCGAAGTCGGACGACAAGAAGGACTGGAAGCTCACCTACGGCGAGACCGACGACCACGTGCTGTTCGGCGACTGGCAGGTCTGCTTCCAGACCTATCTCGACCTGTACCGCCTCGGCCCGCAGGACCCGCGCCGGGTCGCCCGCGCGCGCGAGGTGATGGGCTACGAGATCGGCACCGACCGCAACGATTACTGGTGGTGGGCGGACGGCCTGTACATGGTCATGCCGGTGATGACGAAGATGTACAAGCTGACGGGCGACCGGCGCTACCTCGACAAGATGGTCGCCTATTTCGAGTACGCGAACGGCTTGATGTACGACGCCGACACGCACCTGTATTACCGCGATGCGCGCTACGTCTACCCGCAGCACAAGAGCGTCAACGGCAAGAAGGATTTCTGGGCGCGCGGCGACGGCTGGGTGTTCGCCGCGCTGGCCAAGGTGCTGACCGACCTGCCGCGCACTGACCCATACCGCCCCATGTTCGAGGAACGCTTCCGCGCGATGGCGCAGACGCTGGCGACGATCCAGAGTCCGGACGGCTACTGGACGCGCAGCCTGATCGACCCGGCCCACGCGCCCGGTCCGGAAACGAGCGGCACGGCGTTCTTCACGTACGGCATGCTGTGGGGTCTCAACAACGGTCTGCTGGACCGGACGACGTACCTGCCGGTCGCCGTGCGCGGCTGGCATTACCTGACGCATACCGCGATCCAGCCGGACGGCAAGGTGGGCTACGTGCAGCCGATCGGCGACCGCGCGATCCCCGGCCAGGTGGTCGACCGCGATTCGACCGCGCATTTCGGCGTGGGCGCCGTGCTGCTGGCCGCATCCGAGATGGCGAAACTGGCCCACTGATTCTCTCCTTCGCGAGCTCCGCGCCCGTGTTCGGCCTGCCCTGGGATGGCAGGTCTTTTTTTTTTGAGGGCGCGAAAAAGCTTGCGGTTTCCTTAAGCTGCGGCGATGCTTTAGCTCTTGTTAGTGGGAAACGCGTCCATGTTGGAAGACAAAAGCGCCTACGCGGTCGGCACGTTGCGCTATACGGCGGCGGGCCTCGGCATCGTCCTGTTCTGGCTGCTGTTCGGCGAATTCGCGATCGCCTTGCGCGACCGCTCGGCCATCCCGGGCGTGATGGAACTGCTGCGGCAGCACCACGCGAGCGACACGATGATCGCCGTGCTCGTGTCGGCGCTGCCGGCGCTGCTCGGCAGCGCGCTCGTGCCCATCGTCGGCTTCCACTCCGACCGCTTCCGCAGCCGCTGGGGGCGGCGCCTGCCGTTCCTGGTGGGGATCACGCCCGTCGCCGCGCTCGTCCTCGTCGCGCTGGGCAACTGCACGGCGTTCGGCCGCGCCACCGACCATTTGCTGGGCACGTTGTCCCCCGGCCCCGACGCCTGCGTGCTCGCGTGGTTCTGCGTGTTCTGGACGGTGTTCGAGGGCGTCGCGCTCGTCACCCTGGCGCTGTACGCGGGCCTCGTGAACGACATCGTGCCGCGCAGCGTCCTCGGCCGCTTCTACGCGGGATTCCGCATCGTCAGCCTGGTGGCGGGCATCCTGTTCAACCTGTGGTTCTTCCGCCTCACCGAACATCACCTGCGCGAAGTCTTCCTCGGCATCGGCCTGTTCTTCGGCGTCGCCTGCATGCTGATGTGCGTGCGCCTGAAGGAGGGCGAGTACGGCCCGCCGGCGCTGGACGGTGCGGGCGCGCAGGCCAGCCCGACGTCATGGCGCGCGATGGGCCGGGCCTATTGGCGCGAATGCCTGTCCGACCGCTACTTCCTGCTCGTGTTCCTCGCGCTGACGGCATCCGAGCTGACCTTCATGCCCTTCAATACCTTCTCGCAGCTGTACGCGGACTCGCTGGGCATGGACAAGGCCGTGCTGGGCAAGCTGCTGGCGACGTCGTACGCGCTGTCGATCGGCCTGTCGTCCGTGATCGGCTGGATGGTCGACCGCTACAGCGCCGCCAGCGTCACGGTGTGGACGATGGGACTGTACCTGTGCGTGGCCTGCGGCGGGTTCCTCGCCGTGCACGACCTGCAGAGTTTTGCCGTCGTCTACGTGCTGCACGTCGTGGTGGCGGGCACGTATTACACGGCGGCCGCGTCGCTGCCGATGGCGCTGTTCCCGCGCGCCCGCTTCCTGCAGTTCGACGGCGCCAAGCGCTTCCTGTTCTGCACGTCCAACATCGCGCTGAGCTTCCTGCTCGGCCCCATGCTGGATTCGACGGGCCATGACTACGGCCTGACCCTGTTGTCCGGGGCGCTGCTGGCGGCGGCCAGCCTGATCATGTTCCGGCGGCTGGCGCGCGCGGCGCGCGGGCGCGTCGGCGCGGCGTCGTCGGTGTGACGTCCGCGTGCGGCGCCGGCCCCGTCGATCCGCGCACGACGAGTTTCGCGGGGAAGGCGATGCGCGCCGGTTCCGCCGACCGTCCCGCGATCATGCCGACCACTTCGCGCACCGCGTACGCGGCGATGGCGTCGAACGGCTGATGCATCGTCGTCAGTTTCGGGAACACGCAGCTGGACGTCGGGATGTCGTCGTAGCCGATCACGGAGATGTCGCCGGGGACGCTCAGGCCGCGGCTGTTGACGGCGTCGATGGCGCCGAACGCCATCTCGTCGTTGGCGGCGAAGATCGCGGTCGGCGGGACGGGCAGGGCGAGCAGCTGCTCGGTCGCGGCATACCCGCCCGGCTGCACGAACGCGCCGTTGACGACGAGCGCGGGGTCGGGCGCGATGCCGGCCGCGGCCAGCGCGTCGAGGTAGCCCCGTTCGCGCTCGGCGCTCTGGCCGGTGCCGGGATTGCCGGCGATGTAGGCGATGCGGCGGTGGCCCAGTGCCAGCAGGTGGTCGACGGCGGTGCGCGCGCCCAGCCGGTTTTCCGCCGCCACGACGGGCACGGCGAGCGGGCGCGCGTCGAAGCAGAGCACGACGCTCGCGAGCTGCTGGCGTTCGATGGCGTCGAGATAGCGGTCGTCCGCGCTCGGCATCACGAGCAGCAGGCCGGCGCACAGCTTGCCGAGCAGGTCGCAGGTGGCCATGCGGTCCGGGCTGTCGAAGCGGTCGGCGTTGAACAGCAACAGGTCGTAGCCCTGGGCGCGCGCATGCGTGCTGAGAAAGCGGATGATCTCGTGCAGCACGACGGGGCCGTAATTGTTGACGAACACGCCGATCAGGCGGCTGCGGTCGCCGCGCATGCGCCGCGCCAGCGGGTCGGGCGTGTATTGCAGCTGCGCGGCCGCCGCCAGGATGCGTTCGCGCGTCTCGGCCGACACATAACCTTCGCCGCGGATCGCGCGCGACGCCGTGATCGGCGCGACGCCCGCGAGCCGGGCCACTTCACTGAGTTTGCTGACTTTGCGCATGGTGGCATCCGTAAAACACGAAGTTTGACGGAATAATGAGACAACGTACATCACAAAATTCATTGAAGGTATGACTGTTTAGTATGGCTGTAGTCGTTTCGCGACACAAAAATTGCCGAAACATCCGCTAATTCATAGAAAAAACAATGAGTTACGTGAATTTCGCCTTCGTTCGCGCGCTATTGCTCTTTAATAATCGCCTGTGGTAACGTGACCATCAGCCGGCGTAAAGATACCGCGACATTGCCCCAGTCCGGCACGAACAGGCCCAATAACGAGACAAGGATGGAGACAAGATGAACAAGAAGTTGCTCGCCACGCTGCTGCCGGTGGCGCTGGCCGCCGCCTACGGGAACCCGGTGCTGGCACAGGAAGCCACGGCGCCCGCCGCCCCCACGACCGAGCCGGCCCCGCCGGCCCAGGACGCACCCGCCACCACGACCGTCGTCGTGACGGGCTTCCGTTCCAGCCTGCAGAAGGCGCTGAACCTCAAGCAGCAGGCCGTCGGCGTGCGCGATTCGATCGTCGCCGAGGACATCGGCAAGTTCCCCGAGGCGAACGTGGCCGAATCGCTGCAGCGCGTGCCGGGCGTGATCCTGAACCGCGACGAAAGCTCGGCGGAAGGCCAGCGCATCTCGATCCGCGGCCTGCCGACCGAATACTCGGTGACGACGCTGAACGGCGCGCCCGTCAACACGACGTCGACCAGCACCATCGGCAGTGCCGCGCGCGGCTTCAACTACGACGTGTTCGCGTCCGAACTGTTCGGCCGCGTCGACTTCTACAAGACCCCGCTGGCCGAGCTGACCGAAGGCGGCATGGGCGGCGTCGTCGACCTGCAGACGCCGCGTCCGTTCGACAACCCCAAGCGCAACGTGCGCTACGCCGTCTCGGCCGCATACAACACGATGTCGGAGAAGGCCGATCCGACCGGCTTCGCGCTGTATTCGAACACCTGGGGACACTGGGGCTTCCTGGCCGGCGTGGCCCATTCGAAGGCCGTCAACAACCGTTCCGGCTTCGAGGCGACGGGCGGCTACAACAGCTCGCGCCGCGGCAGCGCCTCGCCGGTGCTGGGCAACTTCGCCATGCAGCTGGACTACGACGACCCGCGCGCGAACCTGTCGGGCTATACGCGCGACCAGGTCGACAACGCGCTGCTGCCGCGTATCTACCGCTTCTACGGCTCGCAGAACCGCCGTTCGCGCGACGGCCTCGTGTCGTCGCTGCAGTTCAAGGAAGGCGGTCTGAATATCAGCCTGGACGGCCTCGCTTCGCAGCTGAAGAACAGCCGCGACGAGCTGTATTACGGCCTCCTGATCCGCAACAGCAAGACGACGAACCCCAGCGCGCCGGCCGGCCAGTCCGGCCACAACGGCCTCGTGCCGCTCGACGTGCACATCGATCCGGCGTCGGACCTGCTGACGGGCACCTTCGGCAACACGTCGTACAGCAGCGGCGTCACGTACGGCGAGGACAAGACCAAGTTCGGCTACCTCGCGCTGAACGGCCGCTGGGAAGTCAAGAAGGGCACCGTGCTGACCGGCCAGCTGTCGGCCAACAACAGCGACGCGACCAGCTACCAGGACACCTTGTCGGGCCAGATCTTCGGCGTCGACACCACCATCGACTACGGTCCCGACCACGTGTATCCGTCGATGTCGTCGCCCGTCGACTACACGAACCCCGCCAACTTCACCGGCTTCGACATCAACACCGGCTGGACGCGCGAGACCGACAAGGGCCGCCAGGCGCGCCTCGTGCTGGACCAGGACTACGACCTGTGGGGCGACTGGACCGGCCGCTTCAAGGGGGGCCTGGTGTACGTCGACACGACGAAGAGCGTCGAGAAGCGCAACGGCACGTCGGCCATGGTGGCCAAGCTGAAACAGGCGGGCGACGCCGGCCTGCGCAGCAATATGGTGTCGAACCTGCCGATCTCGAACCTGGACATGGGCGACGGCTGGCCGCACCAGTTCGGAACGTTCACCCGCAGCTACACCATGGGCACGTACGATCCGCTGGCCTACAACACCAGCGACGCGTTCACGCCGGCGCAAAGCTTCGGCGCGGAAGAGAAGGTCACGACGGGCTTCGTGCAGTCCGACTTCAAGGGCGAGGTGCTGGACCGCGAGCTGCGCATCAACGCCGGCGTGCGCTGGGCGCAGACGAAGCTCGGCATCGACAACTACAAGAAGTCGGGCGCCGGCAATACCTATGCGCCGAACCAGGAGCACGGCAAGTACACGAACGTGCTGCCGGCCATCAGCGCCGCCTACGACCTGACGGAAGACGTGATCTGGCGCGCCTCGTACGGCAAGACGATCAGCCGCGCGTCGCTGTCGATCATCGCCGCGCAGACCGTCGTCCCGAACCCGTTCGACAACACGGCCACCGCGGGTAATCCGAGCCTGAAGCCGCAGCAATCGAAGAACCTCGACACCAGCCTCGAATGGTATTTCAAGCCGGGCAGCCTGCTGTCGGCCGCCTACTTCAAGAAGGACCTGACCGACGCCACCGTCTCGAGCACGACGCAGACCACGTTCGGCGCGCTGGGCCTGCCCGACACGGCGCTGGGCGCGATCTTCCACGACGCGAACGGCCACGTCGACCCGAACCTGCCGATGACCCTGCGCACCTACGGCAACGCGGGCCAGCAGACGCTGAAAGGCTACGAGCTCGCGTACCAGCAGGACTTCACCTTCCTGCCGGAGCCGTTCAAGGGCCTCGGCGCGCTGGGCAGCTACACGCACATCGACCCGTTCAACAGCCAGAAGTGGATCACGAACGCCGGCAAGGAAATCGCGGTCAACTCGGTGCCGAAATACGCGTACAGCTTCACGACCTATTACGAGCGCGGCCCCCTGGCCATGCGCCTCTCGTACAACTACAAGGGCCGCTCGCTGCACCCGGATAATCCGAAGAACAACGGCGACGACCTGATTCGCTGGCATGCCGCGCGGGGCTACCTGGACGGCAACATCAGCTATAAACTGTCGGAGAACCTGGAACTCCGCATCGATGCGCTGAACTTGTCCAACACGCTGTCGTACGATTATTTCGAGGACGCGACCGGGCAGTACGGCGACGGTCACCGTAGCCGCATGGATTATGCGAAGTACGACGGCCGCACGATCAAGATCGGCATCCGCGGCAAGCTGTAATTTTCGAAACTCGACGACGACTACATGACCATCAGTTTCCAACGCCGGCGCCTGCTGCAAGGCAGCGCCGCCGCGCTGGGCGGCGCGCTGCTGCCGCTCACCGCCACCGTCTACGCCGCGGCCTCGCACCGCTTCGCGATCGGCGACCACGACTTCCTGCTGGACGGGAAGCCCCTGCAGATCCGCTGCGGCGAGATGCACTTCGCCCGGGTGCCGCGCGAGTACTGGTCGCACCGCCTCAAGACCATCAAGGCGATGGGCCTGAACGCGGTGTGCGCCTACCTGTTCTGGAATTACCACGAGTGGCGCGAAGGCCGCTACGACTGGGCCGCGCAGCGCGACGCCGTCGAATTCTGCCGGCTCGCGCAGGAAGAGGGCCTGTGGGTGATCCTGCGCCCGGGCCCGTACGCCTGCGCCGAGTGGGAGATGGGCGGGATGCCGTGGTGGCTGCTCAAGCACCCCGGCGACGCCTTCCTGCGCACGCGCGACGAAGCCTACCTGGCGCCCGCGCGGCGCTGGCTGGCGGAAGTCGGGCGGGTGCTCGGGCCGCAGCAGGTGACGCGCGGCGGGAACATCCTGATGGTGCAGGTCGAGAACGAGTACGGCTTCTTCGGCGACGACGTCGGCTACCTGCGCGTGCTGCGCCAGGCGTTGCTGGACGCGGGCTTCGACGTGCCGCTGTTCCAGTGCAATCCGACGAATGCGGTCGCGCGCACCTACATCCCGGAACTGTTCACGGTGGCGAACTTCGGCAGCGATCCGGCCGCCGGCTTCAAGGCGCTGGACGCCGTGCAGAAGGGGCCGCGGATGTGCGGCGAATATTATTCCGGCTGGTTCGACACCTGGGGCGCGCCGCACCGCCGCGGCGGCGTGGAAGGGGCGACGGCCGACATCGCGGCCATGCTCAAGGCGAACGGTTCGTTCAGCCTGTACATGGCGCACGGCGGCACGACGTTCGGCCTGTGGGGCGGCTGCGACCGCCCGTTCCGGCCCGACACGACGAGCTACGACTACGATGCGCCGATCGGCGAAGCGGGCTGGATCGGCGAGAAGTTCGACGCCTACCGCGCCGCCATCACGCCGTTCCTGGCACCGGGCGAGAAGCTGCCGGCGCCGCCGCCGCGCATGCCCGTGATGACGATCGCGCCGTTCGCGCTGGCCGAATCCGTGGCCGTGAAGTCGGCCATGCCGGCGCGCGTGATCAAGGACGTGTCGCCGCGTCCGATCGAGCAGTACGACATCAGCCGCGGCCTCGTGTCGTATCGCGTCACCCTGCCGGCCGGACCGGCGGGCACGGTCGACGTGGCCAGGGTCCGCGACCTGGCGTGGGTCCACCTGGACGGCAAGCCGATCGGCACGATGGACACGCGCTACCGCCGCTACAAGGTCGACGTCCCGGCGCGCAGCAAGCCGGCCACGCTCGAGATCCTGCTGTACACGATCGCGCGCGTGAACTTCGGCGTCGAGATCCACGACCGCAAGGGCCTGCACGGCCCCGTGACGTTAACGCCGAAAGGCGGCGCCGCGCAACCGCTGGAGAACTGGGAAATCCGCGCCATCGACTTCGACGCCGACGGCGTGCTGCCGCCGCTGGCGTTCAGGAAGGGACGCGGCAAGGGCGCCGCGTTCTTCCGCGGCGGCTTCGATACCGCGCGCACGGACGACACGTTCCTCGACATGTCGGCCTGGGGGCAGGGCGTCGTGTGGGTCAACGGCCGTTGCCTGGGACGCTTCTGGAGCATCGGCCCCACGCAGACGATGTACCTGCCGGGGCCGTGGCTGCGCAAGGGCCGCAACGAGGTCGTCGTGCTCGACCTGACCGGGCCGCGCGGACAGGGACTGCCTACGATCGCCGGCCTCGCCATGCCGATCCTCGACCAGCTGCACCGCGAACGGGATTTCCCGCGTCCCCCGAGCACGGCGCGCCTGCATCTGGACGGCGTCAAACCCGTGCACGACGGCGAATTCGCGCCCGGCTCGCAGACGCAGGACGTGCGCTTCGGCGCGCCGAAGGCCGGCCGCCAGTTCTGCCTGGAGTCGCTCGACGCGTTCGACGGCAAGCCGTATGCCGCCGTCGCGGAACTGGCCCTGCTGGACAAGGACGGCAAGACGCTCGACCAGTCCAACTGGACCATCGCCTGGGTCGACAGCGAGGAAGCGACGAAGGAAGACGGCGGCGCCCTCAACGCGATCAATGGCCAGAACAGCGACTACTGGCATACGGCGCTGAACGGCACGGGCCATCCGCACCGCCTCGTGATCGACCTCGGTCGTTCGATGGAGGTGGCCGGCCTGCGCTACGTGCCGCGCCAGGGACCGGACGGCGTCACGGGACGCATCCGCCATTTCCGCGCCTATGTCGGCGACGGGCTGGTGGTCGAACAATGAAGAACAAGGAACACGCATGAAACGACGACACTTCATGGGCAGCGTCGCGGCGGCCGCCGGCGCGTTGGGCCTGCCGGGCGCCGACGCCGCCGTAGCGGCAACGGCAGCGCCGGGCGCGCGCGCGCGCGCGGGCGCCGAGCGCGAATGGATGCTCGGCCTGCTGCAACGGATGGCCGAGCCGGTCCTCGCCGCGATGGCGCGCGGCGAACTGAAAAAACGCTTCCCGCTCGAACTGAGCCCCACTTGGGATGGCCGCAGTCCGAACGTGGCCTACCTGGAATGCTTCGGCCGCCTGATCTCCGGCATCGCGCCGTGGCTGGCGCTGCCGGACGACGCGACGCCGGAAGGGCGGTTGCGGTCGCGCCTGCGCCAGCTCGCGCTGCAAAGCTATGCGCACGCCGTCGACCCGGCCAGCCCGGATTACCTGGGCTGGCACGCCGGCGGGCAGGCGCTCGTCGACTCGTCCTACTTCACGAACGCGCTGATCCGCGCGCCCAAGGCCTTGTGGGAACCGCTCGACGCGAAGACCAAGCAGCGCATCGTCGCCGAGATCAAGGGCCTGCGCAGCATCGAACCGCCGTACATCAACTGGATGCTGTTCGCGGCGATGAACGAGGCCTTCCTGCTGTCGGTGGGCGAACAGGCCGACCCGATGCGCACGAACGTCGCCATCCGCAAGGTCAACGAATGGTATGTGGGCGACGGCTGGATCAAGGACGGCGAGACCTTCCACTTCGACTACTACAACTCGTACGTGATGTACCCGATGCTGGTCGAGATCCTCGAGGTGCTGGAGCGGCACAACGCGCCGTTCTGGAACGGCAAGCCGGCCGACCTGCGCGCCCAGGCGTTGAAACGCATGCAGCGTTATTCCGAACACCTGGAGCGCTTCATCTCGCCCACGGGCACGTATCCGCCCATCGGGCGCTCGCTCACCTACCGCACGGCCGTGTTCCAGCCTTTGGGCCTGCTGGCCTGGCGCAAGCAGCTGCCCCCCAGCCTGCCCGAAGGCCAGGTGCGCGCGGCGCTGCAGGCCGTGCACGAAGCCGTGTGGACGGACCCGACCAATTTCACGAAGGACGGCTACCTGACCATCGGCTTCGTCGGCCACCATCCCGAACTGGCCGACATCTATTCCAACAACGGCAGCATGTACATCGCGTCGGAAAGCCTGCTGGCGCTGGGCCTGCCGGCGGACGATTCGTACTGGACGAGCCCGTTGCAGGACTGGACGCAGAAGAAAGCCTTCGCCGGACGGCCTTTCCCGAAAGACTACGCCGTCAATTACTGAACCCGCAATGGCATGCGATATGCATGGTCCTATATGTTTATGGCATGCCAGACGGTAAAGAATCCATAGTGGTAACGATTGCACTGCTACGTACAATTATTTCGTGCGTCCCTTAAACAAATACAAGGGCGCCACGTAATTCCGCGAAGACCGATGCGCGCCGCCCGTCCGTAAGCCGGACGGCATCGGCGCAAAGCCCCCGCTTTTGCGCCGTAATGCGACAACGTTACCGCTAACGCCTGTCGCATCGGGCGCATGGGTCGATCGAAAACCAAGCAGTCATATAAACGGAGCAAGGGAGATATTAGACATGGACAACAGCAGAATCTATAAAACCGTACTGGCGGCGCTGATCGCCGAACTGTGCGTGACCGCCTACGCCGGCGCGCAGACGACCGACCAGACGCCGCCGGCGGCCGACGGCTCGGTGCAGCAGGTCGTGGTCAGCGGCATCCGCGCGTCACTCAGCTCGTCGCTGATGACCAAGCGGCTGCAGGAAGGCGTCGTCGACGCCGTGTCGGCCGAGGACGCCGGCAAGTTCCCGGACACGAATATCGCGGAGTCGCTGCAGCGCGTCACCGGCGTGCAGATCCAGCGTAACAACGGCGAGGGCCGCTACATCTCCGTGCGCGGCCTCGGCCCGGAATTCAATAACGTGCTGATCAATGGCCGCACCATGACGAGCGACACGGGCGGCCGTGAATTCTCGTTCGACGTGCTGTCGTCCGACCTGATCTCGAAGGCCCTCGTGTACAAGACGTCCCAGGCCTTCCTGCCGGAGGGCGGCATCGGTTCGACCGTCGACATCCAGACGGCGCGCCCGCTGTCCGGAAAAGCCGGCCAGTCGACGGTGGTCAACGTCTCGGATTCGTACGACTCGAATTCGAAGAAGAACACGCCGAACGTCAGCGCCCTGTATTCGTATGCGAACGCGGCGAAGAATTTCGGCGTGTCCGGCTCGCTGTCGTACACGGACCGCGCATCGCGGCAATATAAAGCCCTCAACGACGCCTGGAATCTGCTGGACGTCAAGACGATCAACGGCGACCTGAGTTCCAAGGGGCTGACGGCAGCGGACGTCACGACCCGTAAGCTGCTCATGCCGCAAAGCTACGGCTTCCAGAACGAGGACGAAAGCCGCAAGCGCCTCGTCGCCAACACGACGGTGCAATACAATCCGTCGTCCACCTGGAAGATCACGGCCGACGCCCTGTATTCGCGCCTGAACCAGCGCAACAACGTGATCGCCATCAGCGACTGGATGAATCCGACCCAGCTGAACGTGAAATACGACGCGAACGGCCAGGTGACGGGCTTCGATCGTCCGGGTTCGGCCTTCGTCGCCAACAATCCGGGCCTGGCCGCGGCGGGCATCCTGACCGACGCCAATTCGAACGACATGATCGTCAAGGGCGGCGACCGCCTGTCGACCACGCTGGCCTATGGCGTGAATTCGAAGTGGACGCTGTCGCCGGACTGGAAACTGGACGCCGACCTGTCGACGTCGCGCACGGCGATCGGCTATCCCGACCTGTGGATCGTGGCCGGCATGGTGCCGAAGAACGGCGACGTGCTGACCTTCGGTTCGACGCCGACCGTGACCTTCGGCGATGGCATCGCCGACCCGTCGGCCGTGCGCGCCCACGCCGTCGGCAACAACATCGACACCAACCACGACAACCTGCACGAAGGCCGCCTGAACGCGTCCTGGACGCCGGACATGGGCGTGTTCAAGGGTCTCGACATGGGCGGCGCGTATTCGCAGCGCAAGGTCGAGCATATCTCGTGGAGCGCCGATTCGTGGAACGCCTTCTCCGGCTACCACGTGTCGCTGCCGTCGTCGCTGTTCACGGTGACGCCGCTGGGCAATCCGTTCGGCGGCGGCGGCGGCGTGCCGCCGAACTTCCTGAGCTTCGATCCGTACGCCTACATGGCCTACCTGAACCAGCCGTCGCTGATCCCGCAATCGAACGACCCGGCCCATTACGCCGACAAGTCGATTTATCCGAACGGCCCGATGGCGATCGACTACACGAAACCGTCGCTGTGGGCCGTGCAGGAAAAGGTGGCGAACGCCTTCGTCGAATCGAAGTGGGAAGGCGACGGTTGGTCCGGCGACCTGGGCCTGCGCTACATGCACGTGAAATCGGAGTCCTCGGGCACCAGCCGCGTCCTGCTGTCGGCCGTGCAAAGCCCGAACGACACGACGTACATCCAGAACTGGGGCCCGATGCAGACGAATACGGTCGGCAGCAGCTATAACGCCTGGCTGCCGTCCGCCAACGTGAAATTCGACCTCACGTCCGACATGCTGCTGCGCTTCGGCGCATCGAAGACGCTGACCCGTCCGACACTGGGCCAGATGGGTGTCAGCAATTCGTACGGCGGCCGCGTGGGTTATGTGACCAGTGGGGGCGGCAACCCCTACCTGAAGCCGATGCGTTCGAATAACTACGACGTGTCGTACGAATGGTATCTGTCGAAGACGAACTACGTCAGCGCCGCCCTGTTCATGAAGAAGGTGTCGGACTTCCTGGAGACGACGCTGGAGGACACGAAGGTCGCGCAATATCCGACCGAAATCGTGCACGACACCCGCATCCGCAACGGCCAGACGGGCACGATCAAGGGCGCGGAACTGGCCGGCCAGTTTGCGTTCGATAACATCCACCCGCTGCTGCAGGGCTTCGGCGTGACGGCGAACTACACCTACGTGGATGCGGAAGCGAGCCGCGATACCGACTCGGGTCCGGTGACCTGCGGCTATCCCGGCCTGTCGCGCCAGTCGTACAACGCGTCGCTGTTCTTCGAAAACAGCAAGTTCCAGGCACGGGCCAGCTATAACTGGCGCAATCACTTCTCGATCGATTGCGGCGGCGGCAGCACCTTGCCGCGCAACCGCGCGGCCTACGGCCAGACGGATGCGAGCCTGCGCTACAACCTGACCGCGCAACTGTCGCTGTACCTGGACGCCATCAACCTGACGAACGCCAAGGTGCACGAGTACGCCAACAACGACAGCCAGTTCCTCACGCTGGAAAACGACGGCCGCCGCGTCAACGTCGGCCTGCGGATGGTCTTCTAAGGCTGGAGGGCCGGAGTCCGCCGCCGCGGCGGCGCTCCGGCCCCGATCGATCAAGCCGCCGGGATCAGAGGGCGAGCCCGTTGGCCCCGCGGATCAGCGCATCGAGCGCCTGCTGGTCGAACACCGTGCCCGCGTTGCGGTCGAAGATGGCCGAGCCGTTGTTGCCCGTCCCGCCGGCGTCCCAGTAGAACGGCAGCAGGCCGTTGGCGACGGCCTGGCGCGACGCGTAGTTGAGGAAGTAGGCGCGCGAATTCAGGTGCAGTTGCAGGTTGTCGCCCGACAGCGTGGTCGAGCGGCGGATCGCGCCGAACTCGCCCATCACGACCGGAATGCCCTTGTCGACGAATTTCTGCTTCATCTTCGCGAACAGGGCGTCCAGGTCGGCTTCCTCGCCCCACGTCGCGTTGTGCGCCGTATCCGTGGTCGAGTGGTAGCCGGTGCCCCAGTAGTAGAACTGGTTGCCCCAGGTCGCGTCGGCCGTCATCAGCGTGAACTGGTACGGCGTGTAGTAGTGGATCTCCGCCATCTGGCGCGCCGTCACGGTGTCGGTCGGCATCGTGTTCATCAGGTTGTAGGTGAGGTCGATGTCCGTGCTCGGTCCCTGGACGACCAGCACGCGGTAGGCGTTCCGGCCGCCCGTCGAGCGCACGGCGTCGACGAACGTCTGGTGGTACGACATCAGGATCGCCATCTGGGTCGCGTCCTTCGCCGGCGGCTCGTTGGCGCTGGCGAACATCAGGTGTTCGTCGAAGCCGCGCAGCGTCGTGGCGATCTGTTCCCAGTAGGCTTTCTGCTTCATGTTGACGGACGCCTGGGCGCTCGACGTGATGTTGTTGTCCAGCCAGCCGCCGTCCCAATGGATGTTGACGATGACGTATAGCCCGCTGTCGACGCACCATTGCACCACCTGTTTCACGCGCGCCAGCCAGGCGTCGCTGATCTTGCCCGTGCGCTGGTCGGCATACTGGTCCCACGACGTGGGCAGGCGCACGGCCGTGAAGCCGTTCTGCTTGATCAGCTGGATCTGGGCCAGCGTGATCGGAGGATTGCCCCAGGCGGTCTCGCCGCCGATCGCCTCCAGCGAATTGCCGATGTTGATGCCGACCTTGATCTTGCCGGCCAGCGTGACGGCGTTGCTCGCCATGCCGGTCGCGTCGGCGGGCAGCGGGTTCGTGTTATAGCTGGGGAATCGGGCTTTCGCGGCTGCGACCGAGGACATCGATGCGGCCGTTTGCGTGGGGCTGGCGGGGTCGGTGGCCGAGCCGCCGCTGCAGCCCGTCAGGGCCAGTGCGAGCAGCGTCGCGCTCAGGATTGCTTTGCATTTCATGGCATGTCTCCTCATTACGTTAACGTGTCGTCGTACGGGATGGTGCAAGACAGCATGGTGCGGGCGGCTTTTGCCGGGGCGTGCGCCTCCTTTCGGGTGATGAGGGATAAGGTGCGGGCCGGCGCGGACCGGCCCGGGGATCACTGGATCAGCTTGCGGTCGCGCAGCCATTCCTCGGCGCGCTGCGGCCACAGCGATGCGTCGCCGTGGCCGGCGCTCATGCCCATGCCGTGGCCACCGCGCTCGAAGATGTGCATCTCGGCCGGCACGTGGGCGCGGGTGAGGGCCTGGAAGAACAGGATGCTGTTGTCGACCGGGACGGTGCCGTCGTCCTGCGAGTGGACGAGGAACGTCGGCGGCGTCTGCGCGCTGACGCGGGTCTCGACCGACATCCGCCTTACCAGGTCCGGCGCCGGGTTCGCGCCCAGCAGCGCGTGGCGCGAACCGGCATGCGCGGATGGCGGCATCAACGTGATCACCGGGTACATCAGCAGCAGGAAGTCGGGCCGTGCGCTGACGGCGTCGAGCGCCGCGCCCGTGCGTCCGGCCGGATCGTCGAACATCGTGGCCGCGCTGGCGGCGAGGTGGCCGCCGGCCGAACTGCCCATCACGCCGATGCGGTCCGGCGCCACGCTGTAGTCGGCCGCATGCGCGCGCACGGTGCGCAGCGCGCGCAGCACGTCCTGCAGCGGGGCGGGGTGGCCGAAATCGGACAGGCGGTACTTGAGCACGAAGGCGGCGACGCCCAGGCGGGACAGCCATTGCGCGTACTGCCGGCCTTCGTGGTCGAACGCCAGGAATTCGTAGCCGCCGCCCGGGCAGATGATCACCGCCGTCCTGGCCGCGCGGCCGGGCGCCGCCGGGTAATAGGTCAGCGTCGGCTGCGAGACATGGCTGATGAGCTCGCCATCGAGCTTTTCGGGGCCGGGATTCGCCTTCGCGTTCGGCACGCCTTCCGGCCAGAGCGGGATCACGGTGGTCTGCGCCTGGGCGCCGGCGGCGATGCAGAAGAATAGGGTGAGCAACAGCTTGCGCATGGAGGGGCCTTGAAAAAATCCGGAGAGGAGGGATTGTGGCCATCGGCCGCCGCACGGCGCAATTATGAAATCGGCGAACGCGGCGCATGATTTTTGCCAGAACCGCCCGCCGCTGCGATTTCATCCCGCGCACTCGCGATTTTCGCAATTGCGGTTCGGTGGCGATGTCCGGAGAATGGCTCCCTTTTTCTCCCGAGGTAAGCCCGTGCACCGCTTCTCCACATTGAAGAAGGCGATCGCCTTGTTGTACGTCGCAACCGTCTGCTGCACCAGCGCGACGGCGGCCGAGCCGTGGATGAACACGAAGCTCCCCGCGGACGAACGGGCCGGCCTCGTGCTGCGCGAGATGACGCTGGACGAAAAGCTGAAGCTTGTCTTCGGCTACCTGGGCGCGGACCAGGCGTCGAAGAAGACGAAGCGCCCGGCGCCTTCCCACGACCAGTCGGCCGGATTCGTCTACGGCGTGCCGCGCCTGGGCATTCCGCATTTGTGGGAAACGGACGCGGGCCTCGGCGTGGCGAGCCAGAACGGCCCGAACGTGCGCTACGCAACGGCACTGCCGTCCGGCCTGGCCACGGCGGCCACGTGGGACGTCGCCACGGCGTATGCGGGCGGCGCCATGATCGGCGCCGAAGCGCGCGCCTACGGCTTCAACGTGATGCTGGCGGGCGGCGTCAACCTGCTGCGCGAGCCGCGCAACGGCCGCAATTTCGAATACGGCGGCGAGGACCCGCTGCTGGCCGGCCGCATCGTGGGCGCGCAGATCAAGGGCATCCAGTCGAACCACGTCGTCTCCACGCTGAAGCATTTCGCGCTCAACGACCAGGAATCCGGCCGCACCACCGTGAACGTGCGCATCGACGATGCCGCCGCGCGCATGTCCGACCTGCTGGCGCTGCAGTTCGCGTACGAAGCCGGCGATCCGGGCGCCGTCATGTGCTCGTACAACCGCGTGAACGGTGTCCACGTGTGCGAGAACGCCCATCTGCTGAACGAGGTGCTCAAGGACGACTGGGGCTTCGCGGGCTGGGTGATGTCGGACTGGGGCGCCGTCCACAGCACCGTGCCGGCCGCGAACGCAGGTCTGGACCAGCAGTCCGGCATGCCGTTCGACGTGTCCGACTACTTTGGCGCGCCGCTCAAGGAAGCCGTGTTGAACGGCTGGGTGCCGCGCGCGCGCCTGGACGACATGGCGCGCCGCGTCCTGCGCTCGATGTTCGAACACGGCGTCGTCGACCATCCGGTGGCGCCGGCGCCGGACACGATCGCGTTCAAGGCGCATGCCGCCGTGTCGTTGAAGGACGCGCAGGAAGGCATGGTCCTGCTCAAGAACGACGCGCATGTCCTCCCGTTGAGCGCGACCGTCAAGCGGATCGCCGTCATCGGCGGCCATGCCGACAAGGGCGTGCTGGCCGGCGGCGGTTCGTCGCTCGTGTACCCGGCGGGCGGCAACGCCGTGCCGGGCATCGCGCCGACGACGTGGCCCGGTCCCGTGATGTACTACCCGTCGGCGCCGCTGGAGGCCATCCGCACGCGCGCGCCGGGCGCCACGGTCACCTATGCCGACGGCGCCGACCGCGCGGCCGCGGCCGCGCTGGCGCGCGACAGCGACGCCGTCATCGTGTTCGCGACCCAGTGGACGGGCGAAGGCATGGACGTGCCCAACCTCGCGCTGCCCGACCGCCAGGACGACCTCGTCGCGGCCGTGGCGGCGGCCAACCCGCGCACAGTGGTCGTGCTGGAAACGGGCGGTCCCGTCACCATGCCGTGGCTGGCCGACGTGGGCGCCGTCCTCGAAGCATGGTATCCGGGCACCAGCGGCGGCGCCGCCATCGCGGACATCCTGTTCGGCGCCGTCAATCCGTCCGGTCATCTGCCGGCCACGTTCCCGGCCTCGGAAGCGCAGTTGCCGCGTCCCGTGCTGGACGGCTATCCGGACGTGGCCGAGCGCCGCTTCGAGACCGATTACCACGAAGGCGCGGCCGTCGGCTACAAGTGGTTCGACCTGAAGGGCCTCAAGCCGCTGTTCCCATTCGGGCACGGCCTGTCGTACACCGACTTCACGCTGTCCGGCCTTGCCGCCGACGTGAAGGACGGCATCGTGCACGCCGCGTTCACGGTGACGAACACGGGCAAGGTGGAGGGCAGGGAGGTGGCGCAGGTCTATGTGGCGCCCGTCGAGGCGCGCTGGGAAGCGCCCAAGCGCCTGGCGGGGTTCGTGAAGGTGGACGTGAAGCCGGGTGCCGGCGTCGGGGCGTCGGTGACGGTCGATCCCCGCCTGCTGGCCGTCTTCGACGCCACCGCGAAGACGTGGAACGTGGCCGCGGGCGACTACCGCGTCATCCTCGCGGCCAGCGCGGCGGACGACAAGGCCGTCGCCACGACGGTGCACCTGGACGCGGCCGTGTACGACGTCCGCGGCAAGCTGCTCCGCGCGCGGGCGGCGCCGTGATCGCGGGGCGCCGCCGCGTTGTGTAGGCACAACGCGGCGGCGGCGCGGCGGCGAAACCGCGACCCGGCGAGAGTGGGCTGTTATGATTCCAGCGACGTCCCCATCAGAGGCGACGGATAGGAGTCAATCACCCACCATGCCATATGCAAGAGTTTTATAAGAAGGCGCTGCTCGCGTTCATTCTCATCGTGCTCGCGGACGCGTTGCTGGCTGCCATCCTGGTCGACCGCAGCTACCTGTCGGCGTCGATCCTGCCGGGGAGCGGCCATGCGGCACGGGACGCCGTGCGCTGGCGCCGCGGCTTCACCACGGGCCCGTGGGCCTGGAACGCGGGCGTCATCCGCGTCGACGACGCGGCCTCGGACCAGCTGCGCTTCGACCTGAACCTCCCGGCGACGGGGGCGGACCCCAGCGTGTCCGCCGACCTGCTGGCGGTGGACGATAAAGGCAAGCCTGTGCTGGTGGACCTGTCGACGTACAGCACCGTGTCGTTCGTCGCCCGCTGCGCGCCCGCCAATTCGATGGTGTTCGTCGTCTCCATCTACGACGAACACATCTCGAAGCCCGGCAACTTCCTGACCTATCCGCCGGCCATGACCTATTTCTCGTGCAACGAGGCCGGCGTGCCGGTGTCGCTCGACCTCACGCGGCTGACGGTTCCCGAGTGGTGGTTCGAAACACTGCACCGCGACCTGTCGCGCCAGGACTTCAAGCTGGACCGGGTCGCGCGGCTCGTGTTCGGCGCGACGTCGCAGAGTCCCCGCGGCGTCCCGTCCCACGTGGAGATCGGCAAGCTCACGCTGCGTGGCCGCGATTACCGCTACCTCGCCTGGCTGGCCGGCCTCGTGGCGGCGGGGTGGATCGCGTTCGGCATCTGGTTCTTCCGCGCCCATGCGCGCGCGACGATCGCGGGCATCGATGCGAAGCTCAAGAAGGACCTGCCGCTCGTCGCCTACCGCCAGCTCACGCTGGAGCCCTACCGCGACAAGGAAAAGGCGTCGGTCCTGCGCTTCATCGCGACGAACTACATCAATCCCGAGCTGGACCTCGAGGCCGTCGTCGCCGCGACCGGGACGAATCGCACGAAGGTCAACGACGTGCTGAAATCGGAACTCGGCATGACGTTCACCAGCTACCTGAACAAGCTGCGGCTGACGGAAGCGGCGCGGCTCCTCACCGAGAAAAGCGGCACGACCGTCGCGGAGATCGCGTACTCGGTCGGGTACGCCAACGTCTCCTATTTCAACAAGCTGTTCAAGGAAGAATACGGCTGCACGCCCAAGGCGTTCCGCACGCTGGCGATCCAGCCGGAACCGGGCGCCGGCCCGGGCCAGGAAACCGCGGCGCCTTGACGGCCGGGCCGCCCGGCCGCTCGAACTTCCCTCCCACGTCCCCTTCGTCGCGCCCGCGCGCCCACGCGCGCGGCGCCGTTGTGCATTTCCCACACATCGCATTTTTCATGCATCGGGTTGGTGATTTTAAGAATTGTCCTACACGTGGCTGCCAATCAGAATCAATTCACCGGTACAGGCGCGGATCCCGCCGCCTTCCGGCACCCACAAGAACGGATGCATAGAATGACGCAGAGGAGAATATCAGTGAAGCAGTTTCAAAGAACAGCCATCGCCGCAGGAGCGGCCCAATTCGTACTGATGGCGAGCGGGGTCCTGTTTGCGCATAGCGCACTGGCCGACGACACCACCACGAAGAAGGACGACGCCACGACCACCGTCGTCGTCGTGGGCCAGCGCGCCGCGCTGGAATCGGCCGCGATGCGCAAGAAGACTTCGGACGAGATCGTCGATTCGATCGTCGCCGACGACATCGGCAAGCTGCCGGACAAGTCGGTCACCGAAGTGCTGCAGCGCGTGGTCGGCGTCACCATCGACCGTACGATGAACCTCCCCGACAAGCTGCAGGGCGTGGGCGACGCGATCAACCACTTCGCCGCCGAAGGCACCGGCGTGACCGTGCGCGGCATGTCGTACGTGCGCTCGGAACTGAACGGCCGCGATTCGTTCTCCGCCAACGGCGGACGTTCGCTGAGCTTCGAGGACGTACCGCCCGAGCTGATGGCCGGCGTGGACGTGTACAAGAACCCGTCGGCCGAGCAGATCGAGGGCGCCATCGGCGGTCTCGTGAACCTGCGCACCGCGCTGCCGTTCGACTTCAAGGGCGCCAAGGGCGCGGTGTCGGTGCAAGAATCGCGCTCCCAGCTGCGCGGCAAGAATTCGCCGTCGTTGTCCGGCCTGGTGTCGAACCGCTGGAAGACCGGGTTCGGCGAATTCGGCGCGCTGCTCGACCTGGCGCGTTCGCGCATCGACACGCGCAGCGACGGCATGCAGATCTCGCCGTACATCGCGCGCACCGACGCCGTCGTGGGCGACACCAGCGGCGCGACGCGCTGGATCTCGGGCGGCGGCAGCTGGACGACGAACAACTTCGAACGCGAGCGCGACGGCCTGTACGGCGCACTGCAGTGGAAGAAGGATTCGCTGTCGTCCCACCTGACGTATTTCCGTTCGAAGTACGACATGAGCACGACGGAAGCGGCCCTGTCCGCGAGCGCGAATCCGGCGACCATCATGCTGGATCCGGGCGCCGTGTTCGACGACCGGGGCGTGCTGTTGGCGGGCACGATCCGTGCGCCGAAGGATCCGGGCGTCGGTATCGGCACCGATTCGCGCAGCACCGGCCGCACGTCCGACACGCGCGACGTCGCGTGGAACCTGCAGTGGCGCGCGACCGACCAGTGGGTCTTCAGCGGTGACCTGCAGCACACCCGCGCCACCACGGACGGCTATGACAACACCGTCGGCATGGGCGCCTATGCACCGAAGGAGGGTGTGGACTTCCGCTCCTCGCCGCCGAAGCTGACGTTCGACGACGCGGACCGCGCCTTCCTGGCCAATCCGAACAACTATTACTGGGGCTTTACCCAGGAGCACCGCGACGAGGCCGTCGCCGCCCAGAACGCGGCCCGCCTTGACGCCAAGTTCACCTTCGACAGCCCGGTCCTGAACGACCTGCGTTTCGGCGTGCGCTTCACCAACCGCAGCGCGGAAACGCGTGCGACGCACGGCAACAACCAGTGGCACGAGATCACGCAGCCGTGGGCCGTCGGCAGCGACGGATGGCAGCCGTTCAGCAAGCTCGCCTACCTGAGCGACCCGCGCTTCGCCGGCAATGCGTCGGTGGTGCCGTTCAATAACTTCTTCGGTGGCAAGGTCGCAATGCCGCCGTCGATCGTCGTGCCGAACCTGTCGCTGTCGCAAGGCACGCCGCCGCCGGGCTTCGCCCAGCTGCACGATATGGTGAAGGTGCTGTGCAATGGCACGTGCTCGGGCGATGCGCTCTGGGACTATGCGCTGTTCGGCGATCCGGAGAGCCGCAACCTGCAGCATGAGAAGACCAAGGCCGCGTATGCCCAGCTGCGCTTCGGCTTCGACACGCTGCGCTACCCGGTGGACGGCAACGTGGGTGTACGCGTGGTGCGCACCGACATGTCGGCGGCCGGCTACCTGCTGTTCTCGCCGCCGGACACCTCCAAGCTGCCGACCGTGCCGAAGATCGCCGCGACGTCCGATCCGCGGAGCTTCGACAACCAGTACACGAACGTCCTGCCCAGCCTGAACCTGCGCATGAAGGCCAGCGACCAGCTGCAGTTCCGCGCCGCGTTCTCGAAAGGGATGACGCGTCCGGACTTCTACCAGATGCAGACGTACACGACGCTGAGCCAGAACGTGCACACGCACACGGACAAGGACACGAACGCCACGATCCTCGACGGCGTGGACTACACCGGTACCGGCGTCGGCAACCCGATGCTCAAGCCCACGCGTTCGAACAACTTCGACCTGACGGCCGAGTACTACTTCGGCCACGGTGGCCAACTGACCCTCGCGCTGTTCAACAAGCGCCTGTCGGACATCATCGTCGGCAAGACGTCGTTCACGACGCTGAACGACTCGACCGGCCAGCCGCATGACTTCGCGGTCACGTCGCCCGTCAATGGCGCGACCGGCCGTGCCAGCGGCGCCGAGATCGGCTACCAGCAGTACTTCGACAAGCTGCCCGGATTGCTGTCGGGCCTCGGTGTGTCGGCCAACTACACCTACATCGACAGCCGCCAGGACCTCGGCAAGCCGCTGGCGCAGGTGTGGTGCACGCCGCAGGACAACCCGAACACGCTGCTGGCACGCGACCTCTCCGGTTGCGACACCGACGGCCACCTGCTGAACGTGGGTAACGTGCCGATGACGGGCATGTCGAAGAACGCCCTCAACCTGGCGGTCCTGTACGACAAGGGACCGGTGTCCGCCCGCGTGGCGTACAGCTGGCGTTCGAAGTACCTGCAGGCGATCAATGCCTACGGTACGAACGGCAACGACGGCATCGACGCCAATCCGGCGAGCCCGAACTTCGGCAAGAACTATGTGTTCTACTACGCACTGCCGACCTGGGGCGGGGCGTACGGCCAGGTCGATGCGAGCCTGCAGTACAAGTTCACCGATAACCTGAACGTGTCGGTGCAGGCGACGAACCTCACCAACGCGTTGTTCAAGCAGTACATGCAGCAGGGGATCGGCATGATGGAGCGCGGTGCGTTCTACACGGGCCGCAGCTACTCGGTCCGGATGGGTTACACCTTCTGATCGTAACCTCGTGAGCACACCTCCCGCACGCCATCCGGCGGCGGGAGGTTTTCGCGTTTTTGATATTGGAGACAATCATGTCCGACATGGCTATCCGCAACATCGTCATCGTCGGCGGGGGCACCGCCGGCTGGATGACCGCCGCGCCGCTGGCGCTGCGGCTCGGCACGTCCTGCAACATCGTGCTCGTCGAGTCGCCCGAGATCGGCACCGTCGGCGTGGGCGAATCGACGCTGCCCACGATCCGCTACTACAACCTCGCGCTCGGGCTGGACGGCACCGACTTCGTCAGGCGGACGCAGGCCACGTTCAAGCTCGGCATCGAGTTCCAGGACTGGGGCCACGTCGGCAACCGGTTCTTCCACGGCTTCAGCGACTTCGGTCCGTCCATCGAAAACCGTCCCGCGTACATGTACTGGCTGCGCCTTTCCCGCGCGCGCAAGGACATGCCGTCGTACGAGGAATGGTCGGTGGCGACGGCGATGGCGCGCGCGCACCGCTTCATGCCGCCGTACGGCGACCGGCCATCCGTCACCAATGCGTATTCCTACGCCTTCCAGTTCGACGCCGGCCTGTATGCCGCCTATCTGCGCGACTACGCGACGGAGCGGGGCGTCCAGCGCATCGAAGGCACGGTCGGCGACGTCGAGCAGCATCCGGAAACCGGCTTCATCACGGCCGTGACGCTGCGCGACGGGCGCCGCGTGGAAGGCGACCTGTTCATCGACTGCACGGGCTTCCGCGGCCTGCTGATCGAAGGCGTGTACCAGGCCGGCTACGAGGACTGGAGCGCCATGCTGCCCTGTAACAGCGCCCAGGCGGTGCCGAGTGCATCCGCGGACAAGCTGACGCCCTTCACGCGGGCGGCGGCCAAGAGCGCCGGCTGGACGTGGCGCATCCCGCTGCAGCACCGCACCGGCAACGGCCACGTCTACTGCGACGCGTTCATGTCGGACGAGGAAGCGGGCCGCGTCCTGCTGGACGGCCTCGATACCGAGGCGCTGGACGCGCCGCGCCAGCTGCGCTTCACGGCGGGCCGCCGGCGCAAGTCGTGGGTCAAGAACTGCGTGGCGATCGGACTGTCCAGCGGCTTCCTCGAACCGCTCGAATCGACGAGCATCAACATCGTCGAGCTGGCCGTCGGCTGGCTGCTCCAGTATTTCCCGGACCGCGACTGCCGCCCCGAGCTGGCCGACGAATTCAATCGCCTCGTCGCGCAGCGCTACGAGTTCGTGCGCGACTTCATCGTCCTGCACTACAAGCTCACGAACCGCGACGATTCCGAATTCTGGCGCTACTGCGCGAACATGCCGATCCCGGACTCGCTGCGGCACCAGATCGACCTGTTCCGCGCGTCCGGCCGCGTCACCCTCTACGATCCGGAGGGGTTCTCGATGGACTCGCACGCGTCGATCATGCTGGGACTCGGGATCAGGCCGGAGACGGGCGATCCCCTGATCGACCGCATGGACCTGAAGCGCCTGGACGAGCATTTCGGCAAGGTGCGCGCGACGATCCGGCAGGCGGTCGGCGCGATGCCGGACCATGGCGAATTCGTCGCCCAACTGGCAGCCGGCGCGAGGCGAAAATCGTGAGCGGACCTGGACGATTTCGTTGTTGCCGGCGCCGGATGCAACAGGTATCATTTTGTGTATAGAATACATAAAAAACCGACCTCCGAAGGATAGTGATGAAACGACGTGCACTCTTGCAGCATATGGCGGCCGCCATCCCGGCGCTCGCCCTGTCCCCCTATGCCGGCGCGGCCGGCGCCCGCGTCCCCATGGCCACCGGCCCGTTCGAGCCGAACTGGCCGTCGCTGTCCGGGTACGAGACGCCGGACTGGTTCCGCAACGCGAAGTTCGGCATCTGGGCGCACTGGGGCCCGCAATGCGAACCCGAACACGGCGACTGGTACGCCCGCGGCATGTACGAGCAGGGCAGCGATCACTATAAATACCACGTGGCCAAGTACGGCCACCCGTCCAAGTTCGGCTTCAAGGACGTGATCCGCCGGTGGAAGGCGGAGCGCTGGAATCCGGACGAACTCGTGAGCCTGTACAAGAAGGCGGGTGCGAAGTACTTCGTCGCGCTGGCCAACCACCATGACAACTTCGACCTGTACAAGAGCCGCTACCAGCCCGACTGGAACGCGACGAAGCTCGGCCCCGGCAAGGACCTGATCGGGGGCTGGCGCAACGCCGCCCGCAAGCACGGCCTGCGCTTCGGCGTCTCCGTGCACGCGGCGCACGCATGGTCGTGGTACGAGACGGCGCAGGGCGCGGACAAGACCGGCCCCCTGGCCGGCGTGCCGTACGACGGCCGCCTGACGAAGGCCGACGGCCGTGGCCAGTGGTGGAACGGGCTGGACCCGCAGGCGCTGTATGCGCAGAACCACCCGCTCAGCAAGGACGGCGGCACCGCCGATCAGCGGTGGGCGTGGGGCGGCGGCGTGCTGGCGCCGGACAAGGCGTATGCGGACAAGCTGTACAACCGCACCGTCGACCTGATCGACAACTACGACCCTGACCTCGTCTACTATGACGACACGGTGCTGCCGCTGTATCCCGTCAGCGACATCGGCCCGCGCCTGGCCGCGCACATGTACAACCGCAGCGTCGCGAAGCACGGCAAGGTCGACGTCGTCGTCAACGGCAAGATCCTCGACGAGGTGCAGCGCCATTCGCTGGTATGGGACATCGAGCGGGGCCAGAGCAGCCGCATCGAACCGCTGCCGTGGCAGACCTGTACCTGCATCGGCAGCTGGCACTACGACCGCCGCATCTACGACAACAAGGCGTACAAGAGCGCGCAGACCGTCGTGCACACGCTGATCGACGTCGTCAGCAAGAACGGCAACCTGCTGCTGTCCGTCCCCGTGCGCGGCAACGGCACGATCGACGAGCAGGAGCGCGCCATCGTCGAGGAGATCGGCCGCTGGACGGCCGTCAACGGCGAAGGCATCTACGACTCGCGCCCGTGGACGACGTGCGGCGAGGGTCCCGTGATGGAAGCGGCAGCGGCGCCGATGTCGGGCCCCGGCTTCAACGAGGGCAAGGGCAAGCCGTTCTCCGCCGCGGACATCCGCTTCACGGCCGGCAAGGATGCCGTGTACGCATTCGTGATGGGCTGGCCGGAAGACGGCACCGTGACCATCAAATCCATGCGCGCCGGCGGCGAGCACCTCAAGCAACCGGTGTCGCGCGTCGAACTCGTGGGTGGCGGCGCGCTCGCGTTCCGCCAGACGGCCGAGGGCCTGCAGGTCACGCTGCCGCGCGAGCGCCCGGCGCTGCCGTACGCAATCGCGTTGAAAGTGGCGTGAACATGCCGCACCCGAGGAGTCCACGCATGACCGACAACCTGTCCCGCATCCTCATCGCCGCCGCGCTGTGCGCCATCGGCAATGTCGTCCACGCCCAGGACGCCGACGTCAACGCGGACCGCGCGCGCGCCAATTTCGCCCGCCCCGTGGTCCTCGCGGCGGACGACGTCCGTGCCTTCGCCGCGCCGCCGCCCGGATTCGCGGACGCGCACGCCGGCACCGCGCAGGGCAGGGTGGAGCCGTTCACGTATCAGTCGGCCGTCACGGGGACGCGGCGCACCGCCAACGTCTGGCTGCCGCCGGGCTATGACAAGACGCACCGCTATCCCGTGCTGTACCTGTTGCACGGCATCGGCGGCAACCAGGACGAATGGCGCGGCTACGTGCGCGCGAACGACGTCCTCGACAACCTGGCGGCGGCCGGCAGGATCGTGCCGATGATCGTCGTGATGCCCAACGGCCGCGCGCTGGCGGACGACCGTCCGCCGCCGCCGGACCGCGTCTTCACGCCGGAAAACGCGGCCGGCTTCGCGCGCTTCGAGCACGACCTGCTGGAGTCGCTGATCCCCGCCGTCGACGCCGCGTATCCGACGCTGGCGGACAGCGGCCACCGCGCGCTCGGCGGCCTGTCGATGGGGGGTGGGCAGGCGCTGAACTTCGGCCTGAAGCATCCGCAGGCGTTCGCCTGGGTGGCGGGCTTCTCGCCGGCGCCGAACACGGAAGACGCGGCGACGCTGGCCGCGGAGGCGCACCAGGCGGGCGGCGGGCTGAAGCTGCTGTATCTGTCGTGCGGCAACCGCGATGGCTTGATCAACGTCGCGCAGGGCGTGCACCGGCAATTGAAGGCGCAGGGCGTCGCCCACGTGTGGAACGTGGACGGCTACGGGCATGACCGCGACAGCTGGGCGGAAAACCTGTACCACTACGCCCAGCTGCTGTTCCGATAAGCGCCGTCAGTTCTCTTCGACGATCGCGAGGTCCCACGGACCCAGGTTGACCGTCTCGTCCGCCTTCACGGCATGGGACGTCAGCAGGTCCGTGCCCGCCTTGTGGCGGTACGCGAAGCTTGCCGGGGCACCTGAATAGTTGAAGTAGTAGCGGATCGTCTTGCCGAACCGGTTGACCCCCGTGCGCGCCTGGATGTTCGCGGGCAGCTGCTGGTCGGGGCCGATCAGGCCCTGTTCCTGCAGCACCGATTGCAGCACCGCCTTCTGCAGCTGGTCCGACAAATACGTGCCTTCGTAGACGGCCTTGCCGCTGCCGTACTGGTTCGACGTGATGGCGGGCCAGCGGCCGAAGAACGGGTGGTCGTACCAGGCCAGGGCCTTGGCCGTGTCCAGCTGCAGGAACTCGGCCCAGTACCGCACCTTGTTGTCGGCGCCGGTGTGGTACGGATCGCCCTTGAGCGCGAGGGGCTGGGCGAGGTTCGAGAATTCCTGGTAGTGGAAGCCGAGCGCCTGGCGCAGCGGACCCGGCGCCATCGTCCAGCGCACGGCCGCGTTCTCGTTCGTGAAGCCGCTCTTGAAGGTCATCACGACGTGGCCGCCCTTGCGCACGTAGTCGGCGATGCGCTGCAGCAGGGCGTCGTCCGCCACGTACAGCATGGGCACGATCAGCACCTTGTAGGCGGACAGGTCCTGCGTCTCCGGGAACACGAAGTCGGTGCCGACGTTCAGGTCGTACAGCGCGCGGTGGATCTGGCGCACCTGCGCGCCGTAGTCGGCGTTGCTGCCGCCGGCGCCCCATTGCGACGACTTCGCGAACGGCATGTCGTTGACGGCGTTCAGCGAATCGCGGCTCCACAGGATCGCCACGTCGTTATGGATGCGCAGGCCGACGAGGCGCGGACCGATCTTCTGCAGCTCGTGGCCGGTGCGGCTCATTTCCGCATACGCGCGGTTCGGCTCCAGGTCGTGCGACAGCACGCCTTTCCAGTACGTCTCCTGGTTCGCGTGGATCGACGCCCAGTGCCAGTATTCGACCATGTCGGCGCCGTTCGACAGGTGCGTGTAGACGTCCTCGCGGAACTGGCCGTCGTACGGCGGGTACTGGAAGGACGAGCTCCAGTCGGTCGTCTGCGCGTTCGTTTCCGTGACGAGGAAGTTGCCGCCCTTGAGCGAGCGCGTGAAGTCGGCCTGCAGCTTCTGGTCGGCCCCGTTGTACTGGTCCTGCGTGCCCCAGTGATAGATGTTCACGCCGGGGATGTCGAGCCCGCGCGCGACGGCTTCCTCGTTGACGTCCGCGTGCAGCGAGCCGGAGAAATCGTGCGTGACGAACTGGCGCGGCCCGGCGCATTCGCGGATGAGCTGCGCCTGCCAGTGCAGGAAGTCGGTGACGCGCATCTGGCCCCAGCGCGACCATTCGAGCTTGTAGCCCGTGCTCTGCGCGCCGTCCGGCCGCGGCAGGTCTTCCCAGGTATGGAGGTTCTGGCCCCAGTAGTTCAGGAACCACGCGCGGCTGAGGTTTTCCGGCGTGCCGAATTTCTTTTCCAGGTAGTGCTGGAAGCGGATGAACACGCCGTCGTTGGCGGCGCCGTAGCTGCCCGTCTCGTTGTCGACCTGCCAGCCGATGACGTTGGGGTTGTCCTTGTAGTGGGCGGCGATGCGGCGGATCAGGCGCTCCGCGTAGAAGCGGTAGGCCGGGGCATCCGTGTTCATGTTCTGGCGCATGCCGTAGGTGTTCTTCGCGCCGCCCAATTTCGTCGCCAGGATTTCCGGATGCTGGTGCGCCATCCAGGCCGGGATCGAATACGTGGGCGTGCCCATGATGACCTTGATGCCCGCCTTGCCCATGGCGTCGACGACGCGGTCCATCCACGCATAGTCGAAGCGGCCGTCTTCCGGCTCCCACAGGCTCCACGTGGATTCGCCCAGGCGCACGACGTTGAAGCCGGCCGCCTTGATCATCTGGACGTCCTTGTCCAGCCGCTCGTACGGCATGTACTCATGGTAGTAGGCGGCGCCGTACAGCACGGTCGGGAAGTCCGGCTGCGTGGCCGCCGCCGTTGCCGCCCCCGCGGGCGCGCACGCCGCGATCGCGCAGGCGACCGCGCCGGCGAGGAGTCTCCGTGTAAGCATTCAATACCTTTCAGGTGGATACAGGTGTGGACAATATGCCATTGTGACGAGCCGCGCGATAGTCATGCAATTACAAAAACCGCCAGCGCCGCAACGATTTGTCGCAGGCTGCGACGCTGCGCATTTTGATGTCCGGCGCTGGCGGATTTCACAATTGCGGCGGCGTCGTCCTGCCGACACAATATCGACCAACAGCCGCTACGACCGCTGAACGACATCGCCGCCCGCAGCCATGCGGCCGACCGCTTTTTACCGACGATTTCCCAACCGGCCCGGCTGGAGGAGATGCCGGACCGGGCCCCTTCATGAAAGGTAGAACGACGTGAAATCACTGCTATCGAAGGCGATGTTGTCCATGATGGTCTGTGCGGCACCGTTCGCGCAGGCCCAGAGCTGCGGCAGCGGCGGCGGCGCCACGGTATGCCTGTCGGCGACCGGCAACGGCAATGGCGTCCAGCTGAACTGGACCGTCAGCGGCGCGGTCAGCGGCATCCAGGTCTACCGCGACACCGATCCGGACCCCAGCGGCCGCACCCGCATCGCGCAGCCGGGTAAATCCGCGACGAGCTACACGGACACCACGGCCGCGCCGGGCGAAGCTTACTGGTACTGGATCAAGTTCACGGCCGGCGGCACCGGCTACAACGCCGGCGCCGCGCGTGCCGTGCGCGTGGGCGTCATGCGCAACCTCACCAGCATGCAGATGTCGGCGCAGATGTCGCCCGGCTGGAACCTCGGCAATACGCTGGAAGCCATGGGTACGTATGTGTGGGGCAGCACCAACTTCGCCGAGACGAACTGGGGCAACCCGGCCGCGAACCAGGCGATCTTCGACGGCATCAAGGCGGCCGGCTTCAAGAGCGTGCGCATCCCCGTCTCGTGGAAGGAATACGCGGACGCCAACGACAACATCAGCCCGCAGTGGATGGACCGCGTGACGGCGGTGGTGAACTACGCCCACAACGCGGGCCTCGTCACCATGATCAACATTCACTGGGACGGCGGCTGGATGCAGCCGACCTATGCCCAGCAGGGCACCGCCAATGCGCGCCTGACGAAGTTCTGGACGCAGATCGCCAACAACTTCAAGAACCACGACGACACGCTGCTGTTCGCGGGCACCAACGAGGTCATGGTCGACGGTAACTACAATCCGCCGACGACGGAATACTGCAGCGTGCAGAACGGCTTCAATCAGACGTTCATCAACGCCGTGCGCGCCACGGGCGGCAACAACGCGTCGCGCCACCTGGTGGTCCAGGCCTACAACACGAACATCAACAATGCGGTGACGTGCAATGCCACGATGCCGAGCGACTGGATCGCGAACCATCTGATGATGGAGGTGCACTTCTACGATCCGTACAGCTTCGCGCTCGACACCAGCTCGACCGAGTGGAAGTGGGGCCAGGCCGCCAATCCGTCCGGTTGGGCCAACGAGTCCTACGTCGACGGCCAGTTCCAGAAAATGAAGTCGGGCTTCGTCGACAAGGGCGTGCCCGTGATCCTGGGCGAGTACGCGGCGAGCGTGCGCACCGAGTACGACGCCGCCGGCACGTATCGCAAGTACTGGGACCAGTACATCACGCACTCTGCGTTCACGCACGGCGTCGTGCCGATGTACTGGGATAACGGTTACACGTCCAACCACCAGTCCGGCCTGTTCAACCGTTCGAACGGCACGCAAGGGTATGCGGATGTGATCGGCGCCATCGTGAACGCCGCCAAGTAATTCACCCGGGAGGGGTGGGCGCATTGCGTTCGCGACGCCGGGTTTACCGAGTAGTCTCCTACCGCCTGGCATGGTAGGTTTTCGGGGCGGCCCTGGCCGCCCCCTTTTTTTTGGGGCCATTGCGGACTCGCTGTTATGATCGCAGCACGCGCCTCCGGCAGAGGCGGTGCACCGAGACACCCACCGACGTTCACAATGCAAGAGTTTTATAAGAAGTCACTGCTCGTCCTGATCGCGCTCCTGGCTGTGGATGCGCTGGTCGCCGTGTTGTTCATTTTCCTGAGCCAGCCGACCTACACGCTGTCGCCGGCGCTGCGCGACGGCGTCCGCTGGGAGGCTGTCGCGAGCGCGGACGGCGATCAGGGCGGGACGTCGACGGTACGGCTGGGCGAATCCGGGCCGGACAAGCTGGCGTTCGACTACAAATTGACGAAGACGGCGCACTATCCTTTCGCCGGTGCCAAGTTCGTGGCAAAGGACGCGAAAGGCAATCTCGCCACGGTGGATCTGTCGAAATACGACACGATCACCTTTCTCGCCCGTTGCAGCCCCGCGGATCCCATGGTGTTCGGCCTGACGATATTCGACGACAAGATTTCGACGCCCGGTCAGTTTCTCACTTACCGGTCGCCCGTGACTTTCTTCTCGTGCAACCAGCAGGGCGTGCCCGTGTCGCTCGACATGCGGCGGATGACCATTCCGGGCTGGTGGTTCTACATGATGAAACTGGACCTGGCGTCGCAGGGTTATAAGCTTGACAAGGTGGCCGTGCTGGCCTTCGGATCGAGTTCGCAAACGCCGTTCAATATCGATTCCCGGGTGGAGATCAGCAATATCAGATTGCGCGGGCACGATTACCGTTATATCGCAGCGCTCGCGGTGATCCTGCTGGCCGGCTGGATCCTGTTTGGCGTGTGGTTTTTCCGGACCCATGCGCGCACGCTGGCCGCCAGCGTGAATTACCGGCTGAAAAAGGATTTGCCGCTGGTCGCGTATCGCCAATTGACCGTGGCGCCTTATCGGGACGAGGAAAAAGCATCGGTACTGAAATTCATCGCGACGAATTACACGAATCCCGAGCTGGATCTGGAAAGTATCGTGGCCGGCACCGGCGCGAACCGGAACAAGGTGAACGAGGTGCTGAAGACGGAACTCGGCATGACATTCACCAGTTATCTGAATAAATTGCGGCTGACGGAAGCGGCGCGGCTGCTGACGGAAAAAAGCGCCGCGACCATCGCCGAAATCGCATATTCGGTCGGTTATGCGAACGTGTCGTATTTCAACCGGCTGTTCAAGGAAGAATACGGCTGCACACCCAAGTCGTTCCGGACTCTCGCGCCCCGCCAGGCACCGCCCGGCGAGCCGGCCTCCGGGGAATCGGCATCGTCAAAAAAGGTTGGGAACGGCTGATCCGGCCTTCCACTCCTTGCAGAACTGATCGTAATTTCTGCACGGTGATAGAAAACGCGGTACGTACGTTAGAGGCGCCCCGGGATGGCGCCCTATCCTTGAGTTGAAGGGCCGCCGCCGCCGGCGTCCCGGTCACGCTACGAGGAACCATCCCATGACTGCGCATCCCCCGTGCCTATCTCATTCCAGTCGCGTGCTCGCAACGAGCGCGCCGTCCTTGCGGCTGGAACCGTCCATTATCGCTGCAATTCGTCCCGGCCTGCCCGATGCGCGCCGCCGGGATCCGGATTGATTCCGGTTCCCTTTATTTTTTGCCGCGTGCTTCTGGCGCGGTCGGCGTGGCCTTTATCGGCTGGCGTTTACTAAGCATTCCGCGCCGGGTCGGATAACCCGGCATTAAAACAAAAAAAGAATCATACGGAGACGACGATGAATGAATTCGATCTGCGGGGAGGCGCCGCATGAAGACCAAGGCCTATCGGATTGCGCTGCTGTTCAATGGGAACAAAACCTTCGACCGCGAAGTGATCGCCGGTATTGCGGCCCACCTCGGCGGTACCCGCGTCGCCTGGGATTTATTTCTGGAAGAGGATTTCCGCCTGCGCCTGGCCGGCATGGACCGCTGGCAGGGCGACGGCGTCATCGCCGACTTCGACGACCCGGCCGTGGCCCAGGCCATGGCCGGCTGCACGGTGCCCGTCGTGGCCGTGGGCGGGTCGTATGCCAGCGACGCCGCGTATCCGCCCGGGGTGCCGTATGTGGCGACGGATAATTTCAAGCTCGTCAAGCTGGCCCACGACCACCTGATCGACGTCGGCCTGCAGCGCTTTGCCATGTTCAGCCTGCCCGAAGCGCAGGAAAGCCGCTGGGCGCAGGAGCGCGAGCAGGCGTTTCGCTGCCTGATGTCGGAAGACCGGATGGAAGCGGAGATCTTCCGCGGCTGCGAAACGAGCGCGGCATCGTGGGACGCGGCGGTCCAGGGCCAGATCGACTGGCTGCGCAGCCTGCCCAAGCCGGTGGGCGTCATCGCCGTCACGGACGCGCGCGCGCGCCAGCTGCTGCAGGCCTGCGCCATCGCCGGCATCTCGGTACCGGAGCAGGTGGCGCTGATCGGCATCGACAACGACCCGCTCGTGCGCATGCTCACCCGCATCCCGCTCAGTTCCGTGATCCAGGGCGCGCACGAGATGGGCCGCACGGCGGCGCATCTGCTGGAACAGATGCTGCACGGCGTACGCCTCGCCAACACGCAGATCCTCGTGCCGCCGGCCGGCATCAACGTCCTCGCGTCGAGCCGCTTCCAGGCCGTCAAGCATCCGCACGTGATGCGCGCCTGCCATTACATCCGCCAGTACGCGTGCCAGGGCATCAAGACGCACCAGGTGGCCGAGTACGTGGGGGTGTCGCGCTCGTCGCTGGAAGTCTACTTCCGCCAGGAGCTGGACTGCAGCGTGCACGACATGATCCTGCGTTCGAAGCTGGACGCGGCCAAGGCGGGCCTGGAAAGCGGCGAGCGCAGCATCGCGGACGTGGCGCTCGGCTGCGGCTTCACGTCCACCCAGTACATGCACCTCGTGTTCAAGCGCGAACTGGGTTGTACGCCGCGCGCCTGGCGCGACCGCGCGCTGGGCGAGCGCGACACGCTGTCCGTGGCGGCGTAGCGTCGGCGAGAATCGTTCTCGCCGTTGGTAATTTTCGTAATTGAAAGGCCTTGCGCGGGCCGGGACAATGGCTTCATATCCGACATCAGGAAGCCAGACTGTAATGACGATCCATCTCATCCAGGGTGCCCCGGCCCCTTTGGCCGGCGAGCGCGCATTCATGCTCGAGAACGCGGCCGGCATGACCGTGACGATCAGCGAGCGGGGTGCGCAGCCGCACGCCTGGCACGCGCCGGACCGTTACGGCCGCATGGCCGACATGCTGCGGGCCGGCCCCGCCGCGGCCGCGCCGGCCAGGGGCCGTGCCGCGCGCTGGGCGGGACGCCAGACCGGCAGCGGCGTCACGCTGGCGCTGACCTCGGGCGGCGACGGCGCCGGCATGCTGGTCCACTACCGGCTCGACGACGACGGCGCGCTGACGATCGAGTACCAGGCCGTGGCCGGCATGCCGATTCCGCTGGCGGCACTGGCGCATCCGTCCTTCAATCTCTCAGGCGGCCAGGCCGACGTGGGCGACCACATGGTGCAGATCGACGCCGACTATTTCGAGGAAGCGGGTCCCGGTGGCGTCCCGGCCGGCGTGGCCGCCGTGGGCGGGACGCCGTTCGACTTCCGCCAGCCGGCCGCCATCGGCCCGCGCCTGCGCTGGACCGACACGCAACTCCACCGGGCCGGCGGATTCGACCACTGCTTTTGCGTGCGCAACCACTTCGCGGGCGGGCAGGGCGCCCTGCGTGAAGCGGTCCGCGTGTTCGACCCGGCTTCCGGCCGCCGGCTGCAAATGTACACGACCGAGGCCGCCGTGCGCTTCTGCAGCGGGCGCGCGCCCGCGGGCGCGCAGCGCCTGGACGCCTTCCGCGTCGAAGCCCACGCCAGGCCCGGCCTGATGAGCGCCGCCTGGCCGCGGGTGATGCTCTTGCCCGGGCAGGTGTATCGGCAGACGACGGTGTACCGCTTGTCGTTGCAGGGGTAGCGCGGTCAGGCCTCGGCCGTCTGCGCGGGCGCGCTGCCGATCAGCGTAGCGCCGCACGACGTCTCCATACCATCGACGGCCACGCGCACGCCCAGCATCGTGACGGACGCGGACCCCGCTGCGATCACGGGATTGCCGCCGCATTGCGGACAACTGGCGCGATGGCCCACGCCGGCGACCGGCTTGCCGAGCAGCGTCACGAGCGGATGGCCTTCCAGCACGGTGCCGCCGTGCGACGTCTTGTCGCCGGCGCGGATGATGGTTTTCTGTGGCATGGGGTTATTTGTGGAAGTCGACCGTCAATCCTTCGTCGTCGCCTTTGGCGCAGGCCTGCGTGCGCAGTGCGGAAGGCATGGGGCTGCGCAGGGAGATTTTTTGTAGCGGGCCCTTGTACGGCAACGTCAGCGCAACGTCGTCGCCTTCGTAGCCGACGACCGGGGGCAGTTCGCGACCGCTGGCGTCCTGGGGATTGAAGACGGCCAGCTCGACCTTTCCGTTCACTTCATCGTAGACTGCCACCGCGTGGCCTGTCAGCTGGAACCTGCACGTGCCGGCATGCTGCTTGTAGACGTAATCGAACGAGGGAACGCCGCGGGCATCGACCTGCCAGTGGCTCAGCGCCAAAGTGTGTTCGACGTGGCCGGTCTTCGTTGTGAACGTGGGTGCCCCGTCGAAAGCACGGGCCAGGCCGGTGCTCAGGAGGATCGCGCAAAACAGTGTTGTCTTCATTGTCGTTTCGTGGTCAGTGATAGGCGGCTTGCCGCAGATCGCCCGTGCCCGCATGGAGCACGAGCGTGCTGCCATTTTCGCGCGCCAGGACGGCCCATATCGGGCCTTGCGTCGCCACATGCAGCGGTTCGCCCGGGATTGCCGTCAGCCGCTCTTCCTTGCCGGTGGCGGCGGCGATCGATACCAGTGCGTAGCCTTCTTTGCCGGTACAGGGCTGGCGTACGGCGACGATGCCTTCGCCGTACGGGGCAATCGCATCGGTCGCGCAGAACGCGCTGCGGTAGGTCAGCGGTACCCGGGCCTTTCCGTCCGGCGGGACGACGGCAAGCGTCGTCGTCTTCCGGTCGCTGCCGAGAGAATAACTGGTACCGTCGGCACCGACCGCGATCTCGTTATCCATATTCCACACGAGTGCCGTGGGCGTGCTCCAGACGTAACCGTCCCCCGTGCGCAGGCGCGACGCGGCATAGGTGCCGAAGTCGTCGTCCCTTGCCTCCGCCCGGTAGAATCTGCCAGCCACGTAAAGACTGTCGCCGACGATCCGTGCGTCGAGCGGGTAGGCATAGGTGCCGTTCTTGCGGACGACCGGCGCACCGGTTGGCCGCAGCGTGGCATCGAGCGTGACGGAATACGTGCCGTACCGTTCGGCCGGACCGCCCCGGTCCCGGGTATATCCCGCGATCCTGAGTCCGTCGGGCGATTCGGCCATCGCATAACCGTATTGGCTCATGCCGGGAACGTCGACCCGGGCGGACGCGATCCGTTTGCCGTGCAGGTCGAACGCGATCACGTGGGTCTGTGTCTCGGCGATCGGCGGCGAAAGGCTCGTGTCGGCGTTGGCCAGCACGTACACGCGGTCTGCGGCGACGAGGCATTTGACGGGATGGATGTTGGCGAGATCGTTCGGAACAGCCAGCTTCGTGCGCCACGCCACTGCGTTACGGACACGATCGATCAGCAGGAAGTGTACCGTCGTCGTCGCCATGTCGTCCGGGTCGGTACCCGCGAGGCACAGCTGGTCGCCGGACGCGGAAAATGCCATCGTGTTGACGTAGAAGGTCGTGCCGTCGAGCGGCAGCACCAGCCTCGCGGGTGCGTCGGGCGCGGCGGCGGCCACGGTTGCACATAAGGTGCTGCAGGCCGTCGCCAGGATGTCGTGCATGATTCTCATGGGTGCGCTCAATGGGTCGCCGCGGCCGTCATCGGCGCATGGTCGCTCGCGACGTCGTGCAGCACATAATCGTCATCATAGTCGGGGTAATCCACGGGATAACGATAGGTCACGACCCACGATTTTGGACAATAGCTGTGGCTGACCTCATGGGCATTGCCCTGGTTCCCGCCCAGCGTGGCGATCCGCCTGCCGTCGCGGCTGAGGCCTGCCACGAACGTGACGTGGTAGCTGCCGCCGTCGACTTTGACCAGCGCGACCGCGCCGAGGGCCGGGCGATTGTCGCGCGTCGGCCGTCCCCATTTCTTGAACGACAGGGCCAGCGCGCTCGCCGTTCCCTTGTAGCCCGCGCGGCCGAGGCACCAGTTCGCGAACGCGGCACAGTATGCCGTTTCGTCGACGGCTGCTGCATGCTTGTCGAGCGCCGGCGTCGCCTTGAAGTATTCCAGGATGCGCGGGTCGTTCCGGTCCCTGCCCGGGCGGCGGCGCACGCCTTTTTCGAATTCCTCCTGTGCCGGAACCATCCAAGGGGCGCGGCTCGCATGCATCAGGTCCGTCTGCGGATGCGCCTCGGCATTGCGCAGGTACAGCGTGTGCAGGTAGTTGCGGCCCTCCGTCAGCATCTGCCCCAACGTCGCAAGCGAGATGCCGCCGCCGTCGTTCGCGGCCGGCGCGGTCCGGTGCTGTTCCTGCGCTGCCGCGGCGGCCTGCACGTCCGGGATCCGCAGGATCTGGTCGGGGCGGATGATGAACGGCGACGTAATGCCGTTGGCCCTGGCGATGGCCTGGTAGCGTACGCGGTACAGCGCCGCGATCTTCGCCAGGCTCTCGCCTTGTGCGACTTTGTGGGTCTTGAATGTCGGTACCGCGGCGCCGGCCGGTTTCGCCGCCGGCGCCGGTGCCGGCGCGGGCTTCGGCGCAGGTTTCGGCGGCGTCGTCTTGTCGTGCTCGCGCGTGCTGGTTTGCGCGCTGAAATCCGGCGCTATCAGCGTCACGCTTTGTCCCTTGACCGATGGCGCGCATGCGAGCGGCTCCAGGTCGATCCATTTATCGCGGACCGTGTCGAACACCCTGAGGTGGAGGTCTCCGCACGGCAGTTTATGGCGGATGACCAGGCGTCCGTTGTCGTCAGTGATGGCCTCGGCCTTTTTTCCGTCCAGCTGGACTTCGACCTTCGCTTCCGGTACGGGGACCTTCGCGCCGTCGAGTACCAAGATGTCGACCGCGGGCAGCGCATGGGCACAGCCGCGTTCCTTGGCACGGTTGACAGCACGTCTGAACGAGGGGCCGTGAATGATATCGAGTATATTGCCCACATAGCGGGTGTTCGTGGCGTAGCCGCCGTCTTTCAGTGCGTCAGCCTCTCGCTCGTAATTGCCCTTGATGCCAGGTTGCTTCATGGCTGTGTAACGCGGGTTGTTCTCGACGAATGCAATCCTGTCCCTGAGACTTTCTTCGTAGGACGAGTAGACACGGAATGGATCGTCCACCCAGACAGTTCTGCCATGAATCTCTTCATGCACATGGAAGACCTTGGAGGGCCCTGTCCAGCTTTTGTCGGCCTTGATGTTATAGATATTATTTGTTCCTGGCAGGATTTTTTCACCCCAACCGGTCTCCTCAATGGCTTGGCCGACGAGGAGCTCCCACGACCATCCGGTCTGTGCCGCGACCACACGTGCGGAACAATATAACGATGCGGCGAAGTTTAGCTTGTCTTCGTAGGTATAGGTCATCAAAGCCCTCCATTTTCAGCGGTGTACAGAAAAACGCGTCCCTTCTTGTCGCGTGCGAGGAGAGCCCATCGATCACCTTTGGCGGCCAGGTACATCGGCTCGTCGGCCACCGGCTTGATGACCTGTTCGTTGCCCGTCGCGGCATCGATCGATACGAGCGCGCGACCTTTTACATCGCAGCGTTCACGTACCGCGACGAGATCCGCGTGATACCGGACCAGAGCCTTGGAACGGCAGTACGGGCTGGAGTAGGCAAGCGGCGGCAGCGCTTTGCCATCCGGCGTGACAATCTCAAGCATCGTCTTGTCGGCCATGTACCCGATGCTGTAATTCGTTCCGTCGTCCCCGACAAAGGCGCTCACGCCCAGGCGTGTTGCGGACGGTGCCCGGGTACTCCAGATGTAGCCGCCGTCCAGGCGCAGTCGCGACGTCATGTATTCGCCGGCGTCCGTTTTTTTCACGGTCGCCGGGAAAAACCTGCCGCTCAGGAAAACGCTGTCGTTTACGATGCGCGCGCCAGGCGGCAATACATACGCGCCGTTTTTTCGAAATAAGGGTACGCCGCGGGGCCGCAAGCCACGATCCAACGCCATCGTAAAAGTACCGTATCGTTCGGTGTCTTCATCCTGGTCACGCATATAGCCGACCACTTTCAGGCCATCGGGAGTTTCAGCAATCCTGTAGCCGTATCGGCTCTCGGCAGGAATATCCAGCGGCGCGGCCGCGATGCGGTTGCCCGGCAAGTCGAAGGCGTACACATAGATTCTTGACTGTGCGAGCGCGGGAGACGGGCTCGTCTCCGCGTTTGCAAGCAAGTAGACCCGATCGCTTCCGGCCACGCATTGCACCGGATCGAGGAGGGCGAGACCGTTCGGTACCGATATCGTCTTTTGCCAGGCCACGGCGCGTTGTGCCAGGTCGACCAGGACAAGGCGTACGGTCGATTCACCCATGTCGTTCGTGTCCGCCCCCCCGATACAGATGCGGGCTCCATCGGCGGAAAACGTGACGCTCGTCGTGTCGAACGCGCGCCCGATCAGCGGCAGCGCCAATTTTTCCGGCGCACCTGCGCCAGCAGCGTGGGCCGTCAGGCAGAAAGAAGCCGCGCCGATGGCGGTCCATAGATACGTTCTTGCAGTCGTCATTGCTAATCCGATGTAGTTCAGGCTAACGTTGAATCGTTTGATTCCTCGATCGAGGTATCGTCCTCGTCCTCCGGCTCGTGATCGTAATCGAACACGACCTGCGGCGCATCGTCGGGCACGTGGACGCCTTCGGGCCGGTCGAACACCAACTGTTCCCACTTGCCGTCGTTGACGTCGATCGTGACGTGCGCCGGCTCGCTGCCGTCCGTGAACAGCGGCTTCGACGTGCCGGCGCCGTCGAGCGTGCCGCTGCCCAGCGCCTGGCCGGTACGCGACAAGAAGGTGTATTTCAGCGTGCGCGCGCCGGACGGCAGGTCCCACAGGGCAGGGTCGACGAAAACCTGCTGACTGAACTTGCGCGGTTGCACGCGCTCGAATTCGGCCTGGTTGACGGCGTCGAGGTTCTTCGGCCCTTCCAGCTTGTGCGCGCCCGCGTGGGCGATCCAAGTGCCGTCGGTGCCGTGCTCGATGCCCTGGGCGTTGATGCGCAGGTAGCTGCCTCCGGCATTCAGCACGATCTCCCGCGCCGCCGTAATCTCGATGTTCGCCTTCGTGCTGATCAGCTTGAGCACCTGTTCGGCGATGACTTCGATGTTGTCGCTCTGGGCCTGGATCTCGACCTTGCCGCGCGCAGCGAACAGCTTCATACCGGCCTTCGAGACGAACAGGCTGATCTTCTCGGCCACGCTGGCGAACAGGCTCTTGCCGGCTGCAAGCGCGATGTGCCCGCCCGCCGTCGCCGCCACGTGCGCGCCGCTTTGCAGATGGGTGCTTTCGGGCGTGCTCGCAGCGATGCCGGCGGGACTCGACAGGACGAGGTGAGGCGCCGTGAATTCGTCTTGCGCGCCGCCGCCGCGGATCGCGTCATTCTGGGTGCGCACGGCCGCGGCAACGTCGCTCTGGTCGGTGCCGGCGGCTTGCGCCTGCTGGTGTCCGGCGTCGTCGGCCAGCTGGCGATGCAGTTCCGCGCCCGCGCCCAGACGTGCGACCGTCTCGCCCATGTCCTTCGTGTGGCCCGCTGCCTGGCGCCGCAGCTCCGTCGTCACGAGCAGGCCTTTACCGGCGCGCAGCGTGCCCCATGCTTCCGTGGCGAGCTCGAAGCCTTCGCCGCGCACGTCCTTGCGGCCCGCATTGTCCTCGATGCGGGCGATGTGGCCGAGCGAGAGCTGGCTATGCGCATGGTCGCTCTTCAACTGCGCCTGGATCCGTTCGTGCGTGTCGTCGAGGACCAGGTGGTTGCTGCGCCCGCCCGGCAGGTTGCCGCCGCCGGGTGCGAGTTCGCGACTGCGCAACCCGGTCAGGGCGTGCTGCGCCGGCAACGACCACGGCGGCATGTGCGTTTCGTTGAACACGGTGCCGGTCACGATCGGCCGGTCGGGCGAGCCGCCCAGCCATTGCACGATCACTTCCGAACCGACGCGCGGCACGGCGGCCACGCCCAGTTCGCCGCCGCTCCACGGGCTGGCCACGCGCACCCAGGCGGAGCTGCGTTCGTCGCTGTTGCCGGCCCGGTCCCAATGGAACTGTACGCGGATGCGCCCGTAGCCGTCGGTGTGGATGCTGTCCGGGCCGTCCGGACCGACGACGATGGCAGTTTGCGGTCCGGCGATGCGGGTCTCGACGCTGTTGCGGCCGCGGCCGGGACGCCATGGGATCGACCTGCGCAAGCACCGTATGTGGTTGCGGTACTCGGCCACGGCCGGCGCATCGCTTCGCGCGTGCAGATAGTTGTTCGTCGCTTCGTGCACCACCTCCACGACGAGGAAGGCATTGCGGTCGCCGTCGTATGGATCGTCGAAATGGCCGGTCAGTTCGAACCAGCGGCCGGGCTGCAGGCGTCGGCAGTTGCCCGCGCCGGCGAAGTGCTTGCCTGCCGCTTCGGCTTCTTCCATGCGCAGGCGCGCGGTGCGATCGGCGTGCGCGAGGTCGGGGAACGGATAGGCGCCCGCGTATTCGTAAGACTCGACCGGATGCACGTCGCCCTGGCGGTTGAGCGTGGGCACCTGCGCGTACTTCGCGACCGGTTGCTTGAAATCGAAGCCGGCGATGGCCACCGCGCTCTCGACGAGGCGGCGCGCCGGCGACCACTCGCCGATGCCGTCTTCCTCGACGGCCCCGCCGTGGCGCTGGAACGGCACCGCGCAGGCACCGTCGACGGCAGGCGTCGCGGTCGTGTCGTCGCACAGGACGAGCTTGTGGCCCGTCGCCCCGTGTTCGTACCAGTAGGACCAGCCGGCCGCCTCCCAGCGGCGATGGAGGTAATTGTGGTCGCTCTCGTCGAACTGGCAAGCGTCCGTCATTGGAGGATCTTCGCCCGCGACGCGGCAATCCCAGGACGGCAGCGCGCCGTAGTCCTCGAAGATGCTCTCGGTCTGCTGGCGCAGTGTCTTGCCGTGGAAGAGATAGTTGTCCCTGCGTAGCTTCAGGTAGGCGAGCCACGGCGCCAGCACGGCTTCGTAGAACGCCACGGCGCCGTCCGTGCGCACGAGGCGGAACGCGAACACGTGGCCGGTGAAATGACGCAACGAACCGTCGTCGCGGACGAGTTCCACACACATCAGGCGGCCCATCAGGTCCTTGAGGGCGAGCGACGCGTCGTCGGATAGCAACTCCACCGTGTATTCGAAGTCGCGCGACAGCGCTTCGGTCGCGTGCAGGCGCTGTGGCAGCAGTTGGGCGGCCGGCCCGTCGTCATGGGGGAACGTCAGGCGCAGGATACGGTTGGTCTGGCGGCGGGCAATGATATCGTGCAGGGACAGCATAAAGACCTGTTGCGGAAAAGGATCGTTACGGCAGCGTGATCGTCAAATTCGCCGCCCGCGGCGCCATCTTGACGACGTCGCTGTAGCCGTTCATGCGTGCCTCGCTCGTGCGGCCGAGCGACGTGCGCAGGCCCGCGTACCCGAGCACGCAGATCAGGCCGAACACCGAGTACAGCACCCACAGCGGCAGGTCGCTGCGCAATTTGTGGCGGATCTGGTCGGGGCGCTCCGCGTGCGGCGCGAAGCCGCCGCGCCGGCCCTTCATGTGCGCGATCTCGTCGCCCAGGCGCGACGTCAGGTAGTTCAGCTTTTCCGTCCCCTCCAGGATGTAGCGGCCCTGGAAGCCGAGCAGGAGGCACATGTGGAAGACCTCGAGCGCTTCCACGTGGCTGCTGCCGCGCGCGCGCAACTGCTCCAGGCGCTCGAAGAAGTGTTCGCCGGCCAGCTGGTCGCCGAACAGCTGCAGCTGCAGCGGGCGGCGTTCCCACGCGTCGCGGATCGTGAAGGTCGAGCGCAGGATGATCTCGTCGACGGCTGCGCAGAACGCGTATTTCGCGGCGTCGACGTCGTCCGGCGACGCGTTGTGCTTGCGCGCGTTGCGGCCGAAGTCGTCGAGGAATTGCGTCATCTTGCGCGCGAACGCGGCGTCGTCCTGCGGGCCGTTGCCGTTCTTGAGCATGAACAGGGCGTAGAAGCCGTCGTACATCAGGTCCAGCAGCGCCTGCGGCGCGGTTGGCGCCGACGCGGCGGCGCCGGCGGCCATGAGGGAAGGTGCGGTTGCGGTGGTCATGGAAAGTCTCTCGTTTTCAGGATGTCACGGCGACCAGGTCGGGCTTCATGTCGGCCATGCTGCCCGGGACGTAGATCGAGATCGACTGCGCCTGCAGCATGCGTTCGTACATCTGGCCCTTGGCCTCGATGGCGAAGTACACCGCGTCCGGGCGCACGGGCACGGCCGCGGGGACCTGCGGCGCGTGCACCAGGCGCACGCCGGGCATCGCGGACAGCACGAATTTCTCCACGTCGTCCGGCGCGCCGATCTTCAGGCGCAGCGGCACCACGTCCACCAGCTCGCTGGCCGGCATGTCGCCCGACACGGCGAGATAAAACGTCGTCTTGTCGTCGATCTTCTCGGAGTCGAGCATGCCGTGCCAGTACGACGGCTTCACTTCACGCAGGGCGATGGCGAAGTAGCGCGACGAGATCACGGTGTCGAGCAGTTCGCGGATGATCTGGTGCAGCGTCGCGAACGCGGGACCGGGATCGGCATGCTGGTAGGGCGGCAGGTCGGCCAGCGTCCAGCTCTTCGAGAACGTCATCAGGCTGCCGGCCAGCGACAGCAGCTGTTCGTACAACCGTTCCGGATGCAGCGACGGGTGGTGGAAGTAGTGCGCCAGCGTCGCGCATGCCGTGCTGGCCGTGTGCAGGAGCCAGAACGACGACATGTCGCCCGAGCGGAATTCGATCACGTGCCGGCTCGGCTCGCGGTGGTGGCCGTACAGGGCGCTCACCTTCGCCTGCAGCGCGTCGAGCAGCCGGCGCAACTGCAGGAACAGCAGCGGCGCGCTCTTGATCGTCAGGCAGGGCGGCACGAACGAGCCATCCAGTTCGAAGCCGCCGGTGGCCGCGCGGCGCAGGCGCAGCACGGGCACGTGCACATAGGCGTCCAGCGGTTCCGCATCCGAGACGAGGCGCACGGTCTTGCGCAGATAGGTCAGCTGGGCGCTGGCGGCCTGCGTGTACAGATCCGGCGTGTCGCGGTCGAGCTGGCGGAAGCGGGCGGCGTTGGCCGCGTCGGCGCCATCCGCGCCATCCGTCTTGCGTCCGCTGAAATTGGCGCCGTAAGGCTTGAAGCCGGGCAGGGCGGCGTGATAGGTCACGGTCTGCACGGATTGCGGCAGCTGGCCCAGGTCGATGGCGTCCGGCAGTTCGTCGCCGCCCGGCGCCGAATACAGTTCGCCGTCCGGGAAGCGCAGCGCCAGTTCGAGCAGGCGCAGCGTGTCGTTCGCCAGCGCGTCGCGGTCGACCTGCAGCGCGCCTATGCCCCAGGCATACGGATGCAGCAGCGCCGCCGTGCGGTGCAGGCGCTCCTCATGGTAGTGGTCCTGCTGCTGGAAATGCTGGGGGCGCAGGAAGAGTCCTTCACCCCATAAGATTTTGCCGCTCATGCGCTCGTCGTCCCTGTGCTGCTGAAGATGAAAATAGCATAACAGTAACATTTATTACGGATACGTAGCGCACAATTAAGACACAAATTTTCTTTGTGACAATCCGTGATATTTCTCCCTATAAACATAGAATTCCTTCCGGTTACGGGGCGATTCTTGGGGAAATAGTGAGTTTTAGTGAGTGTTTCACTACTCATCGACACGCGTACGATTGACAAAAAATTGAGCTTGATCAAGAAAACAATTCTGATACTATAAAAAAAGTTTTACAAACTTAATCGCGTGACATCATTTTTTTAACAGTTGCGAGGACCCGCATGACCCCAGCATTCCCGTTCGGCCGGATCAGCCGTTTCATCGGCGCCGCCGCCTGCGCCATCCTGCTTTCCGCCTGCGCCACGACGAAGCCGGAGGTGGCCGAAAAGCCGCCCGCCCCGACGATGGAAGAGCTGCTCGCCAAGGCCGCCGACGCCAATACGGCCGGCCGCAAGGAGGATGCGGTGACGCTGTGGAAGGAAGCCGCCGCCGCTTATCCCGCCGACAAGGCGCCGTGGTCCAGCATCGCCCAGACCCGCTACGACGCCGGCCAGTACGGCGAAGCCATCGTCAACGCCCAGGAAGTGCTCGTGCGCGATCCGAACGACCGCCTGGCCAACAGCATCATCGCCATCAGCGGCCTGCGCCTGTCGACGCGCGCGCTGGCGGACCTGAGCCGGCAAAACAATTTGTCCGGCTCGATCCGGACCGAATCGCAGGATCTGGCCAAGCTGCTGCGCGAGAGCCTGGGCGAGCAGGTGCTCGTCCCGCCGCCGGTCGCCGCGCCCGCGCCGCCGAAGGCCGTCGCGAGGGGCCGCGCGCGGGCGAGAGTCAAGCAGGCCGCCGCGGCATCGTCCGGTGCCGACCCGTTCGGCGCGCTGAAATAACAAGTCCGATTCAACCCAGGGGAATCCCATGTCCAGAAATTCCAGTGTGCAGAAAAAACTGCAGAAAGTCCGCCCGCCGCGCGTGCAAATGACGTACGACGTCGAGATCGGCGACGCGATCGAGAACAAGGAGCTGCCGATGGTCGTCGGCGTCGTCGGCGATTTCGGCGGCAATTCGGAGGCGCCGCAAAAACGCCTCAAGGAGCGCAGCTTCGTCGGCATCGACCGCGACAACTTCGACGAAGTCATGAAGGGTGTCGAGCCGCGCGCCGCGTTCCGCGTGCCGAACGAGCTGACGGGCGAGGGCGGCCAGTTCGGCGTCGACCTGACGTTCCGTTCGATGGACGATTTCCGTCCCGAGGCCGTCGTCAACCAGGTCGAGCCGCTGCGCAAGCTGCTCGAGGCGCGCACCAAGCTGGCCGACCTGCGCAACAAGCTGGCCGGGAACGACAAGCTCGAAGACCTGCTCAACGACGTGTTGAACAGCACCGAAACGATGGCCAGCCTTGGCCAGCAGACGACGAAGGAGTGATCATGTCCGCACTCCAAAGCACCGCCCTCGCGGCCGACACCCCCTTGCTTGCTCCCGAAGCGGATCTGCTCGACCGGATCGTCGAACAGAGCAAGGTCGCCAAGTCGAGCGCCGAGCATGCGCGCGCCCGCGACCTGATCGCGGAACTGGTCAACCAGGTCATGGAGGGCACGGTTGTCGTGTCCGACAACCTGGCGGCCACCATCGACGCCCGCGTGGCGGAGCTGGACCGCCTGATCTCGGCGCAGCTGTCGGCCGTGATGCACGCGCCCGAATTCCAGAAACTGGAGTCCAGCTGGACGGGCCTGAACTACCTCGTGAAGAATACCGCGACCGGCCCGAACCTCAAGGTCAAGATGCTCAACGCGACCAAGCGCGAGCTGGTGAAGGACTTCCAGAGCGCCATCGAGTTTGACCAGAGCACCATGTTCCGCAAGGTCTATGAAGAGGAATTCGGCACCTTCGGCGGCGCGCCGTTCGGGGCGCTGCTGGGCGACTTCGAGATCACGCGCCAGCCGGAAGACATGTACTTCGTCGAGCAGATGTCGCACGTGGCCGCGGCCGCGCACGCGCCGTTCATCTCGGCCGCGTCGCCCGAGCTGTTCGGGCTGGAGAGCTATTCCGACCTCGGCAAGCCGCGCGACCTGTCGAAGGTGTTCGACACGGTCGAATACGCGAAGTGGAAATCGTTCCGCGAGTCGGAAGACGCGCGCTACGTCGGCCTCACCCTGCCGCGCTTCCTGGGCCGCCTGCCGTACAACCCGGCGGACGGCGCCACGACCGAAGGCTTCAACTTCGTCGAGGACGTGGACGGCACCGACCATCACAAATACCTGTGGTGCAACGCCGCGTACGCGTTCGGCACCAAGCTGACCGGCGCGTTCGAGGACTACGGCTGGTGCGCGGCGATCCGCGGCGTCGAAGGCGGCGGCCTGGTCGAGAACCTGCCCACGCACACGTTCAAGACGGACGAGGGCGAGATCGCCCTCAAGTGCCCGACCGAGATCGCCATCACCGACCGCCGCGAAAAGGAGTTGTCGGACCTCGGCTTCATCTCGCTCGTGCACTGCAAGAACACGGACTACGCCGCGTTCTTCGGCGCGCAGTCGGCGCAGAAGGCGCGCAAGTACGCCAGCGACGCCGCCAACGCGAATGCCGTGCTGTCGGCCCAGCTGCAGTACATCTTCGCCGTGTCGCGCATCGCGCACTACATGAAGGCCATGATGCGCGACAAGATCGGCAGCTTCGCGGCCGCGTCCAACGTCGAGGACTTCCTGAACCGCTGGCTCACGCAATACGTCCTCCTCGACGACAACGCGAGCCAGGAACAGAAGGCGCAATTCCCGCTGCGCGAAGCGAGCGTGCAGGTGTCGGAAGTGCCGGGCCGTCCCGGCGTGTACCGCGCCGTCTCGTTCCTGCGCCCCCATTTCCAGCTCGACGAGCTGTCGGTGTCCCTGCGCCTGGTCGCGGAGCTTCCGGCATCGGCGAATAGCTGATCAACCCGTTTTACCCCCCCGTTATCAACTGAACTGAAAGGAAGAGAACAACATGGCAATCGACGTCTACCTGCAAATCGACGGCATCAAAGGCGAATCCGCCGACGCCACCCACAAGGACTGGATCGAAGTGAAGAGCGTCCAGTGGGAAGTCCTGCAACCGAAATCGGCCACCGCGTCGACCGGCGGCGGCCACACGGCCGAGCGCACCGAGCACAAGGACATCGTCGTGTCCAAGCTGGCCGACCTGGCCACCCCGATCCTGCTGCAGACCTGCTCGTCCGGCAAGACCATCCCGAAAGCGAAGTTCGAGTTCCTGCGCGCCGATGGCCAGGGCGAGCGCGTCAAGTACTTCGAGATCGAGCTGGAAAATGTCCTGATCAGCAGCGTGGCACCGACCGTCGAGCAGGGCAACATCCTGACCGAAGACGTGGCGATCAAGTACTCCAAGGTGAAATGGAAGTACACCCAGCAGAAGGTCGGCGGCGGCTCGGGCGGTAACACGTCGGGCGGCTGGGACCTGTCGGCCAACAAGATCGCCGCCTGATAGCGGGCCGGCACGATGTCCGCCAAAGGTTTCATGCCCGGGCTGTTCGACCGCCTCATCGAGCGGCCGGGGCACGCCCAGGCGGGCACCGTGCCGCGCGTCTCGCTCGAGGAAATGAAGGATTCGGTGGCGCGCGATCTCGAGGCGCTGCTGAATACCCGCTCCGTGATGCCGGAAGATACTTTCCGGCGCTTTCCCGAATGCGCGCGTTCCATCGTCGCGTACGGCCTGCACGATTTCGCGGGCCTGTCGCTGTCGAGCACCGACGACCGCGCGTTCATCTGCAAGAGCCTGGAGGCCGCGATCGCGCGCCACGAACCGCGCCTGCGCAACGTCCAGGCGCGGCTCGAACTGCGCGAGGATGCCGTCAACCGCCTGAACTTCTCGATCACGGCGCTGATGGTCGTGAGCGCGGCGCACGAGCCGGTGAACTTCGACGCCGTGCTGCAGCCCTCCAGCCAGCATTACACCATCAGCAAGGCACGCCGGCAGGCAGCCCCGGGAGCCTGAGTTGGACCAGTTATTACCGTATTACGAGCAGGAGCTCGGCTTCCTGCGCCGCCACGCGCGCGAATTCGCCGAACGCTATCCCAAGATCGCGGGCAAGCTGCTGATTGGCGGCGAGGTGTGCGAAGACCCGCACATCGAGCGCATGATCGAATCGTTCGCGCTGCTGAATTCGCGCATCGCCAAGCGCCTGGACGACGATTACCCTGAATTCACCGAGGCGCTGTTCGAAGTGCTGTATCCGCACTACCTGCGTCCGTTCCCGTCCTGCTCGATCGCGCGCATGGACTTCGGCGCGGCCGCCGCGCAGCCCGGCGCCGCCGCGGAAATCCCGCGCGGCACGCAACTCGCCACGCGTCCGGTGCGCGGCGCGCCGTGCACCTTCCGCACCGCGTATCCCGTGACGGTGGCCCCGCTGGCACTGGCGCGCGCCCGCTTCGACGCGATCCTCGACGCGCCGGACGCCGTCCGCCCGCCGTCGCAGGCGTCGTCGTCCATCGCGATCACGCTGGCCGCCACCGGCGCCGCATCGATCGCGGGCCTCAAGCTCGCGAGCCTGCGCGTGTTCATCGACGGCGAACCGTCGTTCTGCGCCGCGCTGCGCGACGCGCTGTTCATGCGCGCCGTCTGCGCCTATGTGGAAGCCGACGGCAACGGCCGCTGGATCCCGCTGTCCGCGCTTCCGCTGCGGCCGGCCGGCTATGGCGAGGACGAGGCGCTGATCGACTTCCCGGCCCGCTCGCACACGGCGTACCGCCTGCTCACCGAATATTTCTGCTTCCCGGAGAAGTTCAACTTCTTCGACATCGACCTGGCCGCATTGACGGCCGCGCTGCCGGCGGGAAGCCGCACCATCACGTTGCACCTGGCGCTGTCCGGCCTGCGCGCCGACTCGAACACGGCGCGCATGCTCGGCACGCTGTCCGCCACCAACCTGCTGCTGGGCTGCACGCCGGTCGTGAACCTGTTCCGCCAGCGCGGCGAACCGATCCGCCTGACCCACACGACGGACAGCTACCCGGTGCTGGCGGACGCGCGCCGTGCGTTCGCGTTCGAGGTGCAGTCCATCGACAGCGTGCGCCTGGTGCGCCAGACACCGCAGGGCGAATCGATCGTCGAGTTCCGGCCGTTCTACTCGCTGCGCCACGGCCAGATGCCGGACAAGAGCGGCCATTACTGGATCATGCGGCGCGATCCGCTGCTGGCCGAAAGGAGTCCCGGCTACGAGACCCAGATCTCGGTCGTCGACATCGATTTCGATCCGGCCGACGTGGAGACCGACACGCTCAGCATCGAGCTCACGTGCACCAACCGCGACCTGCCGGCCCTGTTGTCGTACGGCGTGCGCGGCGGCGACCTGTTCCTCGAGGGCGGGTCGACCGTGCAGGCGATCAGCTTCCTGCGCAAGCCCACGCCGTCGTACCGCTTCGAGCGCGGGCGCGGCGCGCACTGGCGCCTGATCTCGCACCTGTCGCTGAACCACCTGTCGCTGTCGGGCGGCGGCATCGCCGCGTTCCGCGAGATGCTGACGCTGTACGACTTGCCGCGCTCACCGTCGTCGCAGCGCCAGATCGGCGGCGTCCTCGCCGTCGAGCACCGCGCGACGACGGCCTGGCTGGCGGGGAATCCGTTCGCCTGCATGGTGCGCGGCATCGAGGTGCGCCTCACCATCGACGAGGAAGCGTTCGTCGGCAGCGGCGTCGACGCGTTCGCCCACATCGTCGAACGCTTCCTCGGCCTGTACGTGCATGCCAACAGCTTCACGCAACTCGTGATCATTTCGAACAAGACCGGGGGAGAGCTGCTGCGATGCACGCCACGAAGCGGCGATTTGAGCCTGCTGTAATCGAGCGGCTGTTCGCGCAGCCGTACCGCTTCCAGTATTTCCAGGCCGTGCGCATGATCGAGCTGTGGCTGCTCCGCCGCGGCATGCCGGAAGACGGACTGCTGCCGAACTTCCTGCGCTTTTCGAATTCGACCTCGCTCGCCTTCCCGGCCAGCGAGATCGAGGCGCTGCAGGCGGAACCGCGCGCAGTCGCGCCCGGCAGCGCCGCGCTGGCCGCCGCGCTGCACGCGCGCGAGCTGCGCTACATCCGCCTGACGCCGACGTTCATGGGCCTGCTGGGCTCGAGCGGCGCGCTGCCGGCCCATTACACGGAACGCATCGCGGCGCAGCAGGTCGCCGAACGGGACGACGGTCCGCGCGCCTTCCTCGACACCTTTTCGAACCGCACGCTGGCGCTGTTCTACGAGGCCTGGCGCAAATACCGCCTGGAGCTGAAATACGGCGGCCGCAAGGACGGCTTCCTGCCGCTGCTGCTGTCCCTCGCCGGCATGGGGCATGCGGCCCTGCGGCGGCGCCTGGCCGACGACGGCGACGGCGTGCTGGACGAATCCGTGGCGTACTTCGCGACGGCCATGCGCCAGCGGCCCGCATCCAGCGTGCAGATCGCGCGCGTGCTGTCCGAGTACTTCGGCCAGGGCGTGTGCGCCGAACAATTCGTCGGCCGCTGGTACGACGTGCCGGCCGCCCAGCAGACGGCGCTCGGCATGGGCAACGCCACGCTGGGCGCGGGCGCCATGGCCGGCATGCGCGTATGGCAGCGCGACCTGCGCCTGCGCCTCGTGATCGGCCCGCTGGACCTGAAGGCGTACGAAGACTTCCTGCCGGGCGGGAGCGCGGCGCGCGCGCTGGCGAACATGGTCACCATGTTCACCGGCCTGTCGCTCGAATACGAGGTGCAGCTCGTGCTGCGCGCCGCGGACGTGCGCGGCGTCGCGCTCGCGGGCGACCGCGCCGGCGGGCGCCTGGGCTGGGACGGCTTCCTCGTCGACGGCCCGCAAACAGCCGACCGCGCCGACGTGAATTACGAAATCCATGCCGCCTGAACGGGGCGGTTCCACTACTGAGGAGACTCGATGAGCATCAACCTGAAAACCCTGATCGGCAAACTGGACGACACCTGCCGCGCGGCCGCCACGCGGGCGGCCGGCCTGTGCGTGTCGCTCGGACAGTACGAGGTCGACATCGAGCACCTGTTGCTGGCGCTGCTCGAACAACCGGCCTGCGACGTCGCGGTCATCGCGCGCCGCTCAAGCGTCTCGCTCGAACGGCTCGAGGCCGACCTGCAGGCGGAAGTGGCCGGATTCAAGAGCGGCAACACGCGCACGCCGGTGTTTTCCGAGCGCCTGCCGAAGCTGTTCGAGCACGCGTGGCTGATCGCGTCCCTCGACCTGCGCGCGGGACGCCAGGCCAGCATCCGCAGCGGCCACCTGCTGCAGGCGCTGCTGAATTCTCCCGAGCTGTCGCAGCTGGCGCATCGCGTGTCGCCATTGTTCGCGGAATTCGACCTGGACCGCATCAAGCACCACTTCGACGACGTCACGGCCGGTTCCGACGAAGACCCCGCCGTGGCGCCGGTGGCGGCGCAAGGGCAGGACGGGGGCGCCGACCCGCTGGGTGAGCTGCGGCGCGAGAAGGCGTCGAAAACGCCCGCGCTGGACCAGTTCACGACCAACCTCACGCAGCGCGCGCGCGACGGCAACGTCGATCCCGTGATCGGGCGCGATTTCGAGATCCGCCAGCTCGTCGACATCCTCATGCGCCGGCGCCAGAACAACCCGATCCTGACGGGCGAGGCGGGCGTCGGCAAGACGTCCGTCGTCGAGGGCCTCGCGCTGCGCGTGGCGACGGGCGACGTGCCCGAGGTGCTGCGCGGCGTGGAGATCCACGTGCTCGACCTGGGCCTGCTGCAGGCTGGCGCCAGCGTCAAGGGCGAGTTCGAGAACCGCCTCAAGAACACGATCGACGAAGTCAAGAAAAGCCCGCACCCCATCATCCTGTTCATCGACGAGGCGCACACGATGATCGGCGCCGGCGGCCAGGCGGGCCAGAACGATGCCGCCAACCTCCTCAAGCCCGCGCTGGCGCGGGGCGAGCTGCGCACGATCGCGGCCACGACGTGGAGCGAATATAAAAAATATTTCGAGAAGGACCCGGCGCTGGCGCGCCGCTTCCAGGTCGTGAAGGTCGAGGAGCCGAGCGAGGAACTCGCGTGCGCCATGCTGCGCGGGATGGCGCCGCTGATGGAAAAGCACTTCAACGTGCGCATCCACGACGAGGCGATCACGGACGCCGTGCGCCTGTCGCACCGCTACATCAGCGGACGCCAGCTCCCGGACAAGGCCATCGGCGTGCTGGACACCGCGTGCGCCAAGGTCGCGCTGGGCCGCGACGCGGCGCCGGCCCGCATCGAGGACCTCACGCGCAGCCTGGAACGCATCGCCGCCGAACGCGCGGCGCTGGAGCGCGAGCGCGACGCCGGGGAGGGCGCGCATGATGCGCGGCTGGCCGAACTGGCATCCCTGCGCGGCGCGTTCGAGGACGAGCTGGCGACCCTGCGCGTGCGCTGGGAACGGGAGCGCGACCTCGTGCGGCGCATCCGCGATGCCGCCGACGCCCGCGCGTTGCGCGACGAACTGCGTTCGCTGCAGGGCGAAACGCCGCTCGTGCCGCTGCAGGTGGACGGCCACGTGGTCGCCGGCATCGTCGCCGGCTGGACCGGCATCCCGCTCGGCAAGATGGTCAAGGACGAGATCCGCACGGTGTTGAATTTGAAGGACTTGCTGGAGCAGCGCGTGCTGGGCCAGCCGCATGCGATCGAGGCGGTCGCGCAGCGCGTGCGCACGGCGCGCGCGAACCTGGACGACCCGAACAAGCCGCAGGGCGTGTTCCTGTTCGTGGGCCCGTCCGGCGTCGGCAAGACGGAGACGGCGCTGGCGCTGGCCGACGTGCTGTACGGCGGCGAACGCAAGCTCGTCACCATCAACATGAGCGAGTACCAGGAAGCGCACAGCGTCTCCGGGCTGAAAGGCTCGCCGCCGGGCTATGTGGGCTATGGCGAAGGCGGCGTGCTGACGGAAGCCGTGCGGCGCAACCCGTACAGCGTCGTGCTGCTGGACGAGGTGGAAAAGGCCCACCCCGACGTGCTGGAGCTGTTCTTCCAGGTGTTCGACAAGGGCGTGCTGGACGACGCGGAAGGCCGCGAAGTCGACTTCCGCAACACCATCATCATCCTCACGTCGAACGTGGCATCCGGCACGCTGATGCAGGCCTGCCTGAACAAGGCGCCCGAGGAACTGCCGGCGCCGGACGAGCTGGAAGCGCTGATCCGGCCGGCGTTGACGAAGCAGTTCAAGCCGGCGTTCCTGGGCCGGTTGAAGGTCGTGCCGTTCTATCCGATCCCGGACGATGTGCTCGTCGGGATCATCGAACTGAAACTGGAGCGCATCGGGCAGCGCGTGGCGGCGAACCACAAGGCCTCGTTCGCGTACGACGAGTCGCTCGTGGACGCCGTGCTGGCCCGCTGCACGGAAGTCGATTCCGGCGCGCGCAACGTCGACAACATCCTCAACGGCACCTTGCTGCCGCAGGTCGCCGAGGCCGTGCTGGCGCGGATGGCGGACGGCGCGGCCATCGGGCGCATCGCGGTGGGGGCGGGCGCAGCGGCGATTTCACCTACGCGATCGACTGAGTTCACCGCCACCGGCGCGACCCGCACGACCGTTTGATTGTATTGGATATATATCGGACCAATACCTGTCGACGACGTGCGGGACCGCGCCGAATGGATGAATTGCGGAAGAAAACGTAGACACGGCCGCAACAATGTCCTAGTATTTGATATCGATAACGAAAACAGGCCGGTCAGGCCCGCCGCGGAGCGTCCGCGGCGCGGGACGCGCATCCACCGTGCGTCTTTTTGTGTTGTTTCGCACGTCATGCAGCAAGCATCACAGAGGCCCGGGTATATCGCCACAGGGCATTTTTTTTACGCGCCAGGGTATTTTATATACAAGAAACAAGCCGGAACAGAACCGGCACCTTTGCAGTGCAACGAGGAGGAGACAAGATGAGACTATTAGGATTGGACGGTCCGTTCAGGCGGATAGCCCACATCGTCGTCGCGGCGGGCGCCGTCGCGGCACTGGGTACGTTGCCGGTGCGCGTCGCCCGGGCGGCGGACGCGATCCAGACGTTGGCCACGAGTTACCAGCCGACGATCAACGAGACGATCGACGCGAGCGGCTTCAAACATCCCGGTGTCGGCCTGACCAAGGATGTGCTGGAGAATGTGCGCACCCAGGTGCGCGCGCAACAGGAACCGTGGAACACGTACTTCAACAATATGGTGCTTTCCGGCTCGGCGTCGACCACCCCGTCGATCAAGAACCTCAACGGGGCCGATCCTTCCAAGCCGCGCTACTACGGCTTGAACAGCCAGGGCGTGGAGGGCGGGTTCATCGCCGACGCGCTGACGGCCTATACGCAGGCCATCCTCTATTACATCACGGGCAACGAGACCTACCGCGCCAACGCGATGCGGATCATCCGCCTGTACGAGCAGATGGACCCGAGCCAGTTCGCGTACTACACGGACGCGCACATCCACACCGGCATTCCGCTGCAGCGGATGGTGGGCGCGGCGGAGATCCTGCGCTACACCAGCTACCAGACGTCGGCGCTGGCGTGGACGGATGACGACACGAACCTCTTCTGGAACAACTTCGTCCTGCCGACGATCGACATCGACGACAGCTGCAACTGCCGCTTCATGAACCAGCACCTGTACACGACGATCGGTGCCATGTCGGGGTATATCTTCGCCGGCGATCGGCCCAACTACAACAAGACGGTCGAGTGGTTCACGGTGAACAAGGACGCGGTCGACCAGGGCCAGAACGGCGCCATCAAGGCGCTGTTCCGCATGGTGACCAGGAACGACGACACGGGCGAGGACGTGACGCCCGGCGTGCAGCACGTCGAGATGGGCCGCGACCAGGCGCACGGCGCGGGCGACCTCACGAACGCCGCGATCCTGGCGCGCCTCATGATGGCGCAGGACACGAAGGTCGACCCGGTCGAAGGCACGGCGTCCACGGCGCCGGACGCCGTCGGGCCGTACGAATTCCTGGGCGACCGCATCTTCACGGCGACGGAGCTGTGGAGCAAGTACATGCTGGGCTACGAGATTCCCTGGGTGCCCACCGCGTCGCACACGGACGCCGACGGCAACCCGACCGTCGTGTACCACGGCCTGTCCGGCTACTACCGCGGGCGCATCGGCCAGAACACCTGGGAAACGTTTTACTACTACCAGTACCACCGCGGCGTGAACATGGAACAGGCCGCGCCCAATTTCACGCGCTTCTTCTCCAGCCGCACGGGCTATAACTGGGACGGCGGCGATGGCGGCGGCGACTTCTGGCTGTTCATCCCCGCTGCCGCGGCGAGCGAGGGCAGCAAGTACCTGGCGAAGGTGCCCACCGGACCGTATCGCGAAGTCGAACTGCACTTCACGCCGCTCGACGCCAATTCCGTCGTCATGACGGACGCGACCGCGACCTACATCCACACCACGGCGACCGAGGCGGGCAGCAATTTCGTCGTATTCGGTTATGGCGACGGCACCAGCAGCCTGGCCTTCAAGATCCGCACGAACGGCATCGCCACCATGGAGACCCTCGGGACGACGATCCAGCTGCCGAACACCAACGGCCAATGGATGTATGTGAATTACGCCGGATCGCTGGATGACTTCATGCACGCCACGATCAAGGGCGCCGGCACGACGGTGGACCTCGACCACATCAACGTCAAGGGCAGCAGCCTCAGCCTGCCTGCGTTCACCGCCGGGAACGCCGACCAGACCGAGTACACGTATGCCGGCGCCGGCCAGGCCGTCACCACCACCTTCGCGGCCACGGATTCGAGCCCGACGGCGACGTTGACCTACCAGATCGACCACCTGCCGCCCGGGGCCACCTTCAACGCCAGCACCGGCGCGTTCTCGTGGTCGCCCACCCAGGCCGGTACCTATGCGTTCGTCGTCCAGGCCAGCGACGGCACGACCGTGGCGAGCAAGCGCTTCAGCGTAGTCGTGGGCGCGGACCGCCAGGCGACGGTCGATACCGTCACGGCGACGTATGACGCGACCAAGCCGTACGTCACCTCGACCCTGGCGACGTACCAGGCCGCGTACAACGACATGCGGGGCGTGATCGCGAGCGCGACCGACGACGTGTACTTCCAGAAGCTGGCCACGCTGAGGACGGCCACGGCCGGCCTGCAACTGCTGACGCCGGTGATCTACGACGGCAGCCTGGATTACACCAATATGCTCGTCGCCTCCACCTTCAACACGTCGGTGGCGGCGGCGCTGGACAACAATACCAGCAGCTTCGTGTATTTCGGCTGGGCGCAGAACCTGACCCACACCCTGGACTTCGGTCCCAGCTTCAAGATCGCCGCATCGGCCTTCGGCCTGCAGGTGCGCAACAGCTTCCCCGAGCGCATCGGCGGCACGACGGTGTACGGCTCCAACGACAACATCAACTGGACCCGCCTCACGCCGGGCCTGACCACCGTCACGGAAGAGATGCAGACCCTGCCGGTCTCGGACGACCTGCGGAACCAGCGCTTCCGCTTCATCAGGATCGCGATGATCGAGCCGTCGAGCACCATGCTGGAGCTGAGCGAGTTCCACATCTTCGGCACGCGCTACGAGACCGTCAACCAGATCGCGTCCGTGGGCTTGAGCTCGGACCAGGCGCTCAAGAACCGCGTCGTCCCCGGCAATACGGTGAAGCTCAAGTTCGTGTCGACCGCGCCGATCAACAACGTCGCCGTCACCATCCAGGGCCAGCCCGCGACGGTGACCACGACGGACAACCTGAACTGGACCGCGACCTGGGTCGCCACCGCCACGGCCGGATACGGCAAGGTCGGCTTCCTGCTGAACTACAAGACCGCCGAGGGCGTCGACGCCGAACCGACCTTCATGACGACGGACGCCAGCACGCTGACCCTGGCCGACCAGACCGGCCTGATCGACAGCGTCACGACGATTGCCAGCGTGACGGATTCCTACGGCCGCAACGCCGCCGACGCGATTTCGACGGCCAACCTGCTGTTCGACGGTAACATCAACTCGGCCACCGACTACCGTCTCAACGGCAGCGGCGCCGGCAGCTGGGTCGAGTTCGACTTCCGTGGCGGCGGCAGCGTCGTCCTGTCGCGTGTCGACGTGCTCGCCCGCCAGGACCAGGTCGGCCGCATCAGCGGCGTCATCGTGCAGGGATCGAACGACAACACGAACTGGGTCACGCTCACCAACGCGGCGGGCAATAACGCCGACTGGCAGACGTTGACGGCCAACAGTGCCACGCCGTATCGCTACCTGCGGGTCATCAACGGCAACGCCTGGTACGGCAACATGTCCGAGCTGCGCCTGTATGGTGTCTACAAGTCGTCCGCGCAGATCGCGTCGGCGTCGCTGACGTCCACCCAATCGCTCAGCCCGGCAAGTGTGCTGAACAAGCGCGTCGTCGCCGGCAACACGGTGACGCTGAAGTTCACGGCCAAGTCGGCCATCGGCAACGTCACGGCCACGATCCAGGGCCAGGCGGCGGCCGTCGCCACGACGGACAACGTCAACTTTACGGCCACCACGACCTTGCCGCAAGGCGCGGCGCCGGGCAAGGTGGCGTTCGCCGTCAACTACACGTTGGCGGACGGTTCGGCGGGCTTTCCGGCCACGGCCACGACGGACGGCAGCGGGGCCTACGTGGTGGATGAATCGGACCTGATCCGCAACGTCTCGACCGTCGCGACCCTGATCGATTCGACCTACAACCGCAGCGCGGCGGCGACCAAGGCGAACGTCGACGCTCTGTTCGACAGCAATATCTTCTCCGCCTCCGACTTCCGCATCGGCACCAACAACAGCGGTACGGGCAGCTACATCATCTTCGACTTCAAGTCCGGCAATCAGGTCAGCCTGGCGAGCGTCGAACTGCTGGCGCGCCAGGACCAGGTCACCCGCGCGAAATACACGGTGTTCCAGGGTTCCAACGACGGCACGACATGGGCCGATATCACGACCACCGCCGCCGCGGTGCAGGATTGGCAGACCCTTGCGGTGAAGAGCAACGCACCGTATCGCTACATCCGCATCTACAACTTCTCCAACTGGGTCGGCAACCTGGCCGAAGTGCGCCTGCACGGCGCGCTCAGCGGTCCGGCCGACCTGGGCGCGAGCGTGCACATGACGCAGCAGGGCGCGACCCTGAACCGTGCGACCGGCAAGTATGTCGGCGCCGTCACGATCGCGAACACGAGCGGGGCGACGTTGAACGGCCCCCTGGCGCTCAAGCTGAACAACCTGGCCAGCGGCCTCGTGCTCGACAACGCGACGGGCATGGATGGCGGCGCGCCGTATGTCAGCCTGGCCGATCCGCTCGCGGCCGGCGCGTCGGTCACCGTGAACCTGACGTTTTCGAATCCCGGCCGCGTCCCGGTCAGCTACACGCCGCAGCTGTTGCGCGCCCAGTTCTAAGGACACTCCATCATGCAAAACGATATCAAGCATAACGTTATTTCCCGCCTGACCCGCACGGCGCTGGCGCTGGCCCTGGCGGCGGGTTGCGGCCTGGCGGCGGCCAGTCCCGTCCATGTGACGATCGACACGTCCTCGTTCGGCGTGGCCAGCGGGTACCTCGACATGAACCTCAGTGCCACCGACAACGTGCCGCTCGCCACGGTGACGGTGACGGGGCTGGCCGGCTTCCAGAGTTCGCCCTATATCGATACCTGGGGCGTCACCGCCGTGGCCGGCGGCTGGCGGTTCCGCAACGATACGGCGAATGACCTGTTCCAGTCGGTCGATTTCGGCGGCCCGCTGTCGTTCGACCTCGATGTGGAGGGGGCCGCCGGTCCGGCCTCGACGTTCGTCTCGGCCTTCGCCGTGTCGGCGTTCGGCAGCGACGGCACGACGCTGCTCGGCCGCCACGACGCCCTGACCGGCGCGCTTGCCGAATTCACGTGGACGCCCGCCGCGCTGGCGGGCATGGATGGCCAGCTCGGCATCCGTATCGTGGATCCGGGGGTGACGGTCGTTCCGGAGCCGGTCGACTGTGCGTTGCTGGGCATCGGCCTCGCCGGGCTGGCCCTGGCGCGGCGCCCGCACAACAAGCGGCGCTAGCGCGACGACCTCTCCTGCATGTCGCCGGCCGGCGGGCGCAATGCCCGTCCGGCGGGATGCCACCGATCCGAAGAACCAGACGTTTCATGAAATCGCTACTTGCTGCCCTGGCGCTTGCCGCGCCATGTGTTTTTTCCAGCTGGGCGCACGCCGCCGAGCTCGCTCCCAAGCCGCTGTACCGCGACCCGGTGTTCGACGGCGCGGCCGATGTCTCCATCGTGTTCGATCGGGCGGCCCATCTGTGGAAAATGTTCTACACCAATCGCCGGGCGACGATGACGTTGCCCGACCCGGACGACGTCGAATGGGTGCACGGCACCGCCATCGGCATCGCCGTCTCCAGCGACGGCGTGCACTGGCACTACCAGGGGACGGCGGCGTTCCCGAAGGCATGCACGGACGTGACGCTGTGGGCGCCGGACGTGCTCTACGAAAACGGCACCTACCACATGTGGCTCACGGTCGTGCCGGGCATATTCCACCGCTGGGGCGCGCCCGGTTCGCAGGCGCGCATCGCGCACCTGACCAGCACCGACCTGTCCACGTGGAATTGCGCGGGTGACGTGACACTGGGCACGGGCAGCGTGATCGACCCCAGCGTCATGAAGCTGGGGCAGGGCTACCGCATGTGGTACAAGGACGAGCACGCCCAGAGCCGGATCCTCGCGGCCGACAGCCCGGACCTGCGCACCTGGACGAAGGTCGGCGACAAGCCGGTCAATCCGACGCACGGCGAGGGGCCGGTGGCGTTCCGGTTCAAGGGGCACTACTGGCTGATCGCCGACGTGTGGAAGGGCCTGATCGTGCTGCGTTCCGAGGATGCGCTCAACTGGACGGAGCAGCCGGGCTACATCCTCGGCACGCCGGGCCGCACGGCGACCGACCGGGCCATGGGACAGCACCCGGACGTCGTCGTCGATGGCGAGCGCGCATTCATCTATTATTTCGTGCATCAGAAGAACGAGGCCGAGGCGGCCGCCGACCCACGCTGGAACCAGCGCACGGTCATCCAGGTGGCGGAGCTGGTCTACAAGGATGGCAGGCTGGTCGTCGACCGCGACGCGCCGCTCCGGTTCCGGCTCCACGCCCCGTCCCCATGACGACCGGCCGGCGCGGCGCCGATTCCCATGCTTTTGCCGGTCGGTTGGTATAGAATTTATTTTAGACCGACAAGGCGGCGCCGCTGCGCCGCCGACACCAGACTCTCCACAGGACACCCGAATGACTTTTCCCCGATTTTCATCCCTGCTCGCCGCCGCCGTCGCATCCGTCGTCGTGCCGGCCGCTTCGGCCCGGACCGCGCCGCTCGTCGTGTCGTCGCCGGACGGGCGCGTCGCGATCCGCATCGAGCGGGATGCCAGCCGGTTCACCATCGCGCGCCGCGGCAGGCCCGTCATCGCGGCGTCGCCGCTGGGCCTGGAGCTGGATGGCGTGCCGGCATTCGGCGCGCTGGCGCTGGAACGGCGCGAGGACGTCGCGGTCGACCGCACGATCCCGCTGACCGCGACCAAGGCCGCCGCCGCGCGCGACCATTATCGGGGCGCGACGCTGACGTTCCGCGAGCGCGGGGCCGCCGGCCGGCGCCTGCTCATCGACGTGCGCGCCTATGACGACGGCGTCGCCTTCCGCTACCGTATCGACGGCACCGATCCCGTGCGCCTGCGCGGCGAACGGACCGCGTTCGTGCCGGCGGGGGATCCCGAATGCCTGGTGTCGAAGGCCGTCGGCGCCCACGAGGTGCCGTTCGAGCGCGTGAAGGTGTCGGGCATGCGCGAGGGCGTCGCCTACGACGTGCCGGTGGTGTGCACCACGCCGGCCGGCGACAACTCGTACGCCATCACGCAGGCCAACCTGAACGGCTATACCGGCGCGTCCCTGTGGCGCGAAGGCGGCGCGTTGCGGGTGCGGCTGTCGGCGGTGCCCAAGCGCGACGGCCCGGCGTTCGTGTCGAAGTGCGGGCTGACGACGGCCTGGCGCGCGGTCATGCTGGGCGACCGCATCGGCGACATGATCGGCTCCCAGCTGGTCGGCAACCTGAATCCCGCGCCGACGGGCGACTTCGGCTGGGTGCGGCCGGGCAAGGCCGCGTGGGACTGGTGGTCCGGCCCGCTGGCCGGCATGAAGCCCGACATGGCGAGCTATCGCCGCTTCATCGATTTCGCCGCGGCCGCCGGATTGCCGTACTACCTGATCGACGCCGGCTGGGCCTACGGCTCCGGCCCCGACTGCTGGATCGCGCTGCCGGGGACCGACATCACCCGCGCCGCGGACGGCATCGACATCCCGGCGCTGGTGCGCTACGCGGCCGGCAAGGGCGTGGGCCTGATGTTGTGGGCGCACTGGGAACACGTCGCGCAACGCATGGACGAGGTGCTCGACACCTATGCGCGCTGGGGCGTCAAGGGCGTCAAGATCGATTTCATGGACCGCGACGACCAGGAGATGGTCGACTTCTACCAGCGCGTCGCGCGCGCCACCGCGCAGCGTCACCTGCTGCTCGACCTGCACAGCGCCTACGTGCCGGACGGGCTGCAGCGCACGTACCCGAACTTCATCACCCAGGAAGGCGTGATGGGCGCGGAGTGGAACAAGATGAACCGGACGATCACGCCGCGCCACAACCTGATGCTGCCCTATACGCGCATGCTCGCCGGCCCGATGGACTACACGCCCGGCGGCTTCCACAACGCCACGCCGGACACCTTCGCCGTGCGCGCCGAGATGCCGCAGACGCAGACGACGCGCGGCCAGGCGCTGGCGATGTACGTGGTGTACGACAGCCCGCTGCAGATGGTGTCCGACGACCCCGACGCGTACCGCGACGCGCCCGGCTTCGATTTCATCCGGCGCGTGCCGACGGCGTGGGACGAGACGCGTTACCTGGCGGGCGAGCCCGGACGCGACATCGTGCTGGCGCGGCGCCAGGGCAGCACCTGGTACATCGGCGCGATGACGGCCGACGATGCCAGGGACGGCCGCGTCGAGCGCGTCGCGCTGCGCTTCCTGCCCGCGGGGCGCTACCGTGTCACGACCTGGGAGGACGGCGCGACGCCGAACGACGTGGTGCGCAAGGAACGCGAAGTCGGCGCCGGCGACGTGCTCCCGTTGCGGCTCGCGTCCTCCGGGGGCGCCGCGGCGATCCTGGAACGCGTCGAATGACCGCGCACATCGCGGCCGGCGCAAGCATGGTGGGAGGCGTTCGCATGACGTCTTTCCCGCGCTGGCTGGGCGCACTGTCCGTCGTCGCGGCCGGCGCCGCCGTGGCGGCAAGCCCCGGCTGGGCCGCGGCGCAGCCGGCGTCCGGCCGCACCGCGCAGTGGGGCGACCTCGGTCATGGGCGCTACCGCAATCCCGTCCTGCCGGCCGACTACAGCGACCTGGATGCGATCCGCGTCGGCGACGACTATTACGCGATTTCGTCGAGCTTCCAGTTTTCGCCCGGGATGGCGATCCTGCATTCGCGCGACCTGGTCAACTGGGAAACCGTGGGCCACGCGGTGCCCGACCTGACGCAGGTGTCGCCGGAACTGAACTGGGACCGGATGAACCGCTACGGCCGGGGCATCTGGGCCGGCGCCATCCGCCATCACGCGGGCCGGTTCTGGATCTACTTCGGCACCCCGGAGGAAGGCTATTTCATGACGAGCGCCGCGCGGCCGGCGGGACCTTGGGCCCCGCTGCGCCAGGTGCTGCGCGCGCCCGGATGGGACGACTGCGCGCCGTTCTGGGACGATGACGGCAAAGGCTATTTCGTCGGCACGAACTTCAGCGACGGCTACAAGATCCACTTGTGGGAAATGGCGCCCGACAACGCGACGCTGATCGCCGCGTCGGACCGCGTGATCTACCAGTCCAAGGGCAGCGAAGCCAACAAGCTGTACGAGTTCAACGGCACCTATTATCACTTTTTCAGCGAAGTCCAGGGCGACACCCGCGTGATGATGATGCGGCGCGCCCCGTCGATACACGGGCCGTGGTCCGCCAAGCGCCAGCTCATGCACGCCGACGTCAGCGCCATGCAGCCGAACCAGGGCGCGATCGTCCAGGGCCCGGACGGGAACTGGTATTTCTTCACGCACCATGGCGACGGCGATTGGGCCGGCCGGGCCGCGAGCCTGCTGCCGGTCCACTGGATCGACGGCTGGCCCGTGATCGGTCAACCCGACCGCGACGGCATCGGCACGATGGTGTGGGAAGCCCGCATGCCGGCATCCAATTCGCGCCGCCTGTTCCCGCAAGGCGGCGACGGCTTCGGTGGCCCGGCGCTCGCGCCGGCGTGGGAATGGAATTACCAGCCGCGCATGGACAAGTGGTCGCTGGCGGCCCGTCCCGGCTATCTGCGCCTGCACGCGTTTTCCGGCCTGGATGGCGGCAACCTGCTCAAGGTCGGCAACGTGCTGACCCAGCGGGTCGTGCGCACCGGCGGCCAGTCGTTCGCCGCACGGCTCGAACTGAAGGGCATGGCCGACGGCCAGCACGCGGGCCTGCTCCACTTCACCGCGCAGCCGCACGCCGCCAACCCGGCCGCCTCCACGGCGTCGGCCGGCATCGTGATGGCGGACGGCCGGCGCTACCTGGAAATCTCGCGCGACGGCACCTACACGCGGTTGCGGCCATGGACGCACGACGCGATCTGGCTGCGTTCGAGCTGGGGACTGGACGGCAGGAGCACGCTGGCCGTCAGCGCCGACGGCAAGCGTTTCGAACCGGTGCTGCCGGACTTCCAGTTGACCTGGGGCGCCTACCGCGGCAGCCGCGTCGGGCTGTTCACGTTCAATCCGGCGGGCGAACGCGGGTACGTGGACGTCGACGGCGTGACCTATGCCGTCGACAACCGTGCCGGTGCGTCCGTGCGCTGAGCACGCGCGCCTATCGGCATTGCCGATGGCGCCGATCGGCATTTCCCGTTTCCCTTCCGCGTCGATCGATACGAGAATCGGCTGCCTGCCAATGTGCAGTCGAATCAACGATCGACAAGGAGAGAAAATGAGTGAAACGATATTGATCGTCGGCGGAAGCTCCGGCATGGGGCTCTGCCTCGCCAGGTCGCTGATGGCCGACGGCGCCCGGGTCGTCATCGCGGGCCGTTGCGCCGACCGCCTGCGCCGTGCGGCGGACGCGCTGGCCGACGTCGGGGACGTCCGCACGATTGCCGCCGACATCGCGCGCGAGGACGACGTCATCCGGCTGTTCGCGGCGTGCGGCGACCTGGATCACATCGTGTCCACCGCGGCGGACATCGAGGGCGCCTACGAATTGCTGCCGGCACTGGACGTGGCCGCCGCCCGCAAGGTCGTCGACTCGAAGTTCATCGGGCCGCTGCTGCTGGCCAAGCACGGCGCCCCGCGCCTGGCCGAAAAGGGCTCGATCACGTTCACGTCCGGCATCGCGGCGTATCGGCCTGCGGCGCGCGGTTCCGTGGTCGCCGGCGTCAACGGCGCCCTGGAATCGCTCGCCTACGCGCTGGCCATCGAGCTGGCGCCGATCCGCGTGAACGTCGTGTCGCCGGGCTGGGTCGACACGCCGATCTGGAAGCAGGTCGCGGGCGACGAGGCCAGCGCCAGATTGAACGACATGGCGAAGCGGCTTCCGGTGGGGCGGATCGGCCACGCCGCGGACATCGCCGACGGCATCCGCTTCCTGATGCGCAATGGCTTCGCTACCGGGTCGGTGCTGCACCTGGATGGCGGACATCGGCTGGTGTAGCGCCGCCGCTTGCCGGCGCCAGCGCGGCGAGCAGCGCCGCGAGGCCGAGCGACGATGGCTGGCGCTCACGGTACGCGATCGACACCGGCACCGTCGCGGCGTCGCCGTGCATGGGAACGACCGCCAGATGCGCGTCGCGGATCGACGGCACCATGCGCGGCACGATGGCGCAGCCCAGGCCGCGCTCCACGAGACCCACGATCGCCGCCACGCTGCCGAATTCGCCGGCGATGCGCGGCAGCCCGTCCGCGCGGGATCGAAAGGCCGTCTCGAACATCCCGCGATAGGCGCAGCCCTGCGCCGTCACGAGGAAGCGCTCGTGCGCGAGGTCGTCGTGGCCGACGCTCGCGCGCGTCGCCAGCGGATGACCGGGCGGCGCGATCAGCACGAGGGGTTCGCGCGCGATCTCGCGGCAAACGACGCCGTCGTCCGGCGCGCGGGTGCCGAAGAAAAACGCGGCGTCGAGCGTGCCGTCCTTGACCCCGGCGTGCAGTGCCGACGTCGCGGCGACGGCCACCCGCACGCCGACGTCCGGATGCGTCGCCGCCAGCCGCGCCACGACGTCCGGCAGGAACGCGGCAGCGATGGTCTCGATGCCGCCCACGTCCAGCGTCTGGCACGCGATGCCGCCCGCGGCCAGCACGGCGTCGCGCGCCGCGTCCGCAAGGTCGATCAGCCGGTCCGCGTAGCCGAGCAGGCATGCGCCCGCGGCGGTCAGGGCGAGCTTGCGGTTGGACCGGTCGAACAGCGCCACGCCGAGATCGGCCTCCAGCGCCTGCATCTGTTCCGTGACGCTCGACTGCGTGCGGTGGATCTGGCGTGCGGCTTCGCTGAGGTTCAGGGTGCGGGCGACGCGTATGAAGGTCTTCAGGCGTTTCAGGTCCATCTTGTGCTGGTTATGCCGTTGCTACTGGGCGCGGGCCCGGAATTTCTCGTCACCGGCCGTTCCGGTCACCAGATACCATGTCACGGGGCGGTCATGGGTATCATATTGTGGAAATGGTACGGATTCGCCCTCGCGAATGATCAGGCGCTTGCTGTCCAGGCGGCGCGCTTGCCATTCTCCCGTCACAGGACATAGTTGCCCGGGGAATACGGCAAGGCCGGTGCATGACCGTTTCATGGTTTTGTAGACGTCGGAGGCAAGCAGTTCGACAGGATCGATGCGGGAAAGGGTGTCACGCAGCCGCCGGTTTTCCTGCTCGTCAAAAAAGCCATCGCGCACCAAGAGAAATTTTTTTAAGCCGAGTTTGCTTAGGCGAATGGCGCCGACCCGTTGCTCGTCCCAGGCGACAAGGCCGGCGTGCTGCGCCGTGCCGAGAGCTTCATTGACGAGGTCATTGGACATGCCGTCCAGGATATCCGATGACTGGATGGCTTTGATTGACACGGTATCTTCGCCGTCGTAATCTGCCATGGCGAAGGCATACATCACTGCACGGACCAAGTCATCCGGAACGGTATCCAGATCGCGCATGCTAGTTTGCATCGTGATGTGTTCCATTTAACGGGCGCCATTCTGGCGAACGACTTTGTTGCCGTGAACCAGGTATCGGATCGGATTGGCATGTGTACCGACGTCGGAGACTTCATAGCCGACATCGGTTCCGTCGTTAATGATCTTGTACTCGCGGCCACAGTCACCAAATTCGCGGTTCAGTACAGTCGCGTTGTCTGCGTCGATCGACACCAAGTACGCTCGGCTTTCCCCCATGCCGCCCGCGCAAGGGACGTATTTCTTATTATATTCCGCCGGTCGCAACATCGTCACGACGAGGAAGTCTCCTTGCGGTTGTTTCAGCACGGATTCGTTATCGATTTCGACTTCAAATTTTTCCTTGAGCAGTCGATCGATTTCCGCCGAGTGTTTCAGTTTCGCAGGCGCGGGTGCGGTGATATCTAGTAAGTACGCTCGCGTATTTGCCTCGTTGCCGCAGCAAGGCGACCCATCCGCATGTACGAGCACGTATTTGACGGGCGTCGCCGCGTCCTTGTACTCCGCGCGATAGGCTTCGAGACGGCTTTTGTTTATCGTTTGCGCGACGGCGGCACTGCCCAGACTGACGCAAAACGCGAAAACGAGGCACTTAGTCGCCGGCGACATGGTCTGCATAACACACTCCAGTATAGGTCCAGGGATGCTCGGCCGTCTGGCCGGCTTTCATTTTCTTGTACTCTTCTTTGTCGCGCTCGTGCAAGTCGGCTTCGGTCTTGTTGGAATTGACCGCGACACCGGTGTCCCATCCAATATTCCCGGTCGCCTTGTCGCACAAAATATTATTCTTTCGTTGCCATTTCTTCTCCGTACTGTTCCATTCGTGGTAGCTGCCACCATTCCAGCGCGAAATAGTTTCTAGATCGAGCATGTCCTGCGTATAGGACGACGCGCCGTGCGAGTCGAGGTGCCGCTTTGCTTCCTTTTTTTTCACGGCGACGAGAGCAATGCCGGCGTCCAGGTTCTCCTTCCAACTCCAGATTTGCGAGAACGTCGGCACGGGGCGCGTCAACTGGGTCAATCCATATCCTTTGTCGCCTGCGACAACCGGCTCTGAATCCAGTTCAATGAAATGCTTGAAACGAGATTCTTGGGCCACCAGTTTTTCTAGGGCCGTTGCGTCGCGAGCCTCCAAGTACGCCTTAATTTTTGCCGGTGCCGGCTGTTTTCCGAGGACGACCACCGTGCGTTGGAATTTCTGCCCACCGACGTCGACTGTGACGATAAGCTTCCCGCCGACGACGCTGTTGATCGACTTCGCATTCCACGAAGTGCCAGCTTGGATAAAACTGCCTTTTTGACTGAACGAGGCAACCTTCGCTCCGCGCGCTCTCTCGCGCAGCCCGCTGACATGCGCATCCCACGCCATAATCCAGCTCCACTTGTATGGCCCAGGCACATCGGTCTTGATTTCAAAGTCGATCGAAGGAAAAACAGCTTCGTCGTCGATGTAAAACTTGTCAAGGGTATTCGGCTTGACCCATTCGCCGACATCGTTAGGCTTGACGACGACTTTGATGACGGACCCGTTGGTTTTGTTGGTGGTACCGGCGGTTTTGTTTCCCTTCTTTTTCCCGTGGTTTTTATGCGCTGTCATCTGTCGTCTCCACTATTTCGATGTCGAGAGTGCTCGGCTTTTCGGTGAATACACGCTGCGTGAAACCCTGAGCGTCGCTCACACCTTTCCACGTTTTTCCGCATGAGCTCCTGATCTTGTAACGGCAATTCGGTAACGCGCGCTCATGCTCATCGACCAAGCGGAATTGCTCGTCGAACCCGTCGACGATCGGCAACGCGAGGTTTGGCGCCGGACGGCACTTGTTGTTTTCGAAACTCGTTTGGGCGGCGTGCACCATGAAACTGCTGTTCGTTCCCAGTTCGATACCATTCGCGCCAAAAGTGGCATAACTGCCGCCGCCATTGATCACCACCTCATCGTTCGCTTCGATCGTGATCCGGTTGGCGCTCTGCGTAATATTCAGCTTGGCCAGCAGATTGATGCTGTTCGATAGGGCATGCATATCGATATCCCCGGCGGCGGCGATGAGCTTCATACCGGCTTTATGGACGAAGAGCCTGAGCGTCTGGCGCACGGTCGCGAACAAGCTGTTGCTCGCCGCAATGGACACATTTTTACCGGCAGTTATGGCCGTGTTTTCATTACTGGCGATATGCGCTGAAGTCGAAGTCGCAATCGCGATACCAGCTGGGCTCGCCAGCACCAATGCCGGCTCCGCCAATTCGGGGAAGTCGGACGACACATTGGCGCCTTTGATCGCATCGTTTTGTGCCTTGATGTCTCTAGCGACGTCCGCCTGGTGGCCGACTGGGTCCTGCGCCCCTGCCTTCTCTGCAAGTTTCGCTTGCGCCTCCTGTTCCTGCCGGGCATTCGTCAGCCGCGCCAGCGCTTCGCGCAAATCCTTTGTGTGCGACTCTGCGTTGGCGCGCGCGTCCGTCGTGATGAGGAGACCTTTGCCGGCGCGTAATATACCCCATGCATCGGTCGCCAACTCCCAGCCTTCGCCACGCTCATCCTTGCGCCCGCTGGTATCGTCAATGCGCGTGATATGCCCCAGCGAGAGTTGACTGCACTGGTGATCGCTCTTCAGTTGTGCCTGGATCTTTTCGTTGGTGTCATCCAGCACCAGGTGGTTGCCACGACCACCCGGTGCGTTACCGCTGCCTGGCGCGAGCTCGCGGCTGCGCAAACCCGTCAACGAGTGTTGAGTAGGCAATGTCCACGGCGGCATATTGCGAGCATTGAAGACGCTGCCCATGATGATTGGGCGATCTGGGTTTCCACCTAACCATTGGACAATCACTTCGCTACCCACTCGCGGCACGGCCGTGGCTCCGAGTTCGGCGCCGGACCAGGCACTCGCAACTCGTAACCATGTGGAGCTGCGATCGTCGTTGTCGCCGATGCGGTCCCAATGGAATTGGACGCGGACGCGTCCGTACTCGTCGGTATAGACATCGTCCTGCCCAACCGGCCCCACGACTGTGGCAGTCTGCGGGGCGAGAATTCTCGTGTCCACGCTGTTGAAGTTGCGGCCGGGCCTCCACGGCACGTTTCTACGGGCGCAGGTCAGCCAGTTGCGATAGCGGATCTGCTCGCTTTCCTGCTGCAAGTAATTATTGGAGGCCACGTGCCGCACGGATAGAATGAGAAACCTGTCCTTGTCCGGTCCACCTCCGTAATGCGTATCGTGAATGAAATGGTCTATCAGTTGAAAGCTGCGTCCCGGCGCCATGTAGCGATTATTGCCTTCAGCTTCGATCCATTTGCCGGCGGCTTCGATTTCCTCCATGCGTATCCGGCCCTGCATGTCGCCGTCAGCCGCATTCCTGAAACCATAGGCGCCGGCAAATTCGTATGATTCCGTGTCGGGTACGTTCCCCTGCGCATTGAGTGTTGGGACGGCGGCACTCGAAGGAGCAGGCGATTTGAAGTTGAAGGTATTCAGGGCAACGCTGGAAGATACGATTTGACGGACTGGCGACCAGCGATCGATTGCGTCCTCTTCTTGCGAGCCGCCCTCGCCGTGAAAGCGCACCTTGGCGTCGCCGTCGATAGGCGCAGCTTGCGTCGAATCGTCGCCCACGACGAGTGTGTGCCCGTCGGCGTCATGCTCGTACCAATAATGCCAGCCTGCTGCTTCCCAGCGCCGGCTCAGGTAATTGAAATCGGTCTCGTCGAATTGGCAGGCATCCGTCATGCGCGAGTCATCGCCAGCGACTTGCCATTCCCACCGAGGATAGATGGAGTAGTCGCCAAATATGCTTTCCATCTGTTCTCGTAGCGTCTTGTTGTGAAACAGATAATTATCCTTACGCAGGCTGAGGAACTTCAACCAGGGGCCCAGCCTGGCTTCGTAGGTCGTGATGCTGCCGTCAGAATGGCCGCGCCGAAAGCTGAACACGTAGCCCGAAAAATAGCGCACGGTGCGGTCACGTCGCACCAGCTCAATATTCAGGAGTTTCCCCTGCATTTCCTTGAGTGGGATGTCCGCGTTGTCGGAAAGTAACTCGACAGTGAAATCGAAGTCCATTGACATGCTTTCCTTGGCGTCAATTTTATTGACGAGGAAAAGTGCATCCGGCGCGTCATCGTGAGGAAAAACAGTCGCAGAAGGCGGTTATGCTGCCTGTCAAAGATCAGATCACGAAGAAGTTGTCTGTTTGTCATGCGATCCCAATTTTTCGAATAATAAGGGTTAGAACCATTGAGCGATGGCCGTCACTTGGCCCGCGGCACCCCCAGCAACTCTTCCAGATGCGCCAGCGACCCCTCGTCCTTGATCACTGACCGCAGCCAGGTATGCAGATCCTGCTCGCCCGCGCTCGCGGCCTTCTCGGCGAAGTATGACACTGGGCTGTGCGGCTCCGTCTCGCGGAAGAACTGCGCGATCGTGCGCAGTTGGGCGATCGCGTCGGCGCGCGAGCGGATCGGACCGGGGGCGGCGGCCGGCGGCTGCGGCGCCACCGCGACGGCCGGCAGCGCCGGCGATGCGTGCGCGGGTGCCTCGACCGGCTGCGGCGACCGAGGCGGGGCCGCGGGTGCCGGCAGCGTATGCAGCAGCGTCTGCACCGCATCGCGCGCGGCCGAGAAGCCGGGGCTGTCGTGGCCCAGGCGCGCATCGGCAGCCCGTTCCAGCTGCGCCAGCGCGTCCAGGCAGGCCTGCGCGTCGGTACGCAGCGCGTCGATGAAGGCGGGGGAGCTCGCGCGCTTCGCGGCCTCCATGTCCGCCACGCGCGGCGGCGTGTCGGCGTCGCCGGCGGCGCCGCGGCGGCGCGCCGCTTCGAAATCGACCGTCGAATACGCGGTGCCGCGGCCTTCCGTCAGCGGCATCTCGCGCACGAGGGCACGCGTGCGCGACAAGATCCACGCGAGGTTGCCGATGCGCTGTTCCTGGTCGCCGCCATCCGCTTCCGGATACAGGCCCGCGTCCCAGAAGCGGTCGCACAGGCCCGCGAGCAGCAGGAAGCCTTCGCCCAGGCCGCGCAGGTGGTGCTTCTTGGCGGCAGCCTCGGTGAGCCAGACGGCGAGGCGCAGGTCCTTCGTCTGTTCGGCCAGCAGGCGCGCGCAGCGCTCGACGACGAAGCCCCAGTCGGCCTCCTTGAGGTCCGTGACCCATTCGCCTTGCGCGAGCGACGGGTCGTCGAACTGGCGCGCGCGGGCGATGGCGTCCAGGTCGGGGGAAAACGCGAGGTCGGCGCCGCACGGTTGCGCTGCGGAGATCGGGGCGAGCAGGGCGGCGGCGGTGAACATGGTGTCTTTCATCATTGGATCATTGCGCGAGGCGGAATTCGATGCGGCGGTTGCGCGCACGGCCCTCGGCGCTGTCGTTGCTGGCGATGGGGCGGTCGGGGCCCTGGCCGCTGGCGGCGAGGTTCTCTTCCGCGACGCCGTGCGCGGCCAGGTAGGACTTGACGGTGGCGGCGCGCGCCTGGCTCAGGCTCACGTTGCTGGCCCTCAGGCCGGCGCTGTCCGTGTGGCCGATGATCTCGATGCGGCGGCCTTTCAGCTTCAGCATCGCGGCCACCATCTCGTCGAGGATCGCGCGCCCCGTCGGGGTCAAGGTTGCCTTGCCGCTTTCGAATTCGACGGTGCGGTTGCCCAGCGTGTTGTCGAGCAGGGCCTGTTCGGCGGCGGACACGCGCAAGCCGTTGTTGACGGTATAGGTCGGGTTCAGGTTGGTGGCCACGTTGCTGGCGATGCGCTGGCGCAGCGCCTCGTTGGCCACTTCGCCGCGCAGGCTGACGTTGCTGCCGTCGATCTTGAGCTGGCCGCGGCTGATCTGGCGCAGGTCGGGCGTGATCAGCTTTTGCACATAGCCGTTCCAGTTGGCCGGCATGGCGACGGGGCCGATGGCGATCTGGTCGACCACGCGTTCGGCCCCGTACACGTCGCGCAGCTTCGCGAGCACGGCGGCCTTCGTCGCCTCGTCCGGCACGGTGCCGCTGGCCAGCACCTGGCCCGGCTGCGGCGTGGCCGGTGCCGGCGCGGTATTCTGGGCCGCCGCGGCGGCGCAGCACAGGGTCAAAAAGGCGGCGAGGGCGCGCTGGGTGATGATTCGCATATCAGGTTCCGATGAATGCCGCGCCGACGGATTCGAGCGCGGACTTGAGGGACAGGCTGCCCTGGGCCAGGTAGGACGAGAGCTTGCGTACGGCGTAGTCGCCGTCGACCTGGTCCTCGACCCACTCGAGGTCCGCGAACGCGATGAGGTGGTCGAGGCCAGCCTGCGGGTCGATGAGGGTGCGCAGCGTCTGCGCCGACGCGCCGGAAAAGCCGACGACCAGCGCGGGCCGGCCTTCCAGCCGGGTGATGAACAGCGCCAGCTCGAAGTCGGCGCGCGCGAGGAACGGGGCGATCACGTGCATCCAGAACGCGGCCACGAGGTTGCGGTGGATGGCGTCGTCCGGCAGCGGCAGCACGAGGCTTTTTTCGAGCCGGCCGGAGCCGCTGTCCAGCACGGGCTGCAGCAGCATGCCCAGCGCCAGCAGCACCTGGCGCGCCGAGACGCGAAAGCCCGCGCGGTCCAGCAGCGCGTCCAGCGCGCCGATGGTGATCACTTCCAGGAAGTCGTCGAACGCGGCGTCGTAGGCGCACGCGCGCAGGTCCAGGTCGACCGGCTGGCTGCTCGCGGCGGCAAGCGGCGCGGCCGGATCGCCCGCGTTGCGCACGCCGAGCGTCAGCGTTTCGAGCCGGTGCCACAGGCGCGTGAACACGAGCGGGGTGGTCGGCAGGAAGGCGGCCGGCTCGGCGATTTCCATCGCGCTGGCCATCAGGAACGGATAGCGCCGGCTCGATTCGTCGCTGCTGGCGACGATGTGGCCGCCGATCGCGTGGCGCCGGCGCGGGCCCACGAAGGCGAAGTGCAGCGGCGCGGCGGCGTCGTAGGCGAGCTTCCAGCGCGCGTTGGCGCTCATCAGGTCCATCGCTTCGGACAGCCAGTCGTCCAGCACTGTCAACAAGGCCGGGCTGGCGCTGGCGCGCACGAAGTCGCCGCGGCTGGGCAGCTTGCCGAAGTAGCCGACGCTGACCGGGGTGAGCTGGCGGCTCATTGCGCGTCTCCCGCCATGGCCGTGCGCAGCGGCGCGGTCCTCGGCGTGGTGATCGTGTCCGGCAGGCGCAGGCGCTTGAATCCCTGGCCGGGCGCGGGCGCCTGGGCCTGGACCAGCGCGGGCGCGGCCGGCAGGACCTTGAGGTTCGCCGTCACCGTGACGCCGGCATTCTGCCAGCTCATCTCGAACACGCCGCCGTCCTTGCGCTTGCGCTGCGCCGCGTCGATCATCTTCTTCAGGCCGAAGTGGCCCGGCTCGTCCAGCAGCACGACGTTGCGGCCTTCCGGCGTGACGGCCGTGATCTTCGCGCCAGGCACGCCGGCCGGATTCGGCCACACCATGTGCACCCAGGGCTGCGGCTGGCCGCGCCAGCGCAGCGCCTGGCCGTCGATCTCCAAGGTGAATTCGGTGGCGCCGGACGTAGCAAGCGCCTGCAGGTCGAAGCGGGTCTGCGCCTCGCCGCCGCTGGATGCGGCCGCGTTGGCGACGCCGCCGGCGGCCAGCGGCGCGACCCAGCCCGGGAAGCTCGCGACGACGTTCGGCGCCAGGTTCACGCCCATGTCGGCCCACGTGCGCGGGCTGAGCGAATCGCCGCGGCGCACCACCAGCGGGCCCACCGTCGTCGTGAAGAATTTCGCGATGGCGCCGTCCGGGCCGAAGATCTCGCCGATCTCCGCGTTGCTGGCCTCGGCCTTCGACTCGGTCGCGAACGGATATTTCAGCGCCAGGCCGCGGTTGAACGGCTGGACCACCTGGGCGGCCCACACCTTGTTGATCTCGTTTTCGGCCGGCTGCACGATCACGGCGAACGTCTGCATCAGCGGGCGCACGAGCACGGGGCGCAGCGCCTGGCGCTGGGCGTCCGTCATCCCGACCAGCATCTGCTCGTCGACGTAGCGCAGCGCATCGGCCAGCTCGGAACCGCTGCCGTCCAGCGTCTGCTGCATCAACTGCTTGGCGCCGGGGCCCGGGTCGCCCTGGTTCTTGATCTGGTTGAAGCGGGCGCGCAGCTTCGACAGATTGTCGATGTAGCCGCGCATCAGCGACGCGTCCTTGTCGCGCGCGACGACGAGGCGGGCGACGCCGGCGAACTCGCGGCCGACGGGACCAAGGGCCGGCGTGGTCGCCGTCTGTGTGCCTTGTGCCGGCAGGCTGACGTTCACGATGGCCGGCTTCTGGCGCAGGATCGTCTCGCGGAACCAGCCCGTGAGGCCGTTCTGCGCCCGCTGCAGGCTGGCGCCGGCCAGGGTCGGGTTGTCCCACGACGTCTGTTCATAGACCGTGGACACGAGCTTGTTGATCGGCGAATTCTGCGGATCGCCCAGGCGGTTCATGGCGCTGGCGGCGCCGTCGAAGCCGTCCAGGTCCTTCACCGTCACGCCTTGCATGAACTTCTGCCACTCGCGCGCGTACTCCGCCTTGTACAGGTCGACGAGCGATTTCTGGATCTGTTCCGGGCTGCCTTCCAGCGTGAGGTCGTCGCGCGCCGCCGTCTTCAGGACCCAGTCCGCGCTCTGCAGCTCGCGGTTGGCGGCGTCGCGGAACGCCTGTTGCACGAAGCCTTCCCAGGCCTGGCGCGTGAAGGCGCCGGAGATGGCATAGCTGCCGAGGACGAGCTCCTTGTCCTGGTCGCCGACGATGCGCGCCACCGTGATCGACGGATAGCGGGTCGCGGCGCGCGCCTTCACGTCCGCGTACACGCGCTCGCGCGCGGGCATGCCGCGCACGACGCGGCGCAGGCTGTCGCGGGTCTGGTCGACGAGGGCCAGCCGGGTGTCGATGACGGGCCAGGACGGATCGTTCACCTGCGCGAGGTAGAACGAGATCATGCGCTCGGCGCTGCGGATCAGCTGCTCGCGCGGCATCGCGCCGCGGTTCGCTTCCAGCCAGTTGCGCCAGAAGCGCGTGAGCTGGTCGTTCAGGTGGGCGCTTTCGGCGCGCGATTTATCGCCCAGCATCAGGTAGGTCTTCAGCGCGTTGTAGGCGTCCTCGGTGTCGAGCGGCGACGCGTCCTTGAACTGCTGCGGCGCGTCGGCTGCCGCCGTGGCGCCGGCGGCCGGCGCGCCGGCCGGCTTGTTCATCGGCTGCAGCTGGGCCGCGTTGCCGTTGACGTCGGCGAGATAGGATTCGAGCGATTGCGCGACCGGTTTCAACATCACTTCGCGCACGCCGTTGAAGTATTCCTCTTTCAGCTTGCGGTCCAGGAGGTTGCCCTGGTAGAGGCCGAGGCCGAGCGACAGCGGGCGGTGTTCGGCGTAGCGGTCGAGCTGCTCGATGCGGTCCTGCAGGATCTCCAGCGCCTGGAAGCGCGATTGCAGGTCCATGCTCTTGCCCTGCACGCGGATGGCCTGGTCGAGGTCGGCCTGGACGTTGGCGACGAGCTGGCGGTTGTTCATGTACGACCAGCTCCAGCCCGCGAGCGCGAGGCCGACGAGGGCGGTCGCCGCGAAGAACGCCGCGTAGCGCAGGCGCGTCTTGGCCGGGCTGGCGTATTGTGCGACGAGGTCCTTGTCGGCGAAGATCACCTTGCGGAACAGGTTGAGGAGGAAGTAACCCTGCTGCTGGTGCTGGTCTTCGTGCGCGGGTGCCTGCAGGCGCAGGTCGAAGCGCTGGGCGACGCGGGCCGACGACGTCGACACCGTCTCGCCTTCCTGGAGCGCGCTGGTGAAGTAGAAGCCGCGGAACACGGGCTTGAACTGGAACGGATTGTCCTCGAACAGCGTGGCGACGAAGGCGTGCAGCGCCGGCTTGATGGACGCGAATTCGAGCGGGAAGGTGAATACGCCGGACGGCATGGCCTCGCGCGCCTGCTGCGACATGTTCGCGAGGCTCAATTCCTTGAGACCGTCGTACAGCTCGTCGAAGCGGGCGTCGAACTGGTCGAGCAGGCGCTCGCTCGTCACGTTCTGGTCGTAGGGCAGGGTGGCGCCCCACACCTTTTCGCGCTCGGCGCGCTCGCTCTCCTGGAAGAATTCGTTGAAGCCGTCGATCAGGTCGGCCTTGGTGAACACGACGTAGACCGGCGCGTGCACTTCCAGCCGCTCCGTCAGTTCCTGCACGCGCTGGCGCAGGTTCTTGGCCAGGTTGATCGCGAACTCGGGACGGTTGCGTGTCAGCTCGGCGATGCTGACCGCGATGATGACGCCGTTGATCGGGGCCTTGCGGCGGTGCTTCTTGAGCAGGTCGAGGAAGCCGAACCACTCGGCGCGGTCCTGGTCGACGACGGAATAGCGGCCCGCCGTGTCGAGCAGGATGCCCTCGGTCGTAAAGAACCAGTCGCAGTTGCGCGTGCCGCCCACGCCCTGCACGACCTTGCTGTCGGCGAACGGGAACTGCAGGCCGGAGCTGGCGATCGCGGTGCTCTTGCCGGCCGCCGGGTTCCCGATGATCATGTACCACGGCAGTTCATACAGCGCGGCGCTGCCCGACAACTGTCCCAGCTTGGAGCCCTTGATCGTGGCGATGGCGTCCAGCAGGCGCTTGCGGATGACTTCCGTTTCCTGGCGCTGGGTCGCGTCGGCGACGGGTTGATCGGCTTGCGGGCCGGCCTGCTGTTCGAGCATGGCGCCGATCTGGCCGGCCTTGCGCGCATGGCGCCAGCGGCGCCACAGCCACAGGGCCGCGCCCACGAGCAGGGCGGCGCCGAGCACGATCCAGGGGAGCGCGGGCGGCCATTGCAGCAGCCGGGCGGCCGCGAACAGCAACGCGGCGAAGGCCGCCCAGCCGATGACGGTCAGGCTGGTGCGGGCGGTCAGGAAATGCCAGATTTTTTGCATGATGACGAGTGAGTGGTTGATGCCGTGGTGCGCGTGGTGCGAGATTGGTGAGTCAGCGTTTCATGACGCCGGGCAGCCGCAATTCCGTATGCCCGAAATCCATCATCTTCCAGCGGCCGCCCCAGGTCAGGCCGACGGATTCCGCCACCTGGCCGTACAACTGGTAGCCGCGCATGGCCCAGGGATCCTTTTCGGAGATCACGAGCCGGCCGTCGCGGACGAACGCGCAGTCGGCGGCGAGCCCGTACTGGTGCCAGCTCTGCCACGAGCGGGCGTTCGTGACGCCGGGGCCCAGCGCGGCCAGCGCGTCCTGGCGGGCGGCGCTGCGGTAGCCTTCCAGGATCGCCATGTCGTAGCCGTAGCGCGTCTTCATGATCCGGAAGACCGTCAGCAGGCGCTGCGTGTAGTCGGCGTTCAGCATGGCCCAGTCGCGGCTGGCCGAAGCGAGCAGCGGCCGCTCCTGCGCCACTTCGGCCGTCGCGAACACGAGCGGCGGCAGCGCGGGCGGCGGCACGAGCTGCTCGCCCTGCAGCAGGTCGGCCACCTGCTCGTTCACGGCGCGCGTCGACGGCTCGTAGGCGCTCAGCATGGGCCGTTCCGCGAGCAGCAGGGCGGCCAGCGGCGGCAGGCAGACGAGGGCGGCGCCGCATGCACAGGCGATCCAGTGGCGCCGCACGAAGCCCGCCAGCCGTCCCGCCGCCGCGCGGCCGGTCGTGCGCACGGCATCGGCATCGCGCATGCCCTGCTGCGCCAACGCGCCCGCGCGGCGGCCGAGCCGCAGTCCGGCCCCGGCGAGCGCGCCCAGGATGAATTCGCGGCCGGACGGAAACAGCACCATCCAGCTGACGGCGCACGCCACGATGAAATAAACGGTTACTGCCAGGACCCACACCAAGGACGCTCCGGATAGTCGGACACATAGTTGTCGTTAAAATATTTCCGGAAAGTATAAATCCGGCAACCGACAACCCTGCGCACGATTGAAAAAACGCAAAAACTCACCAAATGTGTTAATCGCGCACGATTAAAAGCAAATTATGGGCACAATTGTCTTGATTCTTGTAAAGTAATGCAAACATTTTTAAGGAGCTAATTTGCAACATCAAGGCGAACGCCCGGTCCGAGGCGGCCGGCCCAGTCTGCTTTCGCCCGACGAGCAGGCTGTTCCGGAACAGAAGGGCATCCTCAGCTCCCTGGACGGCATGCACGGGCAGCCTCGCGCTCCGCAGGGGCCGCGGCCCCGTTCGCGCGCGCTGGCGTGGGGCGTTGCCGCCGTCGGGGTGGTGGTCGCGGGCGGTGCGTTGTTCCTGCTCGGCGGCGGTGAAGAGGCCCGTCCGCCGGCGGTCGCCGTGGCGGCCGCGCCGGCCGTGGCCAGCGTGGCCGAGGTGCCGCGCGCGGCGCCGTTGACACCCGTGTCGATGCCGGCGCCCGCCGCGTCGATGGCGGCCGTGCTGCACGACGAGCCCGCGGCGCCGGCGCTGGCCGAACCGGCGGCGCCGATGGCCAATCCGCTGGCCGACATGGCGGCGTCGCCCGCGCCGGAACGCCACAAGACGCATGCGGAGAAGCCCGAACGCAAGGAAGCGCATGCGAAGGCCGCGCACCGCAAAGCGCACGACGCGGCAAAGGAAATGGCGCGCGGCGGCAAGGAAAAACGCACAAAACCGCGCTCGGCGCACGAGCAGGACAGCGACGTCGTCCTGCTGGCGGCCCTGATGAGCCACATGGAACCGGTGAATCGCAAGGCCACGCCGGCGCAACAGCTGGAGGCGTGCCGGCGCTACAACGCGGCCGGTGAAGAGCAGTGCCGCGTGCGGGTGTGCGACGCCGTGGGGCGCAAGGAGGCGGCGTGCAAGCGGGTGCCGGCCGCACGGTCCGAGCCGGAGACCTGAGCAGGCAAGACCGGCGTGCCGAAAAGATGATAGAGTGCGAGCCCCGGCATGTGCCGGCAGTTCATCATCTTTTGACTCGCATGAGAGACTTCGCGACCACGGCGCCCGACGCGGCGCCGGCGGCGCCGTCGTTCGACGCCGCCTTCCTGCACGACCCGTATCCCGCCTACAGCCAGTTGCGCGCGGCCGGACCGGTGCTGTGGCGCGACGACGTGTTCCAGGGCGCGTGGCTGTTGACGCGCCACGAGGACGTCGAGCTCGCGCTGCGCGATCCGCGCTTATCCTCGCAGCGCACGGGCGGCTGGGTCAAGCGCATTCCCGGCGTCGATGCGAGCTTCGCGGGCCGGCGCGCGCAGGCGGGGCTGGACGCGTTCCAGCGCCTGTTCGGCAGCGCCATGGTGTTCCTCGACGGTGCGGATCACCAGCGCGTGCGCAAGGCCATGGCGGCCGGTTTTCATCCCACGTTCGTCAAGACCTTGCGTGTCGAGGTCGAGCGGCTCACCGACGAATTGCTCGACGGGCTCGATGCGGGCGCCGGCTTCGACTTCATCGCCGCGGTGGCGCGCCCGCTGCCGTCGCGCGTCATCGGGCTGATGCTCGGCATACCCCGCGCGGACGAAGCGCGCTTCATGGCATGGTCGGACGATCTCGCCGCATTCATCGGCGCGCTGCAGCCGACGGCCGAGCAGTTGCGTGCGGCCCAGCGCAGCCTGCTGCAGATGGTGCGTTATTTCGACGCGCTGCTGCCCGCGCGCCGGCGCGAACCCGGTACGGACCTCGTCAGCCGCCTGCTGCTGGCCGAGGCCGCGGGCGACATCAAGGCCGACGGCGAATTGCTGGCGCAATGCGCGATGCTGCTGTTCGCGGGCCACGAGACGACGCGCAACCTGCTCGGCAACGGGCTGTACACGCTGCTCACGCATCCGGACGCGTGGGCGCGCCTGTGCGCGGACGCGGAGGGCATGCCGCTGGCCGTGCGCGAACTGCTGCGCTACGACAGCCCGGTGCAGTACACGGGCCGGCGCGTCGCGACCGACTTCACGCTGCACGGCACGACGCTCGCACGCGGCGACCTCGTGATCGCGCTGATCGGCGCGGCCAACCGCGATCCCGACCGCTTCACGGACCCCGATACCTTCGACATCGGCCGGCGCGCCGGCAGCCACCTGTCGTTCGGCAGCGGACCCCACGTGTGCATCGGCGCCGGGCTGTCGCTGCTGGAGGCCGACGTCGTGCTGCGCGCCGTGCTGCGGCGCTGGCCGGGACTCATGCTGGCCGCCGCGGCCCCGCGCTGGAACGGCATCGCGGGCTTGCGCGGACTCGCGGCCTTGCCGGTGGCCGCGGCCGTCAGCGTTTCGTGAAATGCTCGACGGCGTCGAAATTCGTGCCGTTCGACTTGACCTCGTACAGATCGGTGCCCTGCACGGACAGGCCGTCGAACGGGGCCGCGCCGGCCGCGTAGACCTGGTCGGGCACGCACACGGAACCGCCCGCGTAATCGACGCACCAGTTGGGCTGGCCGTCGATGATCTTGTGGCTGACGAACGTGCCCGTGAGCGTGACGCTGCGCTGGGGCACCTGCGTCGTCACCTTGTCCACGGAAGCGGAGATCACGGCCACGCCGGGGGCGGGCGTGATGCTCGATGCCGCGGTGCCGACATAGGTCGCCGTCGTGTCGGCGCTCCACGTCTGCGTCGCGATGACGTCGCCGGTGCAGGTCGTGTTGGCGTAGTAGTTGGTCGTGACGCCGATGGTGAGCGTGTTGGCCGATCCGGCCGGGCGCTGGATGACGGCCGTGTCGAGTGCGTGCGACGTGCAGGCGGACGTCCAGGTGCCGACGTAGGCGTCGAGGTTCCCGCCGCCTGTCACCGGCGGCGGCGTCGGACTGCTCGCGGACCCCGGATTGCCGCCACCGCCGCCGCATGCGGCCAGCAACGTCGCCAGCAACGTCGCCAGCGCGGCGGTACCCATCATGTTCTTCATCGTCGTCTCCCGTCTTCAGCGTGTGGACTCACTGTTCAGGGAGGCATGATACGCGTGTGCGCCGCCGCCCGGCTCACCGTTTGTCACGGCGCCGGGCGGGACGGCGTCAGCGCGCGGCCAGCTGCTGCAGGATTTCGCGGTCGAGGGCCTTCAACGGCACGGATTTCTCCACGCCGCCGCGCTTGATCGCTTCCTTGGGCATGCCGTAGACGACGCAGCTGTCCTCGTCCTGCGCGACGGTACGGCTGCCCGCCTTGCGCATTTCCAGCAGGCCGGCGGCGCCGTCGTCGCCCATGCCCGTCATGATGATGCCCAGCGCGTTGGCGCCGGCGTGCTTCGCGACGGAGCGGAACAGCACGTCCACCGAGGGGCGGTGGCGGTTGACGAGCGGGCCGTCGATGACGTCCACGCAGTATTGCGCGCCGTCGCGCCGCAGCAGCATGTGCTTGCCGCCCGGGGCGATCAGCGCGCGGCCCGGCAGTACACGGTCGCCGTGGCGCGCCTCGCGCACCTCGATCAGGCACAGGCCGTTGAGGCGCCCGGCGAAGGCGGCGGTGAATTTTTCCGGCATGTGCTGCACGATGACGATGCCGGGCGTGACCCGCGGCAGCGCCGTCAGCACTTCTTCCAGCGCCAGCGTGCCGCCCGTCGAGGTGCCGATCGCGACGACGCGTTCCGTCGTGCGCAGCAGGGGCCGCGCATCGTGGGCGGCATGCTGCGCGGCCGGCAGCACCGCGTCCGCGGTCAGCTTCGCGGGCACGGGCACGGGCGCGGGCGCCACGCGCGCGGCGAGGCGCCGCACGTTGACCTGGCTGGCCGCCCGCACGGCCGCAACCAGTTCGTCCGCGCTGTCGTTGAGGAAGTCCTTGAGCCCGAGTTTGGGCTTGGTGATGATGGAGACGGCGCCCGCCGCCAGCGCCGCCATCGTCGTCTCGGCGCCCTTGTCCGTCAGGGTGGAACAGATCACGACGGGCGTCGGCCGCTCCGCCATGATCTTCTTGAGGAAGGTGATGCCGTCCATGCGCGGCATCTCGACGTCCAGCACGATCACGTCGGGCCACGCGTGTTTCATGCGCTCGATCGCGAGCAGCGGATCGGATACGGCGTGCAGCAGGCGGATGCCGGGCGCGCCCTCCAGCATCGCGCCGACGATCTTGCGCACGACGGCCGAATCGTCGACCACCATCACATCGATTGTCTTCATGCCGGTTTGCGGTAGACGGAAGGCATGACGGGACGGAGCAGGTCGCCCATGTCCTGCAGGCTCTCGGAATGGCCGATGAACAGGTGCCCGCCGGGTTTCAGGCGGCCCAGCACGCGCGTGACGACCTGGCGCTTGGTCTCGCCGTTAAAGTAGATCATCACGTTGCGCAGGAAGACGACGTCGTACGTGCCCAGGTCGCCGGGCAGCGCCGTGTTCAGGTTCACCTGGCGGAACTGCACGCGCTCGCGCAGGGCGCGGTTGACGAGCAGGGTGCCCTGCTGTTCGCGGACGCCCTTGAGGCAGTAGCGGCGCAGGTAGTCCGGCGGCACGTGGCTGGTCCGCTCCAGCGGATAGTGCCCGCTGCGCGCGCGCTGCAGCACGCGGGTGCTGATGTCGGACGCCGTCACGTCCCACGGCGCCGCGCCCAGCACGTCGGCCAGCACCATCGCTACGCTGTACGGTTCTTCGCCGGACGAGCACGCGGCGCTCCACACGCGGAACGGCGCCCCGGCGGGCAGGCCTGGACGGGCGCCTTCCGCGGCCTCGCGCAGCAGGTCGAAATGGCGCGCCTCGCGGAAGAAATAGGTCTCGTTCGTCGTCAGCAGGTCGACGGCCAGCTGCACCTCGTCCTTGTGCGCGCCGTCCGTCAGCAGGCGGAAATAGGCGTCGTACGTGGGCAGGCCAAGGTGCTGCAGGCGCTTGGCGAGGCGGCCGCTGACCAGCGCCTTCTTCGAATCCGACATCGTGATGCCGGCCATGTCGAAGATGAAGCGCTGGAAGCGCGCGAACTCGCCCTGGCTGATCGCACTGTGGTCCATGCCTGCCTCAGGCCAGGGCGGCCGCGTCGGCCGGCAGGTCGGGCAGGTCCGCGAGCGCCAGCACGGCATCCGCGTTCAGCAGGATGACGAACCTGCCGTTCACCTTGCCCATGCCGGCGATGTAGTCGCCGCGGATGCGCGTGCCGAACGACGGCGCCGGTTCGATGTCGGCGGCCGGGATGTCCAGCACGGCGCTGACGGCGTCGACGACGACGCCCGTCAGCTGGCGCTCGCCGTCGGCTTCCAGCTCGACGATGACGATGCAGGTGCGCTTGCCGGCCACGGTCTGCGGCCGGCCGAAGCGGGCCGCCAGGTCCATCACGGGCACGACGGCGCCGCGCAGGTTGATCACGCCGCGGATCGAGTCCGGCATCATCGGCACGTCGGTGATGCCGGCAAATTCGATGATCTCCTTCACGGCCATGATGCCGATGCCGAAGGCTTCGCCGCCCAGCATGAAGGTGAGGTATTGGGCGGCCTGGCCGTCCACGTTGGTGTCCTGGTTGGTGTGCTTCATCGGGTCGCCATCCGGTCAGAAGGGGGTGAAGTTCGCTTCGTCCGGCTCGCCCTGGGCGGCGACGCCGCCGGCGAGGCGCAGCGTGCTGCGCCTCGCGGCACGGGCCGGACGCGCGGCGGCGCCGCGTGCCGTGTCACCGGCGAGCTTGAAGAAGCCCATGGCCACCTGCAGCTGTTCGGCCTGGGAACTCATCTCCTCGGCCGTCGCCGCCAGCTCTTCGGAACTGGACGCGTTCTGCTGCGTCGTCTGGCTCATCTGGCCGACGGCGGCGTTGATCTGGCCGACGCCGGCCGACTGCTCTTCCGACGCCGCCGTGATTTCCTGCACGAGGTCGGACGTCTTGCGGATGTTCGGCACCATCTGGTCGAGCATCGTTCCCGCCCGCACGGCCAGTTCCACGCTGCTCGATGCGACTTCGCCGATCTCCTGCGCCGCCACCTGGCTGCGCTCGGCCAGCTTGCGCACCTCGGCGGCGACGACGGCGAAGCCCTTGCCGTGCTCGCCCGCGCGGGCCGCCTCGATGGCGGCGTTCAGCGCCAGCAGGTTGGTCTGGTAGGCGATGTCGTCGATGATGCCGATCTGCCTGGCGATCTGCTTCATCGCCACGACGGTGGCTTTCACGGCTTCGCCGCCTTCCGCCGCCTCGCGCGCCGCTTGCGTGGCCATGCCGTCGGTGACGCGGGCGTTTTCGGTGTTCTGCGCGATCGACGCAGTCATCTGTTCCAGCGAGGCGCTCGTCTCCTCGACGCCGGCTGCCTGTTCGGACGCGGACTGCGACAGCGATTGCGCCGTGGCGCTGACCTGTTCGGACGCCGACGCCAGCGACTGTGCGCTGCCGTTCACCTCGCCGACGACCTGCGCCAGCTTGTCCATCGTGCCGTTCGAATAATCCTTCAGCTTCGCGAACGCGCCCCGGTAGTCCTTGTCGATGCGCTTCGTCAGGTCGCCGTCGGCCAGCGCGGACATCACGCGCACCACGTCGTCGACGCTGGCGCCGGTCGTCGCCACCAGCTGGTTCAGGCCATCGCCCATCTCCTGCTGGAAGCCGCGCATGCCGGCCGTGTCGACGCGCGCGTCGAATTCGCCGCGGTTCGCCGCTTCCACGACGGCGCGCTGGCCGGCGATCACCTGGCGCAGCTTGACGACCATCTGGCCGACGGCGTGCAGCATGCTGTCGTTGTCGCCGCGGCGCAAGGTGACGTCGCCGGACAGGTCGCCGTCGGCGATGCGCTTGAGCAGGTCGGCCGCGTAGCCCGGCTCGCCGCCCAGCGTGCGCGTGAGGCCCAGCGTGATCCAGAACGCCATGCCGACGCCCAGCAGCACGGCCGCCGTGCCCATCGCCGCCAACTGGTCGCGGGTGGCGAGGTATTCGGCGGCGGCTTCCTTGCCGGACTGCTGCATCGACGCGTCCTGGTGCTCGATCAGCTTTTCGATCGCCTTGATGTAGGCATCCTGCATGGGCTGGATCTGGGTCGTCAGCAGTTCGCGGGCCTCGGCGCGCTTGCCCTCGTTGGCGAAGCGGATGAACTGGTCCTGCACGGACTGGTATTTCTGGCGCTGCTGCAGGATGCCCTCGAACAGTTGCCGGCCCACGTCGGACTTGACGCTTTGCTGCAGCTTTTCGATTTCCTTGCGCTGGTCGTTGCGCGACTCGTCGATATGCGCCAGCTCGCGGCGCGTCGCCTCGGGGTTGTCCGTCAACGCGATGTCGCGCATCGCGATCGCGATCTCCTGGATATTGCCGATCGTGTCGTAACTGAACACGACTTTCGGATACTTGTCGGTGACCATTTCATCGACATTGGCGCTGAGGGTGGCCAGGCTGTGGATGCCCATCAGGACGACGGCGGCCAGCAGCAGGCTGACGATGCCGAAGCCCAGGCCCAGGCGGACGCTGACTTTCAGATTGCGGAACATTCGGGTCTCCTTGCGACGTAAGCCGCGTGTTATCAGAATCGGGTAAAGCTGGATTCGTCCAGGTCTGCTTCGACGGCGAACGCAGGGTTGTGGGTGACGATGCCTTGGCGCCGGGGCGCCGCGGCCGCCGCGCGCCGCGCCGGCTTGCGCGCCGCTGGCGCGGCGTCGCCGCCGGCGAGGCGGAAGAACGCCATGGCCTGCTGCAGCTGCTCGGCCTGGGAACTCATCTCCTCGGCCGTCGCCGCCAGCTCTTCGGAACTGGACGCGTTCTGCTGCGTCGTCTGGCTCATCTGGCCGACGGCGGCGTTGATCTGGCCGACGCCGGCCGACTGCTCTTCCGACGCCGCCGTGATTTCCTGCACGAGGTCGGACGTCTTGCGGATGTTCGGCACCATGCGGTCGAGCAGGCTGCCGGCGCGCTCCGCCAGGTCGACGCTGTTCGACGCCACTTCGCCGATCTCCTGCGCCGCCACCTGGCTGCGCTCGGCCAGCTTGCGCACCTCGGCGGCGACGACGGCGAAGCCCTTGCCGTGCTCGCCCGCGCGGGCCGCCTCGATGGCCGCGTTCAGCGCCAGCAGGTTGGTCTGGTAGGCGATGTCGTCGATGATGCCGATCTGCCTGGCGATCTGCTTCATCGCCACGACGGTGGCTTTCACGGCTTCGCCGCCTTCCGCCGCCTCGCGCGCGGCCTGTGCGGCCATGCCGTCGGTGACGCGGGCGTTCTCGGTGTTCTGCGCGATCGACGCGGTCATCTGTTCCAGCGAGGCGCTGGTTTCCTCGACGCCGGCCGCCTGTTCGGATGCCGCCTGCGACAGCGATTGCGCCGTGGCGCTGACCTGTTCGGACGCCGACGCCAGCGACTGCGCGCCGCCATTCACGTCGCCGACGACCTGCGTCAGCTTCGCGATCATGTTCTTCATCGCGGCCAGCAGCCGGCCCGCTTCGTCGCGCGAGGTGGCGCCGATGTCGACGGTCAGGTCGCCGCCGGACAGGCGGTCGGCGGCATCGACGGCGACGCGCAGCGGACGGGTGACCGACAGCGTGATGAGCGTGGCCACGAGCAGGGCCAGGACGGCGGCGCCGGCGGTCATGGCGAGCACCTGCTGGCGCGTCTGCTCGTAGTTGCGGCTTGCGTCGTCGGCCACCGTCTGCATCTTGTCCGACTGGTGCCTGGCCAGTTCGGCGACGGCTTCGATCAGCTCGCGGTTGACCGGCATGTATTCCTTGGCGACGAATTCCGCCGCACGCTGGCGGTCGCCGCGCACCAGGCCGTAGAACCGGTCGTACGCAGGTTCGATCGCCGCGTGCTTGTCGACGATCTGCTTGAGCAGCTTCTTGCCCGTCTCGCTGGCGACGAGTTTCGTCAGGTCGCCGACGCGTGCGTTCGTATCGGCGCGCAGCTGTTCGATCAGCTTGCGATAGCGTTCGATGTCCGCCTCGTCGCTGGCGAGCAGCATGCCGCGCATCTGGCGCGGAATGTCGACGACGTCGCGGATCAGGTCCTTGGCGATGACGACTTTCGGATAGGCGTCCGCCGTGATGTACACGGTGGCCTGGTTCATCGCCGCCATGCGGTTCGTGGCCAGCAGCGCGATGGCCAGCAACAACAGCAGCACCACGCCGAAGCCGAGGCCGAGACGGATACCGATTTTCAGATTCTTAAGCACGATGGCTCTCCACTTCATTTGAATTAAAACTGGCGATGTATCAGGCCGCCGCGGCCTGGCTTTCGGTCTCGACGCCGGCCAGCAGCGCCGCCATGTCGAGGATCAGCGCCACGTCGCCGTTGCCGAGGATCGAGGAGCCGGACAGGAAGCGCGCGCCGGCGAACACCTTGCCCAGCGGTTTGATCACGGTCTGGAATTCGCCCAGCAGGCTGTCGACGACGAGGCCGGCCTTGCGGCCACCGTAGCGCACGACGACGATGCTGCGGCGCCGCGCCGGCGTGCCCGCGACGCCGAAGCGCTCGCGCAGGCGCACGAAGGGCAGGGGCTGGCCGCGCAGGTCGACCCAGTCGCAGCCCGGCTGGTCGCGGAACTCGATGCATTCCTCGACCATCTCCATCGGGATCACGAACACGGACTTGCCGACGCCGACCTGGAAGCCGTTGATGATGGCCAGCGTGAGCGGCAGGCGCACCGTGACGGTGGTGCCGGCGCCTTCCGTGCTGGCGACGTCCACGCTGCCGCGCAGGGCGACGATGTTGCGCTTGACGACGTCCATGCCCACGCCGCGGCCGGACAGATTCGTCACCTGTTCCGCCGTCGAGAAGCCGGGTTCGAAGATCAGGTTGAAGATTTCCTTGTCGGTCAGCGTGCGCCCCGGCTCGACGAGGCCGCGTTCGACGGCCTTGGCGAGGATGCGCTCGCGTTTCAGGCCACCGCCGTCGTCCTTCACTTCGATCACGATGCTGCCCGAGTCGTGATACGCGTTCAGGGCGACGGTGCCCTGCGCCGGCTTGCCGCGCGCGGCGCGCACGTCGGCCGGCTCGATGCCGTGGTCCATCGCGTTGCGCACGAGGTGCGTGAGCGGATCGCCGATCTTTTCGACGACGGTCTTGTCCAGTTCCGCGTCCTCGCCGCTGACGTCCAGGCGGATGTCCTTGCCCAGTTCGCGCGCCACGTCATGCACGACGCGCTGGAAGCGGTTGAACGTCGCGCCGATCTTCACCATGCGCAGCTGCAGCGCGTTGTCGCGCACCTCTTCGACGAGGCTGGACAGCGTGGACGTGCATTCGAGCAGCTCGGGAATCTGGGTGCGGCGCGCGATGAGATTGGCGCCGGCGCCGGCGATGATCAGCTCTCCCACGAGGTTGATCAGGCGGTCCAGCTTGTCGGCGTCCACGCGCACGGAACGGCTTTCCTGCTGCGGCCGCGCTTCAGGCGCCTGGCGCTGCTTCGCGAGGGCGGCTTCGACGACGGGCGCGCGCACGGCGCCCTGGCCGACGAGGATCGCGCCGATCGGCTGGCCCGGGGCGGCGTGCGCCGCCTGCGCCGCGAGTGCCTGTTCCAGCTCGTGCGCGGTGATGCTGCCGCAGCGCACGAGCATCTGGCCGAGGCGCTCGCGCTGCGCGGGCACTTCGTCCAGCCAGGCGATGTATTCGGCGATGCGGTTCTCGGGCGGCAGGATGCGGATGGCGCAGTCCTCGCGCACGAAGTCGAACACGCTGTCGATGGCCGCCTTGTCGGCGCTGCTGGCGAAGCCGATCTCGAAGCCGAGGTAGCAGGATTCGGGATCGAATTCGTCCGCCGCCGGCAGGTCGTCGGCGCTCGTCGCCACGCCCGTGACGGTGCCGAGCTGGCCCAGGTAGCGGATGAACGACAGCGGGTCCATGCCGTTGCGCAGGACGTCGGGGCCGAAGCGCAGCGAGATGTGCCAGTGGCCGGCGGCGCCGGCGTCCGGCGAGTCGGCGGCGCTGGCGCCGGCCGGTGTCGCCGCCGGTGCTTCGCCGAGGTAGCCCTGCAGCGCTGCGACGAGCGGCGCGCCGGCGTCGGTCAGCGCGGCGTTGTCCGCGAGCGTGCCGCTTTCGACGGCGTCGACGAGCGCGCCGATGTGGTCGCGGCATGCGAGCAGCAGCGCCACCAGTTCGTCGCCGAGGGGCACCGCGCCGTCGCGCACCTTGTCCAGGACGCTCTCGGCCACGTGGGTGAATTCGACGACGGGGTCGAAGCCGAACATGCCGGCCGATCCCTTGATCGTGTGGGCCGCGCGGAAGATCGCGTTGACGGCATCGAGGCCGTCGCGCGCCACGGCGAGGAGGGCGGACTCCATCTGTTCGAGCAGCTCGCGGCTCTCGGCGATGAAGGTGTGCGTCACCTGGTCGATGTCGATGCTCATTGAACATCTCCGTCGAGGTCGACGCCGAGCAGGGCGCAGGCGTCGCGCACCGCGGGGCTGGCGCCGCGCAGCACCAGATGCCGGCCGAGGTGCGCGGCCTCGCGCCGCGCCACGAGCAGCAACTGCAGGCCGGCGCAGTCGAATTCCGTGACGGACGACAGGTCGAGCGCGGGCGCGGCGCTCGCGCGCACGGCGTCCAGCAGCGCGGGTTTCAGCTCGGCCGCGCGGTAGATCGTCATCTCGCCTTCGACCGCCAGGCATGCGGCGGCCCCTTGGCTCGTTTCGCCAATATTCATCATTGCTCCGGGATGGGCCGGCCGTTGCCGGCGGCGGGTCAGGACAGGGTCAGTTTCTGGACGGCGGCCAGCAGCGCTTCGGGCTTGAACGGCTTGACCATCCAGGCGCGCGCGCCGGCGGCCTTGCCCTGTTCCTTCTTGTCTTCCTGCGACTCGGTGGTCAGCATCAGGACGGGCGTGAACTTGTACGCGGGACGGGTCTTGAGTTCACGCACGAACGTGATGCCGTCCATGTTCGGCATGTTGACGTCGCTGATGATCAGGCTGACCTTCTGGCCGGTCAGCTTGGCCAGCGCGTCCTTGCCGTCGACGCCTTCGATGACGTCGTAGCCGGCCTGCTTCAGGGCGATGCCGACGACCTGGCGGATCGAAATCGAGTCGTCCACCACCATGATGGTTTTTGCCATGAGAGTTCCTAGAAAAATGTGATTTCTTCGGCCTGCTGCGGGGCCGCCTTGGCACTGCTCTTGTGGAGCGTGCGTTCCTCGGCCATCGCGTACGTGCTTTCCAGTTCGGCCAGCAGGCTGCGCGCGTCGAGTGCCTGGGGCGTGCCGCCGTCCTGCGCCTGCTCGTCCAGCCACGCGGGCAGGCGCGCGATGTTGTCGCGGACGTGCGACAGGATCTGGCTGACGCGGTCCTGGAACTGCAGCTGCACGAGCGCATTGCCGACTTCGCCCTGGATGCCGGCGCTCTCGCGGGCCAGCAGGTCGGACGATGCGACGAGGGCGTCGGTGACGCCGCGCAGCGAGCCGAGCACGTTGCCGATCATCTGGCCGGACGCCTGCACGGCGCGGGTTTCTTCGCGCATCGAATCGCCCGCGGCACGGCAGGTGGTGTCGATGGCGCTGCTGATCCGGCCGACCTGTTCGGCGATGTGCTTGCCCGCTTCGGCCGAGCGGTTCGACAGCATGCGCACCTCGTTCGCGACGACGGCGAAACCGCGCCCGGCCTCGCCCGCGCGCGCCGCCTCGATGGCCGCGTTCAGGGCCAGCAAATTCGTCTGCCACGCGATGCTGGCGACGTCCGCCGCCATCTTCTGCAGGTGCGCGGTGACTTCCTGCAGGCCTTCGATCTTTTGCAGCATCTGCTGCTTGCTGGCGGCGGCGCCGGCCAGCATGTCCAGCAGCGAGCGCAATTCCTTTTCGCTGGCCGCGAACACGTCGACGATGCTGCCGCCCTCGGCGTCGCGGGCGGCGCCGGAAGCCGCGAGCGCCTGTTCGAGGCGCATGACGATGCCGGAGAAGCGCTGCACGAGCGCCACGACGGCCGTTTCCATCTGTTCGCGCGAGGCGTCGATGTGCGATGTCCACACGCCGGCGACGTCGGCGCCGAACGCGCGGCGGCTGGCGATGTAGTCGTCCGCCGCGGATCCGTGGGCCGCCGCCGGCGCGGCCGCGCGCACGGCGGCGAACGCGGCGCCCGCCAGCAGGACGGCGGCGCACAGCCAGCCGTGCCAGTGCCAGCCGGCCAGCGGGACGATGACGCAGGCCGCGGCCAGGGCCACGATCAGCGGGGAAGAGGTTTGCAGGGGGCGTAGTCGCGTCACGCGGCGCTCCGTCAGGTCTGTCGGTGGTCGGACGGTTCAACGCCGGATCGGTATCCGGTGTGTCCCGTGTGCGGTGTTTGTGAACCGCACCGCTGCTGATGATTACAGAACGAGTTGCCGTAGCGCAAGCACTTGTGACACAAATATGCGGATGGGTCGTATAAACGACACACCGTTAGAGAATCGCCAACACATTGTTATCACGGGACTTTTTGCCGGACCGCGGCGCTTGGCGAGCGCTGGCGCCGCCCGGGTGTGCCGTTTGTTGTTGTTCATATATTTAACAAATATGCGGACGCCACGGCATGTCGGCACGGTCGGAACACGCTGTGTGGTTTCGGGATTTCCGAAAGGAGACGCCGGCATTGCCGGATTGCGGGAAGGCGGCCCGGCGACTACCATCGACGCATGAACACGATGATCCTGACATTTGCTGGTGGCGTGGTGGCCGGTGCGATGAATGCGCTGGCGGGGGGCGGTTCGTTCGTCAGCCTGCCGGTGTTGATCGCGGCGGGCGTGCCTCCGGTACAGGCGAACGCTTCCAGCACGGTTGCCCTGTTTCCGGGCGGGCTGGCGAGCGCATGGGCATATCGGGACGGCCTGGGCACGGTCGGCGCCGTCCCGCTCCGTGGGTTGCTGGCCGCGACGCTGTGCGGCGGCGTGGTGGGCGCGGTCCTGTTGTTGCGGACGTCATCCGCGGCGTTCACGGTGGTGCTGCCGTGGCTGTTGCTGGCGGCGTCGATCGCGCTCGCATTCGGACGGCGCATCGGGGACGCATTGCGCGCGCGCTGGCGCATCCGCGCGCACGCGGTGCTGGCCGTCCAGTTCGCGCTCGGCATCTACGGCGGCTACTTCGGCGGCGCGGTCGGGATCATGATGATCGCGGTGTGGGGCCTGCAGGGCTGCCACGACCTGAAACGCCTGAACGCGCCGCGCACCTTGCTGGTCAGCGCGGCGAATACGGTGGCCGTACTGGCCTTCATCGCGGCCGGCGCGGTGCGCTGGCCCGAAACGCTGGCGATGCTGGCGGGTGCGCTCGTCGGCGGCCATGGCGGCGCCCATCTCGGACGGCGCGCACCGTCGAATGTGATCCGCGCCGTCACGCTGGTCGCCACGACGTGCATCACGCTCGCCTTCTTCGTCAAAACCTATGTCATGTGAGGACACCATGCTCCAGGCCTTGCTCGCAACGACAGGAGTGCTCGCCATCGCGGCGAGCATCGCGGCCAAATTCGTCGCGCCGCCGGCCCGCTTCGACGACGGCGACGGCGCCGGCGCGGACGATCCGTCGCTTCGACGCCGGCGCCGGGGCGGCGCGGCACGCCCGGGCGGCATGCCGGCCTCGCGGCGCCGTGGCGCGTGCGCCGGTCAGCGCTTCAGCTGCGACAGGTCGCGCACGGCGCCGCGGTCGGCCGACGTGGTCAGCGCCGCGTAGGCGCGCAGGGCCTGCGAGACGGCGCGCTCGCGGTCGACCGGCTGCCAGGCGGCCGCGCCGCGCGCGTCCATCGCGCCGCGGCGCCGCGCCAGTTCGCCGGCCGTCACGCGCAGGTCGATGGTGCGGTTCGGGATGTCGATGTCGATCATGTCGCCTTCTTCCACGAGGCCGATCGCGCCGCCTTCCGCCGCTTCCGGCGACGCGTGGCCGATCACGAGGCCGGACGAGCCGCCCGAGAAGCGGCCGTCGGTGAACAGCGCGCACGCCTTGCCGAGGCCCTTCGACTTGATGTACGAGGTCGGGTACAGCATCTCCTGCATTCCCGGGCCGCCTTTCGGGCCTTCGTAGCGGATGATGACGACGTCGCCGGCGTGCACCGTGTCGCCGAGGATGGCTTCGACCGCGGCGTCCTGGCTTTCGAACACGCGCGCCTTGCCGGAGAACTTCAGGATGCTGTCGTCGACGCCGGCCGTCTTCACGATGCAGCCCTTCTCGGCGATGTTCCCGTACAGGACCGCGAGGCCGCCGTCCTGCGAGTAGGCGTGCGCACGGTCGCGGATGCAGCCTTCGGCGCGATCCAGGTCGGCCGAGTCGAAGCGCTCGGCCTGCGAGAATGCCGTCTGCGTCGGCACGCCGCCCGGCGCCGCGCGGAACAGCGTGTGCACGGCCTGGTCGTCGCTGCGCTTGATGTCGTACTTTTCGATCGCGTCGCCCAAGGTCGGCGAGTGCACGGTAGGCAGCGACGTGTCCAGCAGGCCGGCGCGCGCCAGCTCGCCGAGGATGGCGATGATGCCGCCGGCGCGGTGCACGTCCTCAATGTGGTATTTGTTGGTCATCGGCGCGACCTTGCACAGGCAGGGCACCTTGCGCGAGATGCGGTCGATGTCCGCCATGTTGAACTCGACGCCCGCTTCGTGCGCGGCGGCCAGCAGGTGCAGCACGGTGTTGGTGGAACCGCCCATCGACACGTCCAGCGCCATCGCGTTCTCGAAGGCGGCGCGGGTGGCGATGCTGCGCGGGAGGACCGTGTAATCGTCCTGTTCGTAGTGGCGCTTGGCCAGGTCGACGATCAGGCGGCCGGCGCGCAGGAACAGTTCCTTGCGGTCGGCGTGCGTCGCGAGGACGGTGCCGTTACCCGGCAGCGACAGGCCCAGCGCCTCGGTCAGGCAGTTCATCGAGTTCGCCGTGAACATGCCGGAGCACGAACCGCAGGTGGGGCAGGCCGAGCGCTCGACTTCCGCGACATCGGCGTCCGAGATGTTCGAATCGCCGGCCTGGATCATCGCGTCGACGAGGTCCAGCTTGATGATCTTCTTGTCGTTGTTGACGACTTTGAGCACCTTGCCCGCTTCCATCGGGCCGCCCGACACGAACACGGTCGGGATGTTGATGCGCATGGCGGCCATCAGCATGCCCGGGGTGATCTTGTCGCAGTTCGAGATGCAGACCATCGCGTCGGCGCAGTGCGCGTTGACCATGTACTCGACCGAGTCGGCGATCAGGTCGCGCGACGGCAGCGAGTACAGCATGCCGCCGTGGCCCATCGCGATGCCGTCGTCGACGGCGATGGTGTTGAATTCCTTGGCGACGCCGCCCGCCGCCTCGATCTCGCGCGCGACCAGCTGGCCCAGGTCCTTCAGGTGCACGTGGCCCGGCACGAACTGGGTGAAGGAGTTGACGACGGCGATGATCGGTTTGTCGAAGTCGCCATCCTTCATGCCGGTCGCGCGCCACAGGGCGCGGGCGCCCGCCATGTTGCGGCCTTGGGTCGTGGTATGGGAACGGTAAGTGGGCATGGTGTCTCCTTTGGACGGCGAACGAATGAAGGCACTAGGGTGCCGGGTTGCTGGAAAGTTGTCCAATATATGATTTGGTGGCCTGTGATTCGTATTTCATATCACATGGCCCGCCAGAAAACGTCGTCCCCGCGGAGGCGGGGACCCAGGTTTTCCGCGTATCGACACGCTTGCAAAATCGGATCCCCGCCTGGGCGGGGACGACGAATTATTGGATCGCCGCCTGTGGGGAGGGGCGGCGGATTAAATGCCGTGCGTAGCGTAGGCGTGACGCGAACGTCCGCGCGGGCTCGGGGAGCCCACCCTACGACGATCGGCGGACCCTTACCACCACATGCCGTAGATGGTCGCCAGCACCACGCAGATGACGGCCGAGCCGAGGGCGAATGCGCCGTCGACCTTGAACAGCTTGGTGTCGACGATCAGCGCTTTCACTTTGCCGCGGGCGAACACGGTGCTGAGCAGCACCATGCCGGCGACGACGAGCCAGAACACGATGAACATGCGGTCCAGGAACGGGATCTCGTAGACACCGCTGCCGTTGTCGTGGGCGAAGCCGATCGGCGCGAGGAAGTGCAGGTCCATCATCGTCGGCAGGAACTTCAGGATGATCGAGAACACCAGGCCGCCGACGGTCGCGAACATCGCCGCGTCCGCCGTTGTCTTTTTCCAGAAGAAGCCCAGCAGGAACATGGCCAGGATGCCCGGCGAGACGAAGCCCGTGTATTCCTGGATGTACTGGAAGCCACCCTTCTTGTCGATGCCCATCAGCGGCGCGATCACGATGGCCAGCAGCATCGACACGATGACGGTCATGCGGCCGATCCACACCATCTTCTGTTCGCTGACGTTCGGGTGCAGGCGCTTCTGGTAGATGTCGAGCGTGAAGATGGTGGCGATCGAGTTGGCCTTGCCGGCCAGCGATGCGACGACGGCGGCCGTCAGCGCGGCGAACGCGATGCCCTTGATGCCCGACGGGAGCATCGCCAGCAGGGTCGGGTAGGCGCGGTCCGGATTCAGCTCGCCGCCGACGCGCATGGCGTCGCCCAGCACGCCGGCACGGTCCAGCGCGAACGCGGCGATGCCCGGCATGACGACGATCATCGGCATCACCAGTTTCAGGAATGCCGCGAACAGCAGGCCCTTGCGCGCGGTCGGCAGGTCGGCGCCGAGGGCGCGCTGCGTGATGTACTGGTTGCAGCCCCAGTAGTTCAGGTTGACGATCCACATGCCGCCGATCAGCGTCGACAGGCCCGGCAGGTCCATGTAGTTCTTGTTGTCGCGGCCCAGCACCATTTCGAAGTGGTCGCGGGTCGTGTTGTACAAGGTCGAGAAGCCCTGCAGCGCGCCGTGGCCCTGGCCCAGCTTGGCGACGAGGTCCAGCGCCAGCCACGTGGTCACGAGGCCGCCGATGACGAGGCAGGTCACCTGGATCACGTCCGTGTAGCCGATGACCTTCATGCCGCCCAGCGTGATGATGGCGGCGAAGACGGCGAGGAACAGCATGCAGGGCAGCACGCCGACGCCGGTGACGCTGCCGATCGCGAGCGCGCCCAGGTACAGGATCGAGGTCAGGTTGACGACGACGTACAGGCCGAGCCAGAACAGCGCCATCGTCGTGGCGACGGCCTTGCCGTAGCGCTGTTCGAGGAACTGGGGCATCGTGTAGATGCGGTTCTTGAGGTAGACCGGCATGAAGAACACGGCGACGATGACCAGCGTGGCGGCGGCCATCAGTTCGTACACGGCGATGGCCATGCCGATGCGGAAGCCCGAACCGCTCATGCCGATGAACTGCTCGGCGGAGATGTTGGACGCGATCAGCGACGCGCCGATGGCCCACCAGGTGAGCGAGCCTTCGGCCAGGAAGTAGTCGTGCGAGGCGGACGTGTTCGCGCTCTTCTTGCGGCGGTAGACCCACAGGCCGTAGCCGGCGACGAC
>NZ_JAXOFN010000022.1:0-123814 GCF_034420155.1 Massilia luteola
GTGCGCCCAGCATGGGCGCACTCTTGCGGGTGAAAGTCCCGCCGCAAGCTGACCACAGCGAGCGAAGTGAAGCGCAACTGCGGAAGAGTAATCGACCGTGGGGAGGAAGCGTGAATCGTAAATCATGAGCCGATGGACAAGAATCGCATAGAAGGCGCTGCCGAGCAGGGCGAGCGGGCGACAAACCGCGAAGCTCTTGTGGTCGAGGCGAAGCGGCGTAGATGCGGCGGTTGTGTGATGAAGGAGTGCGGCCCTTACCTGGGGACGCCCCGCCTCACGCCTGAAAGGGCGGCGGCGCTGCCGTAGCGGGGTCTCAGCAGAGGTCATAGTAGTTGGCGGTAGCGCCGGGAAGGCTCGACCCCGCCGACGAAGGACCGAACGAGTAGGAGTGTTGTCCGGCATGTCGATGCGACAGGCAATGCGTCAGATGCCCGCCAAGGCGGGGCGGGAGGCCGTAGGTCAGGGTGAAGCCTTGGCTGAAATCTCCAGCGACGAAGCCTGTCGCCCGCGACATGCGTCAGGAGACGCGGGATCAATGCTGCTGCATGCAGCGTTGAGAAGGGAAAACCTGCTGCAAGCGTTCAAGCGTGTGCGCGCCAACAAGGGCGCAGCCGGGGTGGATGGTCGGGACATCGACGAAACCTCGCGCTACCTGGCCGTGGCCTGGCCGGGGATACGCGAACAATTGTTGGCGGGGACGTACCGGCCCAGCCCGGTACGCAGGGTAACGATTCCGAAGCCCGACGGTGGCGAGCGCGAGCTTGGCATCCCGACGGTGACGGATCGGCTGATCCAGCAGGCACTGCTCCAAGTGCTGCAACCGATTCTTGACCCCACATTTAGCGAGCACAGCTACGGCTTCCGCCCAGGCCGGCGTGCGCAGGACGCGGTACTTGCCGCCCGAGCGTACGTCCAGTCGGGGCGGCGGATCGTGGTGGATGTGGACCTGTCGAAATTCTTCGACAGGGTCAACCATGACATCCTGATCGACCGCTTACGGAAACGCATCGACGACGCTGGCGTGATCCGGCTGGTGCGCGCCTATCTGAACAGCGGCATCATGGACCATGGCGTGGTGCAGTCTCGGCATGAAGGCACGCCGCAAGGCGGTCCGCTCTCGCCCTTGCTGGCCAATGTCCTGCTCGATGAAGTGGACAAGGAATTGGAACGACGCGGCCATTGCTTTGCGCGCTACGCCGATGATGCGAACGTGTACGTTCGCAGCAAGCGTGCGGGCGAGCGGGTGATGGTGCTGTTGCGCCGCCTCTATGCCAAGTTGCACCTCGTGGTCAACGAAACCAAAAGCGCGGTCGGCAGCACCTTCGGTCGCAAGTTCCTCGGTTACAGCCTGTGGGTGGGAAGGGGGAGGGTGGTGAAATTGAAGGTCGCGGAGAAGCCGCTGGCAACATTCAAGCAACGCATCCGCGAACTGACAAGACGCTCTGGCGGCCGCAGCATGCTCCAGATCGTCGAGAGGCTGCGCTCCTACATGCTTGGCTGGAAAGGGTACTTCAAATATGCCGAAACCCCGAAGATATGGAGACAACTCGACGAATGGCTGCGTCACAGGCTCCGGGCGATCCAGCTCAAGCACTGGAAACGCGGGACGACCATGTATCGGGAACTGCTTCGACTCGGGGCAATGCCTGCTGTTGCCGAGCAGGTTGCGGCAAATAGCCGTCGCTGGTGGCGCAACGCCGACCGGCTGTTGAAGTCAGTCCTTACGGTTGCCTACTTCGACCGGTCGGGAGTACCACGCTTGTCCTGACCTCAACTACTCGAACCGCCCGGTGCGGACCCGCATGCCGGGTGGTGTGGCAGGGGCGCAGCTAACATTAGCTGCCCCCTATGCCGATCCGCCACAGTGTTGGATGCTGCCGTAATGACAAGCTAATCGATGGCTGATGGGCAACTAGCCGTAGTACACTGATTGCGCCGATGGGCGTCCGCTGCGCGCGGGCGTGGCGGCAAGGAGACACATAACCCTATAAAACGAAAGAAAAACAATGTCGAGGGCACCCATCTTACTTGGCGGTGTTACCGCTATCATCATCGCCTGGACCGGCGCCGCCCAGGCGCAACAGGCACCCGCCGCGTCGGCCGTCGCCGCGGCACAGGCCGTCGATGACGGCGCCGGCGCCTACCGGACGCAGCGCTACCACAACCTGTTCGCCGAACGCCTGGGCCGCAGTCCGCAAGAAACGCATGCGAGGATCGAGAGCACGTTCCAGCGACTGTTCCACGGCGACGGCCAGGAACAGCGCGTCTATTTCGAGACGGGGGCGAACGCGAACGGCACGCTTGCCTACATCACGGACTGGGCCAACAACGATGTCCGCACCGAGGGCATGAGCTACGGCATGATGATCGCCGTCCAACTCGACAAGAAGCGCGAATTCGACGCGCTGTGGAACTGGTCGAAGACCTATATGCTGACGACCGATCCGGCCAATCCGTCGCGCGGCTATTTCGCGTGGTCGATGAACACGGACGGCACGCCGCGCGCCACCGGGGCCGCGCCGGACGGCGAGGAATACTATGCGATGGCCCTGTATTTCGCCGCGCGCCGCTGGGGCAACGGCAAGGGCATCTACGATTACCAGCGCGAAGCCGATACCATCCTGCGCGGCATGCGTCACCACCCAGTCGTGACGGGCCTGCCGCCGTTCCGCATCCATCCGGGCGATGCGCCGTTCGTCGAGCCGGATACGCCCTGGCCCAGCCCGAACAACCGCCGCGAACAGGCCGCGGCCGACAAGGCTGGCAAACCGTGGCCTTTGCACCGCCCGCGCCGCGAACCGCGCGCGGTGACGGTTGGACCGATGGTCGACGAAGCGCACGCGATGGTCCGCTTCGTGCCCGAAACGTTCGTCCCCGGCTCCGATCCGTCCTACCACCTGCCCGCGTTCTACGAGCTGTGGGCGCGCTGGGGTCCGCGCGAAGACCGCGCATTCTGGGCCCGCGCGGCGGCCGCCAGCCGCGACTTCTTCGTCAAGACGGCCGACCCCGCGACGGGTCTCGGTCCCGACCGCGCCGACTTCGATGGCACGCCCTTGAAGAGCTGGGACGGCAGTCCCGGCGCGTTCGCCTACGACAGCTGGCGCACGATCAGCAACTGGTCCGTCGACCGCAGTTGGTGGAACAAGGATCCGCGTCAGCAGGGGCTGTCCGACCGCCTGCAGCGCTTCCTGGCCACGCAGGGCGTCGACCGCTTCGCCGACCGCTACACGCTGGACGGCAAGCCGCTGTCGGACCGCCATTCGACCGGGATGCTGGCGGCGGCCGCCGTCGGCAGCCTGGCGGCCACGCCGGGGCAGGTGTCCGACGACTTCCTGCGCGCGCTGTGGGACACGCCGGTACCGAGCGGCGAGCAGCGCTACTTCGACGGCATGTTGTACTTGATGAGCATGATGCACGTGGCGGGCGAATTCCGCGTGATCGACACGGTCCGCAAATAACACCAACGACAAGGAGACAAGCATGATGAAACAAACGACCGTCGCCGTCCTTCTCGCCTGCGCGGCGATGGGCGCCCAGGCGCAGGACCGCCCCTGGCTCGACAAATCCAGGTCGGCCGACGAGCGCGCCCGCGCGGCCGTCGCCGCCATGACGCTCGACGAAAAGCTGCTGCTGATCGTCAGCTACACGGGCAAGGAAGACCTGGCCAGGCAGCCGGACGACATCGTGCCGCCAAGCGTGAAAGCCGACGTGGCGGCGCACGAGATCAAGGGCTCGGCCGGCTACGTGCCGGGCATCGCGCGCCTGGGCATTCCGGGGCAGTGGCAGACCGACGCATCGATCGGCGTGCGCGTGAGCGGCATGGAACGCACGGCGCTGCCGTCGTCGCTGGCAACGGCGGCCAGCTTCGATCCGGCCGTCTCCGAGGCGGGCGGACGCATGATCGCCGACGAGGCGCGCGCGTCCGGCTTCAACACCTTCCTGGCCGGCGGCGCCAACCTGGCGCGCGAGCCGCGCAACGGCCGCAACTTCGAATACGTGGGTGAAGATCCGCTGCTGGCCGGACGCATGGCCGCGGGACTCGTGAACGGCATCCAGTCGCGCCACATGGTGTCGACGATGAAGCACTTCGCGATCAACGACCAGGAAAGCCAGCGCACGACGGTCGACGTCACGATCTCGCCCGAGGCCATGCGCCAGTCCGACCTGCTGGCGTTCGAGATCCTCAACGACCTGGCGAAACCGGGCTCCGTGATGTGCTCGTACAACCTCGTGAACGGCCGCTGGGCGTGCGAGAACGAATACCTGCTGAACAAGACGCTGAAGCAGGACTGGAAGTTCAAGGGCTATGTGATGGCCGACTGGGGCGCCGTGCACTCGACGGCGGACGCGGCGAACTATGGCCTCGACCAGTTCACGGGCTACCCGTGCTGCAATCACCACGGCCCGTTCTATTCGGCGAAGAATTTCAAACAGGCGATGGACCGCGGCGACGTGTCGATGCGGCGCCTGGACGACATGGCGCAGCGCATCCTGTGGCCGCTGTTCCAGACGGGTACCTTCGACGATCCGCCGAAAGTGGGCACGATCGATTTCGCCGCGCACGCCGCCGTGTCGCAGCACGCCGCCGAGGAATCGCTGGTGCTGCTGAAGAACGAGAAGAACCTGCTGCCGCTTACGAACGTGAAGTCGGTGGCCGTCATCGGCGGCCACGCGGACAAGGGCGTGCTGGCCGGCGGTGGCTCGTCCGGCGTGACGCCGGTCGGCGGCAATGCCGTGCCGGACCTGGCGCCCAAGTCGTGGCCGGGCCCCGTCGTGTACATGCCGTCGGCGCCGCTCGCGGCGTTGAAAACCGAGCTGCCGGCATCGAAGATCGGCTACGCGAGCGGCACGGACATCGGGGCCGCCGTCGCGCTGGCGAAGCAGTCCGACATCGCCGTCGTGTTCGTGACGCAGTGGATGGGCGAGGGCTTCGACGGCAAGCTGGAACTGGACGGCAACCAGGATGCGCTGGTCGCCGCCGTCGTGCGCGCGAATCCGCGGACCGTCGTCGTCGTGGAATCGGGCGGCGCGATCCTCATGCCGTGGCTGAACCAGGTACCGGCCGTGCTGGAAGCGTTCTATCCCGGCATGCGGGGCGGCGAGGCGATCGCGCGCATCCTGACGGGTAAAGTGAATCCGTCCGGCCACCTGCCGATCAGCTTCCCCGCCTCGGACGCGCAGCTGGCGCATGCGGACATTCCCGGCTTCGGCCACAAGGACGGCGTCCCCGTCCACATCACCTACGACGAAGGCGCCGCGATCGGCTACAAGTGGTACGACGCGAAAGGGTATAAACCGTTATTCGCGTTCGGCCATGGCCTGAGCTATACGCGCTTCGCCGTCGCGGCGCCGAAGGCGAACGTCGCGAACGGTGCGCTGACGGTCGGCGCCGCGCTGCGCAACACGGGCGGCCTGGCCGGCAAGGGCGTCGTGCAGGTGTATGTCGCGCCGGCGGACGTCAAGGCGTCGGGCTGGGAAGCGCCGAAACGCCTGGTCGCGTTCCAGAAGCTCGACCTGCAGGCGGGCGCCGCCAGCGCGTTCACGCAGGCCGTCGATCCGCGCCTGCTGGCCACGTATGAAGTCGCGGACAACAGCTGGCGCATCCGTGCGGGCACCTACCGCGTGCTGTTCGGGCAGGCGGCGGACGACCTGCCGGTGTCGGTGGACGTGACGCTGCCGGACATGGTGTGGAGCGCCGTCCACAAGGAGTAACGCGTTATCCGGGAGGGTGGGCACCACGTGCCCACGCGTGACGTCTTATCTGGCCCAGTAGTCCAGCACCAGCGACTTGGCGAGAGCAGGCTTGAGCGTCTCGACGAAGCGCCGGTGCGCCGGATGCGCGAGGTAGGCGTCGCGGTCCTCGGCCGCGGCGAACGTCAACGTGAAGCAGTGCGTGAAGCCGTCGTTCAGGCGTTCCGGACTCACGTTCGTGCCCCATTCGTAGCCGGCGATGCCCGGGATGGATGCGGGGAGGGCAGTGAAGCCGGTCACGATGGCGTCGACGTCGTCGTACGACGCGTCGTCCTTGAACGAGAACAGGACGACGTGGCGGAGCAGTTGGGTGGGCATGGGGCGGTCGGTGCAAGTTGACGAGCCGTCATCTTACACGGCCGTCCGATCAGGGCGCGAGCGCGATCACGTCGTCGCCCGGCAGCGGATCGCAGGCCGCGCCGAGCGGCTCCCAGCCGCGGTGCACGACGATGCGGCGCTCGTCGTGGCACAGCTCCACGCGGCGCGTCCGCGGCGCTGTGCGGTGCACGAAGTCCTCGATCGTCGTCGGCACGCTGATGTGCAGCGCGAGGGCATGGATGTCGTCGAGCGGATGGTCGCCCACGTGCACGAGGGGCACGAACTGGCCGGCGAACATCGTCCAGTGCGAGGGAATCTTGACGGGCTTGGCCGCGTAGCCTTGCGCGCGCAGCCACGCCTGCGCGCGCGCGCGCGGGGCGCCGGATTCGGCGAGGTGCCCCCACGCGAACGCGAGCAGCTCCGCCACCCACTGGTTGCAGTTCTGGTAGCGCGTGCCGAAGGCATAGGCGTTCGCGCTGTAGCTGTCGCCCAGCAGCGCGAGCGCGAGGGGTTTGTCGAGCGCGGCCCGCTCGAGCAGCGCGCTGTCCGCGGCGGGCGGGAACAGCAGGGCGACGTGGCCGTGCGTCGGCGCGTCGGCACCGAGCACGAAGCCGGACATGCCCTGGTCGAACAGGCGCGGCCGCGATTCGTCGCACGCGTAGTACAGCTGGCGTACGACCCACGGGCCGCCCTGATTGTCCTGCAGGGCGATGCCCGCGTGCGAGTACAGCAGGCCGAAGCGGGAGAGGTCCAGGCCCGCGCGCGCCACGAGGGCGATGCTGCTGCCCGAGCGCGCCAGTTCGTCCTTGACGGCCGCGGCGAAGCGCAGCACGCGGTCCTGGTCCGCGGCCGTGACCTTGTCGGCGCGGTCGCAGAACGTCGGGATGCCGGCCCATGCGCCCGCGCTCGCGAACAGCAGCAGCGCGGCCGCAACGAGCCGACCGACCATCAGATGGTCACTTTGCGCGAGGCGAGTTCGCGATACCAGTCGTCCTGCAGCGCGAGGAAGAAGGGCTTGCGCGTGTCGCCGTACGCGAATTCGTAGCCGTACACGCGCTCGTTCACCTGCACGATTTGCCCCTTGTCGACGCGGCGGTCGGCCAGCGCGCGGTCGGGCACGTCGACCCAGAACTCGGTCGCGGCATCGCCCGCGGCGGCGCGCAGCGTGATGCGCGTGACGCCCGCCTTGGCCGGGGCCTGGGCGACGTCGATCACGCGGTACGGGCCGGTCTCCGCGCGCCTGTTGTCGCCGTGCGAGCTGTTGCTGGAGCCGCCGATGGAATCGGAGATGCTGCCCGACGACGCGGAGCCGGCGCTGGAGGCGGACGACGCGACGCTGTCGGCATGGGCGGGCAAGGACATGGCGGCCGCGGCCAGCGCCAGGGCGAGTGCGCGGGTGAGATTCGTGAAGGTCATGATGTCTTTCTCAAGCGTATTGGGTAGTCACAATGGTACAAGTGCCGCGTGCCGCTGAGAAGGCACACGTGGTTTTGTCGCACCAAATATCGTAGGGTGGGTGGCCCTACGCCCACGCGGATGCCTGCGCGACGCGAACGTCGCGCGCGGGCACGTTTCATTTGGGGCCCCCGGCCCCAAATGCCCGCCCTGCGGAGGCGGCCGTGGTTTTGTCGCAAACGGCGTCAGGCCGGATACAAGGCGCCCAGGATGCGCGGTCCTGCCGCCCCCGTCACCGCCGGCAGGTTGCCCGGCTGGCGGCGCAGGAAGCGGTAGCCCAGCCACGCGAAGGCGAGCGCCTCCACGCGGTTCGGCGCGACGCCCAGCGTCTCCGTCGACGCGACGGGAATCCCGCCGCCGAGCGCGGTGGCGATGTCGCGCAGCAGCACGCCGTTGTACGCGCCGCCGCCGCAGACGTAGACGGCCTGCGCGGCGGCTTCATCCTGGATGGCGCGGGCGATGGTCACGGCCGTCAGCCGCGTCAACGTTGCCTGCACGTCGGCCGGCGCCACGCCCGGCCGCTGCGCCAGCTTCGCATCGAGCCATCGCGCGTGAAACAGGTCGCGGCCCGTGCTCTTGGGCGGCGGCTGGCGAAAGTACGGTTCGTCCAGGAGGAGGTCGAGCAGGGCGGTGTCGACCGTGCCGGTGGCCGCCCAGGCGCCGTCCTGGTCGTACGGCAGGCCGCGGTGGCGCGCGATCCACAAATCCATCAGTACGTTGCCGGGACCGGTGTCGTAGCCGTTCACGCGGCCGTCGCCGTGCAGCACGCTGATGTTGCCGATGCCGCCGATATTGACGACGACGCGTACCTGCCCGCGCTTGCCGAAGCGGGCTTCGTGGAAGGCCGGCACGAGGGGCGCGCCCTGGCCGCCGGCGGCGACGTCGCGGCTGCGGAAGTCGGCGATGACGTCGATGCCGGCGAGTTCGGCCAGCAGGGCGGGATTATTCGTCTGGCGCGTAAAACCGAGTTCGGGGCGGTGGCGGATGGTCTGGCCGTGCACGGCGACGGCGCGGACTGGGCCGGGCGCGGCGGCGGCCAGCGTTTTCACGCACTCGGCGTAGCAGCGCGCCAGCGCGTTCGCGGCCAGCGCCTCGCGTTCCAGTTCGTTGGCGCCGGCGGCCTGCAGGGCCATCAGTTCGGCGCGCAGGTCGGCCGGGAACGGCGTGAAGGCGGCGTCCAGCGTGCGGATGCCGCGCCCGGAAAAGTCGGCCAGCACGCCGTCGACGCCGTCCAGGCTCGTGCCGGACATCAGGCCGATGTAGAGGGTGGATGCCATTATCGATTCCTAAAAGCAAAACGCCTTGCCGGCATGCCGTGCAAGGCGTCTATATCGCAAAGCTGAAGGATCAGCGTGCGGCCATCGCGTTACCGGCCGGCGAGAGCAGCGAGAAGCGGTGCGACATCTCGGCGGCGGCCATCCTGAATCGGTTCAATTCGCCCGGCGTCAAAGGCTGCTGCTGCAGGTTCTTCAGCGCCATCGGGTCGGTGGCGTGGCCGCCGATGCGGAATTCGTAGTGCAGGTGCGGGCCCGTCGCCCAGCCCGTCGCGCCGACGTAGCCGATTACGTCGCCCTGCGCCACTTTCTGGCCGCGGTGCAGGCCGCCGGCGAAGCGGCTCATGTGGCCGTACGCGGTGCTGTAGTTGGACCAGTGCTTGAGCACGACGATGTTGCCGTAGCCGTTCTGGGTGCCGACGAAGTCGACCACGCCGTCGCCCGACGCCTTGATCGGGGTGCCCATCGGCGCCGCGAAGTCGACGCCCTCGTGTTTTTTCCAGACGCCGAGCACCGGGTGCATGCGCATCGAGAAGCCCGACGAGATGCGGTTGAATGCCACCGGCGACTTGAGGAACGCTTTTTTCAGCGACTTGCCGTCCAGGCTGTAGTAGCCGCCCTGGTGGCTGATGGGGTCTTCGTACCAGACGGACTGGTAGGCCACGCCGCGGTTGACGAATTCGCCGGCCAGGATGCGGCCCGTGCGCACCATCTCGCCGTCCAGCCAGTAGGTTTCGTAGACGACGTTGAAACGGTCGCCGCGCTTCAGGTCCGAGCGGAAGTCGATGCTCGTCGAGAACATCTCGATGATCTGGTTGACGACGGAATCCGGAATCTGGCTGCCGTCGCTGGCGTCGTCGGTGGCGGCGTACAGCGAGCTCGTGATGTCGCGCGAACGCATCTCGACACGGCGCTCGAGCTGGGCCGGGGCCGCGTTGGAGACGAATTTGTCGCCCTTGCGCGTCACGGTGACGGTCTTGAACTGGTCTTTGTCGGCGATCGTCGCGTGCAGGCTCAGCAGCAGACCGTTCTCGTCGGTCTCGGCCTGGATGCGCTTGCCGGTCTTGAGCGAGAGGATGGAGCGGGCCACCTTGTCGGCGCGGACGAAGGCCTGGGCTTGCTGGTCTTCGATGCCGAGACGGTTGAACACGGCGCCCAGCGAGTCGCCGGGACGGATGCGTTCTTCGTGGATGAATTGCTGCTGGTCTTGCTGGAGGGCCGCGATCTGGTCTGCCAGGTTCGGCAGTTGCAGGTCTTGCGCGACCGACTTGACCGGAATGTCCGATGCGTCCGGTGCGATCGGCGCGACGGCGGTGGCGCCGAAGGCGCACAGTGCCAGGGCCGCGGCACCCCCGGCGACGATGCGGGTTTTGCGGCTCGTTTCAGCCAGGCCAAACCAGCGCTTGCCGGTGATTTTCTGTATTGGGTTCATGCAATCAGTTAAAATTTACCGCTTGAACAGCCCAAGACCATTTGTCGTTGTTATTAGTGTTGTCGTTGAAACTTTTCGTGCGGCAAGATTGACGGGATCGCGAATTATATCAAACTACCGGGTCTTACAACCGTTTTAGTCCTTTTCCTACAAGATTTTTATGACTTCTCCAGAAATTTCTGGTAATGCAAAAATTGCAACGCCAGCGGCCGGCCCGGCGCTCCTGCCCCTGAGCGATGCCGTCCAGGACGCCCTCGCCATCGCCAAGCGCGGCGTGGACGAGCTGCTGATCGAGAGCGAATTTGCCCAGAAACTGGCCCGTTCGGAACAGAGCGGCACACCGCTGCGCATCAAGCTGGGCCTGGATCCGACGGCGCCCGACCTGCACCTCGGCCACACCGTCGTGCTGAACAAACTGCGCCAGCTGCAGGACCTGGGCCACCAGGTGATCTTCCTGATCGGCGACTTCACGTCGATGATCGGCGATCCGTCCGGCCGCAACGCCACCCGTCCCCCGCTGACCCGCGAACAGATCGAAACCAACGCCGCCACCTACTTCAAGCAGGCCTCGCTCGTGCTCGACCCGGCGCGCACGGAAATCCGCTACAACTCCGAATGGTGCGATGCCCTCGGCGCGCGCGGCATGATCCAGTTGGCCTCGCGCTACACCGTGGCCCGCATGATGGAACGCGACGACTTCACCAAGCGCTACAAGAGTGGGACGCCGATCTCGGTCCATGAGTTCCTCTATCCTTTGATGCAGGGCTACGATTCCGTCGCTTTGAAAGCAGACCTTGAGCTGGGTGGAACGGACCAGAAATTTAATCTGCTTGTGGGCCGCGAGCTACAAAAAGACTATGGCCAGGAGCCGCAGTGCATCCTGACCATGCCGCTGCTGGAAGGCCTGGACGGCGTCGAGAAGATGTCCAAGTCCAAGAACAACTACATCGGCATCACCGAACCGGCCAACACGATGTTCGGCAAGCTGATGAGCATCTCGGACGTCATGATGTGGAAGTATTACGAGCTGCTGTCGTTCCGTTCCATTCAGGATCTGGCCGCGTTGAAAGCGGAGGTGGCAGGCGGCCGCAACCCGCGCGATGCGAAGGTCGCGCTGGCCCAGGAAATCGTCGCCCGCTTCCACTCTCAGCAGGCCGCCGAGGATGCGCTGGCCGACTTCGTCAACCGTTCCAAGGGCGGCATCCCGGACGACGTGCCGGAAGTCGACGTCAACGGCGCGCCGCTGGGCCTGGCCCAGTTGCTGCGCCAGGCCGGGCTGTGCGCCTCGAGCTCGGAAGCCATGCGCATGATCGACCAGGGCGGCGTGCGCATCGATGGTACGGTCGTGGCCGACAAGGCGCTGCAAGTCCAGGCCGGCACGTTCGTGCTGCAGGTGGGCAAGCGCAAGTTCGCCCGCGTCACGCTCGCCGCGGGGCCGCTGTCCGCATGATCGGCCTGCTGCAACGGGTCGGCGAGGCCAGCGTTACCGTCGACGGCGCGGTCACCGGTGCCATCGGCCGCGGGCTGATGGTGCTCGTGTGCGCGGAAAAAGGCGACACGGAACGCGAGGCCGACGCGCTGCTGGCGAAACTGCTGACGTACCGCGTGTTTTCGGACGACGCCGGCAAGATGAACCGCAGCGTGACGGACGTGGCGGGCGGCCTGCTGCTCGTGCCGCAGTTCACGCTGGCGGCCGACACCCGTTCGGGCACGCGGCCGTCGTTTTCCCCGGCCGCCGCGCCGGAGGATGGACGGCGGCTGTTCGACCATGTCGTGCGCCAGGCGCGCGAGCGTCACGGTATCGTCGAAACGGGCCGTTTCGGCGCCGACATGAAGGTGGCGCTGATCAATGACGGACCGGTGACGTTCTGGCTGCGTATTGATCCACCCCGGGTCGCGAGCTGAAAGGGGAAACCGCGCGCCGCGGCGATGGTCTTACGGTGAGCGGATGGGAAGGAGACTAATCATGAAGATATGGAGCGATTCCTTTACCGAGGGCGACATGATTCCGCCCAGATGTGCGTTCGCCGAGATGGACCCCGGCGCCCACATCAAGCTGTCGAGCAACCGGAGTCCGCATATCGCCTGGGACGACGTGCCGGCCGGCACGCAGTCGCTGGCGCTGCTCGTGCACGACCTCGACGTGCCGACGGACGGCAGCAACGTGAACCAGGAGGGCCGGACCGTCCCCGATACGTTGCCGCGGACGGATTTCTATCACTGGTCGCTGGTCGACATTCCCGTCTGCCTGAAATCCTTCGCCGAGGGCCTGTTCTCGGACATGGTCACCCCGGGCGGCAAGAGCGGCCCCCTCGTGCCGTTCACGATCAAGAACGGCACCGAGCACCAGTTGCGTCACGGCATCAACGATTACACGGGCTGGTTCGCGAACGATCCCGCCATGGCCGGCGAATACTTTGGCTACGACGGCCCGTGCCCGCCGTGGAACGACGAGCGCGTGCATACCTATGTGTTCACGCTGTATGCCCTCGACATTCCGCGGCTGCCGCTGGCGGGCCCGTTCACCGGCAAGGAAGCGCGCCTGGCCATTACCGGGCACATCCTGGACGAGGCGAAGATCTTCGGCGTGTATTCGCTCAATCCCGACGTGGCGGGCAATCTGATCGGCCAGCCTTCCTGACCGGTTTTCACTCTACCTACGGCTGCCCGGCCAGCCGGGCAGCCCTGAACGATCGCTCCGCGGCGCGGGGCGGCGCATCCGCATGACGACAACGAACGCATCCGCAGCACCCACCGACATCCTCCTGATCCGCCACGGCGAAACGGCCTGGAACGCCGAGCGCCGCCTGCAGGGCCACCTGGACATTCCGCTGAACGACGAGGGCGAGCGCCAGGCCGCGCTGCTGGCGGGCGCGCTGGCGCCGGAAGCCATCGATGTGCTCGTCGCAAGCGACCTGCGGCGGGCCCGCCAGACGGCCCAGGCCGTGGCCGATGCGCGCGGCCTGGCGCTGGCCATCGAACCGGCGCTGCGCGAACGCGGCTACGGCGGCTTCGAAGGCTTGCTGTACAGCGAGATCGAGCAGCGTTTCCCGCTGGAATTCGCCGCCTGGCAGGCGCGCGACGTCGATGCCAGATTGCCGCCGGGCCGCAACGTGGGCGAGAGCTTCCGCGCCTTCTTCGACCGCGCCACCGGCGCCATCCTGGCGCTGGCGGCAACCCACCCGGGCAAGACCGTCGCGCTCGTCGCCCACGGCGGCGTGCTGGAATGCGCGTACCGGCTGGCGCGTGGACTGCCGCTGGAAACCCCGCGCGACTTCAAGGTCTATAACGCCAGCATCAACCGTTTCCGCTTCGATCCGGCCACGGGTAGCCTCGCATTGCACAGCTGGGGCGAGGTCGATCACCTGCGTCCCGCGGTGCTGGATGAACTGCCTTGACGGCATGCTGGCGGAATTGGCAAGTGTTTTCTGGTATGTGCGCAACAATTCAGCAAAAAAATGTGCTGATAAATTAAGCAGCACTTCGGGTAAAATAGCGAGTTCCCGTTGCTTCCCGTGATTTTCTGCCGTGCAAATTGGTCCCTATACGCTGCGCAATAACGTCTTCGTCGCCCCGATGGCCGGGGTGACCGACCGTCCATTCCGCCAGCTGTGCAAGAAACTGGGCGCGGGTTACGCGGTGTCCGAGATGGCGGCGTCGAATCCGCGCCTGTGGGCCAGCGAGAAGAGTTCGCGCCGTACCGACCACGCGGGCGAGATGGAACCGAAAGCCGTGCAGATCGCCGGCGCCGACCCGCACGACCTGGCCGAATGCGCCCGGTTCAACGTGGAGCGCGGCGCCCAGATCATCGACATCAACATGGGGTGCCCCGTCAAGAAGGTGTGCAACAACTGGTGCGGCTCGGCGCTGCTGCAGCATGAAGATCTCGTGCAGCGCATCCTGGACGCCGTCGTGAACGCCGTCGACGTGCCCGTCACGCTGAAATTCCGCACCGGCTGGGACCGCGAAAACAAGAACGCGCTGACCATTGCCCGGATGGCCGAGCAAGCCGGCATCGCCATGCTGACCCTGCACGGCCGCACCCGCGCCGACGGCTACAAGGGTGACGCGGAATACGACACCATCGCCGCCGTCAAGGCCGCCGTCGGGATTCCCGTCGTGGCCAACGGCGACATCACGACGCCGGACAAGGCCAGGTTCGTGCTCGACTATACGGGCGCCGACGCCGTCATGATCGGCCGCGCCGCCCAGGGGCGCCCTTGGATCTGCCGCGAAATCGATTACTTCCTGCGTACGGGCGGCTACCTGCCGGCGCCGCTGGTGGACGAGGTGCGCGAATTGATGAACGAGCACTTGCCGGCCCACTACGCCTTCTATGGCGAATACCTGGGCGTGCGCACGGCGCGCAAGCACATCGGCTGGTATGTCGAGGACTTGCCCGGTGGCGAAGAATTCCGCCAGCGCATGAATCGTATGGAATCGACGGCCGAACAATTGGCCGCAGTTGATGAATTTTTTAAATCGCAACACCGGTATGGCGAGCGGTTACAATACCGGCCCGCGCATGCAGATGCTGCGATTGCCGCCTAAAAGATAGTCAAAATAATAAGAACTTCGGAGACAAACGCTGCCACAAGCAGCATTCAACCAGGATGAAGCAGCAACATGAGTAAAGAAAGTATCCAGGAAGTCGTTCAAAAAAGCCTCGAAGACTATTTCAACGACCTGGGCGAGCAAAAACCGTCGAACATCTACGACATGATGCTTCTGACCGTCGAAAAGCCGATCCTGCAAGTCGTCATGACGCGGGCGGAAGGCAATCAGTCGCATGCCGCCCAGATGCTGGGCATTAATCGCAATACATTGCGCAAGAAATTGCAGGAGCACGGGCTGCTGTAAACCGCCGGCGGAGGGGCCGGGGCGTGCAGGCGTGCGTCGGGCCCTTTGTCCGGCGTGCGCGAGCCCGTCCAGATTTTTTTCAACAGGCCACTCCCATGATCAAACAAGCACTCATCTCCGTTTCCGACAAAACCGGCGTCCTCGATTTCGCGCGCGCGCTGTCCGCCCTCGGCGTGAACATCCTGTCCACCGGCGGCACCGCCAAACTGCTGCAGGACAATGGTGTACCGGTGACCGAAGTCGCCGATTACACGGGCTTCCCGGAAATGCTCGATGGCCGCGTGAAGACGCTGCATCCGAAGGTCCACGGCGGCATCCTGGCGCGCCGTGACTTCCCGGAACACGTGGCCAAGCTGGAAGAGCACGGCATTCCGGAGATCGACATGGTGGTGGTCAACCTGTATCCGTTCCAGGCCACCGTCGCGAAGGAGCAGTGCTCGCTGGAAGACGCGATCGAGAACATCGACATCGGCGGCCCGACCATGCTGCGCTCGGCCGCCAAGAACCACCGCGACGTCGTCGTCATCGTCGATCCGGCCGACTACGGTCCGGTACTGGCCGAGATGAAAGGCACCGGCGAGACGGCCGGCAGCGTGGGTTACGACACCAAGTTCCGCCTGGCCAAGAAAGTCTTTGCGCACACGGCGCAGTACGACGCCGCCATCACGAACTACCTGACCAGCCTTGGCCCGGACAAGGATCACACGAACCGCGCCGCCTACCCGCAGACGCTGAACCTGCACTTCGAAAAAGTCCAGGACATGCGCTACGGCGAAAACCCGCACCAGACGGCCGCGTTCTACCGCGACCTCGTGCCGGCCGCCGGCAGCCTGGCCAACTACCGTCAGCTGCAGGGCAAGGAACTGTCGTACAACAATATCGCCGACGCGGATGCCGCGTGGGAATGCGTCAAGTCACTGGGTGGCTTCAACCTGCCGGCCGGCTGCGTGATCATCAAGCACGCCAACCCGTGCGGCGTGGCCATCGGCGCCGACGCCCTGGACGCCTACCAGCGCGCCCTCAAGACCGACCCGACCTCGGCCTTCGGCGGCATCATCGCCTTCAACGTCCCGGTCGACGGCCCGGCGGCGGAAGCGGTCGCCAAGCTGTTCGTGGAAGTCCTGATCGCCCCGGCCTTCACGGCCGAAGCGCTGCAGATCATGTCCGCCAAGCAGAACGTGCGCCTGCTGGAAATCGCCATCGGTAACGGCCTGAACGTCTACGACGTCAAGCGCGTGGGCGGCGGCCTGCTCGTGCAATCGCCGGACGCGAAGAACGTCCTGCCGGGCGACCTGCGCGTCGTGACGAAGAAGCAGCCGACCCCGCAGCAGCTGCAGGACCTGATGTTCGCGTGGCGCGTCGCCAAGTTCGTGAAATCGAACGCGATCGTGTTCTGCGCCGGCGGCATGACGCTGGGCGTGGGCGCGGGCCAGATGAGTCGCATCGATTCCGCGCGCATTGCCTCGATCAAGGCGCAGAACGCCGGCCTGTCGCTGGCCGGCTCGGCCGTGGCGTCGGACGCGTTCTTCCCGTTCCGCGACGGTCTCGACGTCGTCGTCGACGCGGGCGCGACGTGCGTGATCCACCCGGGCGGCTCGATGCGCGACCAGGAAGTGATCGACGCGGCGGATGAACGTGGCGTGGTCATGCTCTATACTGGGACGCGTCACTTCCGTCATTAATTGCGAGCGTTTGGTGGGCACCCCGTGCCCACCATGCACGCCGCCAACGTGGGTGGTTTTGCCACCGACCTGTGTTTTTGCACAGTATTTTTCCCACGAAACACCCTCGCCGGTATAACATTCGATAATGATTATTCTCGGCATCGACCCCGGCCTGCGCACGACAGGGTTCGGCGTCATTGAAAAGCAAGGCAACCGGTTGCGCTACATCGCGTCCGGCACCATCAAGACCGGCAGCGAAGGTGCGTTGCCGCCGCGTCTGAAAGTCATCCTGACCGGCGTCAGCGAAATCGTCGCCACCTACCAGCCGGCCTGCGCGGCCATCGAAAAAGTCTTCGTCAACGTCAATCCGCAGTCGACCCTGCTGCTCGGCCAGGCGCGCGGCGCCGCGATCACGGCGCTCGTCGGCGCCGACCTCGAGGTGGCGGAGTACACGCCCACGCAGGTCAAGCAGGCCGTCGTCGGCACCGGCAAGGCCGTCAAGGCGCAGGTGCAGGAAATGGTCGCGCGCCTGCTCAAGCTGCCTGGCCTGCCGGGCTCGGACGCCGCCGATGCGCTCGGCATTGCCATCTGCCATGCCAACAGCCATGATGCGCTGGCGTTGATGGGCGCGCTCGCGCCGGCCAATCCGAAAAAGCCGACGCTGCACATGAAGCGCGGCCGCCTCGTATAACTATTGAAAGGTCACCATGATCGGTCGTCTCTCCGGAGTCCTGCTGGAAAAGAATCCGCCGCAAGTGCTCGTCGATTGCCAGGGTGTCGGCTATGAAGTCGATGTGCCGATGAGCACGTTCTACAACCTGCCGCACACGGGCGAGAAGGTGACGCTCTTCACGCACTACGTCGTGCGCGAGGATGCGCACCTGCTGTTCGGCTTCGGGTCGTCGAACGAGCGCGCCGTGTTCCGCCAGCTGATCAAGATCACCGGCGTCGGCGCGCGCACGGCATTGTCGATCCTGTCCGGGATGACGGTGGCCGACCTCGCCCAGGCCGTGACCTTGCAGGAAGCGGGCCGCCTGATCAAGGTGCCGGGCATCGGCAAGAAGACGGCCGAGCGCCTGTTGCTGGAACTGAAGGGCAAACTGGGGGCCGACATCGGTGCCGTGGCCCGCACGCCGCACGACGACGCGCAGGCAGACGTGCTCAATGCGCTGCTGGCTTTGGGGTATTCTGACAAGGAAGCCCTGGTCGCGATCAAGAACATGCCGACCGGGACCGGGGTGTCCGACGGCATCAAGCTGGCGTTGAAGGCGCTTTCGAAGGCGTGATTGGTAGGGTGGGCACCGTCATTCAGGCCCCGGCGTGATTGACCCCACGCGTCCAACCGGTGCCGGCACGGATACGCCTTTTCCAATGTCGCGCGTCACCGCGTGGGCACAGCGTGCCCACCCTGCGCAAACCCAGGTATTCGAACACAGTTTATGAGCATCCAGACCGACAATTTCACCGAGCAGCGCATCATCGACGCGGCGCCGGCCTCGCCCAACGAGGAGGCGATCGAGCGCGCGTTGCGCCCCAAGCATCTGGACGAATATGTCGGCCAGGAAAAGATCCGCGACCAGCTCGAGATCTTCATCCACGCGGCAAGAAAGCGCCGCGAGGCGCTCGACCACACGCTGCTGTTCGGTCCGCCGGGCCTCGGCAAGACGACGCTCGCCCACATCATCGCGCGCGAGATGGGCGTGAACCTGCGCCAGACGTCCGGCCCGGTGCTGGAGCGCCCCGGCGACCTGGCCGCGCTGCTGACGAACCTGGAAGCGAACGACGTCCTGTTCATCGACGAGATCCACCGCCTGTCGCCGGTCGTCGAGGAAATCCTGTATCCGGCGCTGGAAGATTATCAGATCGATATCATGATCGGCGAAGGTCCGGCCGCGCGGTCCGTGAAGCTCGACCTGCAGCCGTTCACGCTCGTCGGCGCCACCACCCGCGCGGGCATGCTGACGAATCCGCTGCGCGACCGCTTCGGCATCGTCGCCCGGCTGGAGTTCTACAACGTCGATGAATTGACCAAGATCGTCACGCGCAGCGCCGCGCTGCTGGAAGCGCCGATCGACCAGGATGGCGCGCGCGAAGTGGCCCAGCGCGCGCGGGGCACCCCGCGTATCGCCAACCGCCTGTTGCGCCGCGTGCGCGACTATGCGGAAGTGAAGGGCAACGGCGAGATCACCAAGGACATGGCCGACCGCGCGCTGCGCATGCTGGACGTGGACACGGTCGGGTTCGACGTGATGGACAGGAAGCTGCTGGAGGCGGTGCTGTTCAAGTTCTCCGGCGGGCCGGTCGGCATCGGCAACCTGGCCGCCGCCATCGGCGAAGCGGCGGACACCATCGAGGACGTGCTGGAACCTTATCTGATCCAGCAGGGTTACCTGCAGCGCACGCCGCGCGGCCGCATCGCGACGCCGCTGGCCTACCGCCATTTCGGCATCGCCGCGCCGCGCATCAGCCCGACAGGCGATCTATGGGACAACCTGCCCCCGGTCCAGTTGTAGCGAAATGAATGACGGCGCCGGTCAGGGCAGCGCCGGTTCCTGGCGGTCGCGCTTGCGCATCGGGCGCTGGCGGCGGTCCGGGATGGCGGGGAAGACGAAACTGATGAACATCAGCACGGAGGCCGCGAGCAGCAGGCCGCCGCTCCACAGCATTTCCTCTTCGCTGCGCGTCCACAGCACGACGCCGCCGACCGCGGCCGGCAGCATCAGCAGGAGACCGCCCAGCGCGCGCAGGGCAATGGAGCGCCGCATACGGGGCGCCAGCAGGGCAATGTACAGGAAGGTCCCGGAAATCAGGCTCAGGCCGAACAGTCCGCCAAGAACGGGCCAGCCGGGCATGCCGCGGGTGCTGACGTCGGACAGAACGAGCGGCGGCACCACCGGGATGACGATGGCAATCAAAAAAGACAGAAGCCGCAGGAAGATCATCGTCCTGACCTCGCGCGGTCCGAAATTGCAAATCGATAAGTCATGCAGCGCCATGTGTGATGAATGAAACATCGACCAGATTAGCATAACGCCTCGGTCATGGCGCGCACGTTGCGCAAACTTCGTATTTACGATCGTCGTTATTCCTGGCGCAGCCAGATCTGCGAACGCCCGAACATCGGCACGCCGACATAGCCCCGGACTTCGAGCTTCCTGCCGCCTTCGTGCACGCTCAGCTTGCTCTTGTACACCTTGCCGTTCTTGGGATCGAGGATCTCGCCGCCGGTATAGTCGTCGCCGTCCTTCCTGAGGCCGGAGACGATCGTCATGCCGATGATCGGCTGATCCTTGCGCGCGCCCTCGCACAGCGAGCATTTCGGATTCTGCTCTTGCTCCGGGGTGCGGAACAGTTTTTCGATCTTGCCCCGCAATTCGCCCTGGTTCTCCGTGATGCGGATCAGCGCGGTCGGCTTGCCGGAGGCGTCGTCGATGCTCTTCCACAGCCCGACCGGCGAGGCATCCTGAGCCGAGGCCAATGGCGTGGCGAAGACGGTGGCGAAGGCCGCGAGGGCGGCGGCATGGATCAGGGGGCGCATGGTGTCTCCTTATTGGATTGTCGGTATTTGCTCTGCCAGTGTAACAAACTGCACGGTCGTGCGGTAAACTGCGGAGCGCCCCGCGCCATGCGCTTCAATCCACGTTCGGCACCAGCAGCAGGAGGTCGGTCGCGCCCACGTCGACGCCCATCTGCGAGAACAGCGTCGTCGCCTGGCCCCGGTGATGCGTCTGGTGATTGAACACGTGCAGGAGGACGTCGCCCAGCCGCTTCTTGCTCGTGACGCCTTTCGTGGACGTGTATTCGAACGTCCCGTCCAGCTGGGATGGCCGGACTTCGTCGCAGAACGCAATGATGGCAGCGTCCAGCCTCGTCCGCAGCCCGTCCAGCTCGGGCAGGGTGGCGCACAGGGGCTGGTCGAGGGATGTCGGCCTTGATAAATCGTCCAGGCATCGCAGCGCTGCGAAGCCGGGCAGGTTGGCGGCGATGCGCTTGAGCCAGATGAGGTCCGCGATCACGAGGTGGTTGAGCGTACCGAACACCGAACCGAAGAACGCGCCCCGATCTTCGTGCAGCCGGTCCGCCGGCAGGGCCGCGGCCGCCTCGTACAGCTTCCGGTTCATCCACTGGTTGTACGTGGCCAGCTGGGGAAAGTGCGACGTGTCTGTCATGGTCTGGTCGAATGCGGGTGAAAAAAATGCGCCGGTGTGAACCGGCGCATTGTTTCGCGGACTGCGTCAGCGTGGACCTTGCGGCATCAGGCCGGCGGCAGCTTGGCGAACTGCTCGTTCAGCTTGGCCAGGGTGGCGCTGAAGCTGTCCAGGCGCTCGCGTTCCTGGGCGACGACGGCCGCGGGCGCGCGTGCGACGAAGCTTTCGCTGGACAGCTTGCCGTTGGCCTTGCCGATCTCGCCTTCGATGCGCGCGATTTCCTTTTTCAGGCGCTCGCGTTCGGCGCCGACGTCGATCTCGACCTTCAGCATCAGCTTCGTCGTGCCGACGATGGCGACGGCGGCCGGCGAATCCGGCAGCGCGTCGACGATCTGCACCTCGGACAGCTTGGCCAGCAGGGCGACGTACGGCGCGAAGCCCTGGGCAGCCGCGCGGTCGGCGTCGTTCGCCGGCTCGACGATCAGCGGTACGCGCACGGATGGCGACAGCTTCATTTCGCCGCGCAGGTTGCGGGTGGCGTCGGTGACTTTCTTGAACTGCTCCATCCACGCTTCCGCATCCGCGTCGATCAGCGCTTCGTTGGCGACCGGGTACGGTTGCAGCATGATCGTATCGCCCGTTTTACCCGCCAGCGGCGCGACCGCTTGCCACAGCGCCTCGGTGACGAACGGGATGATCGGGTGCGCGAGGCGCAGCACGACTTCCAGCACGCGCAGCAGCGTGTGGCGGGTGGCGCGCTGTTGTGCTTCCGTGCCCTGCTGCACCTGGACTTTAGCCAGCTCCAGGTACCAGTCGCAGTATTCGTCCCAGACGAAGCTGTAGATCGAATTCGCGATGTTGTCGAAGCGGTAGTCCTCGAAGCCCTTCGCCACGTCCAGCTCGACGCGGTTCAGGCGCGAGACGATCCAGCGGTCGGCCGGCGAATAGTCGGCGGCGTCCGGCTTGCCGCAGTCCTTGCCTTCCGTGTTCATCAGCACGAAGCGCGTCGCGTTCCACAGCTTGTTGCAGAAGTTGCGGTAGCCTTCGCAGCGGCCCAGGTCGAAGTTGATGTTGCGGCCGAGGGACGCATAGCTCGCCATCGTGAAGCGCACGGCGTCGGTGCCGAACGCCGCGATCCCGTCCGGGAATTCCTTGCGCGTCGCCTTGGCGATCTTCTCGGCGGCCTTCGGATTCATCAGGCCCGTCGTGCGCTTGGTGACGAGCGATTCGACGTCGATGCCGTCGATCAGGTCGATCGGGTCGAGCGTGTTGCCCTTCGACTTGGACATCTTCTGGCCCGACGAATCGCGCACGAGGCCGTGCACGTACACCGTCTTGAACGGCACCTCGCCGGTGAAGTGCGCCGTCATCATGACCATGCGCGCGACCCAGAAGAAGATGATGTCGAAGCCGGTGACCAGCACGGAGGAGGGCAGGAACAGGTCCATGTCCTTCGTCTGTTCCGGCCAGCCGACCGTCGAGAACGGGACCAGCGCGGACGAGAACCACGTGTCGAGCACGTCGTCGTCGCGCTTCAGTTCACCCGCGATGCCGGCGGCGGCCGCCTTCTGCTGCGCCTCTTCTTCGTTGCGGGCGACGACGACTTCGCCGTTCGGACCGTACCAGGCCGGGATGCGGTGGCCCCACCACAGCTGGCGCGAGATGCACCAATCCTGGATGTTGTTCAGCCACTGGTTGTACGTGGTCGTCCAGTTCTCCGGGACGAACTTGATTTCGCCGCTCGCGACCTTGTCCAGTGCCACGTCGGTGATCGACTTGCCGGGGTTGTGCGTGCCTTCCGGCGCCGGCTTGCTCATCGCGACGAACCACTGGTCGGTCAGCATCGGCTCGATGATGACGCCCGTGCGGTCGCCGCGCGGCACCTGCAGCTTGTGCGGCTTGACCTGTTCCAGCAGGCCTTGCGACTCGAGGTCGGCGACGATCTTCTTGCGCGCTTCGAAGCGATCGAGGCCGCGGTAGGCTTCCGGCGCGTCGTCGACGATTTTCGCGTCCAGCGTCATGATGCTCGGCATCGCCAGGTTGTGGCGCTGGCCGACGGCGTAGTCGTTGAAGTCATGCGCCGGCGTGATCTTCACGCAGCCGGTGCCGAATGCCTTGTCGACGTAGGTGTCGGCGATGACGGGGATCTCGCGGTCGACGAGCGGCAGCTTGAGCATCTTGCCGTGCAGGTGCGTGTAGCGTTCGTCGGTCGGATCGACGGCGACTGCGACGTCGCCCAGCATCGTTTCCGGACGCGTCGTCGCGACCGTCAGGTGGCCGCTGCCGTCCGCCAGCGGATACCGGATGTACCACATCGAACCGTCTTCTTCTTCCGACACCACTTCGAGGTCGGAGACGGCCGTGCCCAGCACCGGGTCCCAGTTGACGAGGCGCTTGCCGCGGTAGATCAGGCCTTGCTCGAACAGGCGCACGAAGACTTCGGTGACGGTTTTCGAGCGCGGCTCGTCCATCGTGAAGTATTCGCGGGCCCAGTCGGCGGAGGCGCCCAGGCGGCGCATCTGGCCGGTGATCGTGCTGCCCGACTTTTCCTTCCACTCCCACACCTTCTCGACGAAGGCTTCGCGGCCGAGGTCGTGGCGCGAGACTTTCTGCGCGTCGAGCTGGCGCTCCACGACGATCTGCGTGGCGATGCCGGCATGGTCGGTGCCCGGGATCCAGGCCGTGTTAAAGCCACGCATGCGGTAGTAGCGCGTCAGGCCATCCATGACGGTCTGGTTGAAGGCGTGACCCATGTGCAGGGTGCCCGTCACGTTCGGCGGCGGCAGCTGGATGCTGAACGACGGCTTGGCGTCGTCCATGGAGGCGGCAAAATATCCGCGCTGTTCCCATTCCGTGCGCCAGAATTGTTCGATGTCGGCTGGCTCGAAAGACTTGGCTAGTTCCATGATGTGGCTGAGGTGGCTGTATTTGCGAAAACGACCATTATAGATGACGACGTAATGCCTGCGCCGGAAGGAACGGCGAGAATTCGTAGGGTGGGCATTTGAGGCCGGGGGCCTCAAATGAAACGTGCCCACGCGGAAGCCAACATGACGCAAGCGTCACGCGTGGGCTCGGGGAGTCCACCCTACGCAAAACGGGCGCTGTCGCCAGTGCCCGTTTCGTCGTGCCGCGAAGCGATGGGTTATTTACCGCAGCCCAGCGACTTGATGCGATCGTACGCCGCCTTGGCCTGCACCAGACCATAGCCGTACTTGGTGTCGCGGCCGGCCTTGCCCAGGTCGAGCGCGCTGTTGTCCAGCGACGTGCGGATCTGGGAACCGGTGCAGGTCGGGAAGTAGCTCCACACCAGCGCGGCGACGGCCGACACGTGCGGCGTGGCCATCGACGTGCCGTCGAAGTAGGCGTAGTTCGACGCCTTCAGGGCCACCGTCGCGGTCTGCCCCAGCTGGGCCTTCATCGCGGCGCCGTCCGTGTCCGACGCGGTCAGCGACGGGATCGTCGTCACGGTCGTGCCCAGCGTGCCGCCGAAGCTGCCGGCCACGTTGTTGTAGACGATGGCGCCCACGCCGCCGCTGTTCTGGCAGTTGGTGACCTTGGTCGCGAAGTCGTTCGTGCCGCGCTGGATCAGGCAGATCTTGCCGGAGACGGCCGTGTTCACCGTATCGCCGATGCCGAAGTCGGCCAGCGGCGCGGTGGCGGTCTTGACGGGCGAGCCTTCCATCGCCGACGACGCGTAGCTGGTCGAGCCGACGCTCAGCGCCGTGTCGACGCCGGTACCCATCGGGACGGTGGACAGCACGGAGACGCCCGGACCGGCGATCTCGACGTCCTTGTTGTACTGCGAGAAGGAGGCGACGACCTTGTTCTCGTCCACGGCCGCCACCGACATCACGCTGGCATAGCCGGCCGGGTACGACGTCGTCGAATTGCCGTCGTTGCCGGCCGCCGCGATCGAGAGCACGCCCTTGGTCTGCAGGTTGTCGAACGCGCGCTGCTCGGTGATGCTGCGCGCGCCGCCGCCCAGCGACATCGTGATGACGTTCGCGCCCGCCGCGCCGCACTTGTTGGCCGCGTTGGCCAGGGTCGACGAGTAGGTCCACGCGCCGTCCGCGCCGAACACCTTCACGATGTGCAGCTTGAGCTGCTTGTTCGGATTCACGCCGACCACGCCCAGGCCGTTGTTGACGCCCGCGATGGTGCCGAACACGTGGGTGCCGTGGTGGGTCTCGTCGGTGTACCACCAGCCGGTGCCGGAATCGTATTCGCCGGTGACGTTGGCGCCGTTGTCCTTCAGGTCTTCGTGGCTGAAGTCGACGCCCGAGTCGATGATGCAGATCTTGCGGTTGCTCGCGTTCGCGTCCGCGAGCTGGTCGGCCTGCACGAGCTTGATGCCATACGGGACCAGTTGGCCGCTCGTGTACGGCACGCCGGTAGAGGGCGTCGTCAGCGAGAACGGCTTGCGGATCACGTCTTCCTCGACGTACTCGACGTTCGGATTGTGCTGCAGGCCCTGCAGCGCGGCCGTCGGCACTTCGATGGCCATCGCGTTCATGTTGAAGATTTCCTGCCTGACCGCTCCCCTTGCGGCCGCGACGGCGGATTTGACGTTGGCAGCCGAGCCCGGCTTGAAGGCGACGATCACGCGGGTGGTGCCGGGCGCGGCCGATGCACTGCCTGCGAACGCGACGGCAAGGGCCGCCACGCACAGCCCGAGGGCCGGAACCATCATTGATGCGCGAGTGTGCTTCTGATTCATCGGTGTTTTCTCCGTTGATTAGGGTATCGTTATCGCCGCTGGCCTTGTGGGCCGCGAGCTTGTGGTAGTACTCCTCTAACAGCCGATACATCGCGCTACCCGTATCGGGCAGCGTGGATCAGTTTATTTTGAGAACTTATACATATGCAATTGGTTTTCAATCGTGCGCGCCCCCTGTTGCGCTCGTGTCGCACGCATGTTGCGCTGGCGCAGGACGATTGAATTCGATTGACGAGCCGGCTTGTCAACGTGCTATATTTTTGCCGCGCCTCGGCGCCGTGCGACCGTTTGCGCCGCAGCGGGCGCGTTCACCCACATCGCTGCGAGAACCATCACAATGAGCGCGCACCTTCCTCTCCGCCGCCTGATCCTGGTCGTCGACGACGATCCCATCCTGCTCGACTACCTGGTGACCGTGCTGGACCATGCCGGCTACGACACCGTGAAAGCCGCCTCGGCCGCGGAGGCGCTGCAGCGCGTCGCCGAACGCGAAGCCGACATCGCGCTGGCGCTGCTGGACATCAGCATGCCCGGCATGTCCGGCCTCGAGCTGGCGCTGCGCCTCAGGGAGCACACGTCGGTCGCCTTCATGTTCCTGTCGTCGGTGGACGATGCCGAGACGGCGCGCCAGGCCGCCAGCCACGGCGCCGTCGGCTTCGTCGTCAAGCCGGTCGACGCCGCGCGCCTGCTGCCGTCCTTCGAATCCGCGCTCGCGCGCGCCGACGAAATCCGCCAGCTGCGCCGCACGGAAGCGAACCTGAACGCCGCGCTGGCGTCGGGCCGCGAGACGAGCCTGGCGGTGGGCCTCCTGATGACGCGCTTCCAGACCGACCGCAACACGGCGTTCGAAGTGCTGCGCGACCACGCCCGCTCGACCCGGCGCAAGATCAACGAAGTCGCGGAGCAGCTCGTCGCTGCCGAGGAATTGCTCAACAGCCTGCATGGGGCGTTCGTGGGGCGGCTGAAAGGTAAATAACGTTCCGCCCCTGGCTTGGTATCATGGCAAACTTTCTTGCATCATTTTCCGGGGATAGAAAACATGAAAACCAAGGCAGCGATTGCATGGCAGGCGGGGAAACCGCTGACGATCGAGGAAGTCGAGCTCGAAGGCCCGAAAGCGGGCGAGGTGCTGGTCGAAGTCAAGGCGACGGGCATCTGCCACACCGATTACTACACCCTGTCCGGCGCCGATCCGGAAGGGATCTTCCCCGCCATCCTGGGCCATGAAGGCGCCGGCGTCGTCGTCGACGTCGGCCCGGGCGTCACAAGCCTGCGCAAGGACGACCACGTCATCCCGCTGTACACGCCGGAATGCCGCCAGTGCAAATTCTGCCTGTCGCAAAAGACCAATCTGTGCCAGGCGATCCGCAGCACGCAGGGCCGCGGCCTGATGCCGGATGCGACCTCGCGCTTCTCGCTGGACGGCAAGCCGATCTATCACTACATGGGGACGTCGACCTTCTCGAACTACATCGTGGTGCCGGAAATCGCGCTGGCGAAAGTCCGTTCGGATGCGCCGTTCGACAAGATCTGCTACATCGGCTGCGGCGTCACGACGGGCATCGGCGCCGTCATCTTCACGGCGAAGGTCGAGGCGGGCGCGAACGTCGTCGTGTTCGGCCTGGGCGGCATCGGGCTGAACGTGATCCAGGCGGCGAAGATGGTCGGCGCCGACAAGATCATCGGCGTCGACCTCAACCCCGGCCGCGAAGACATGGCGCGCAAGTTCGGCATGACCCATTTCGTCAATCCGAAGAACGTCGAGAACGTCGTCGACACGATCGTCCAGCTGACGGACGGCGGCGCCGACTATTCGTTCGAGTGCATCGGCAACGTCACGACGATGCGCCAGGCGCTGGAATGCTGCCACAAGGGCTGGGGGCAATCGATCATCATCGGCGTGGCGGAAGCGGGCAAGGAGATCGCGACGCGGCCGTTCCAGCTGGTCACGGGCCGGGTGTGGAAAGGCTCCGCGTTCGGCGGCGCGCGCGGCCGCACCGACGTGCCGAAGATCGTCGACTGGTACATGGAAAACAAGATCAACATCGACGACCTGATCACCCACCACCTGCCGCTCGACCGGATCAACGAAGGCTTCGACCTGATGAAGAAGGGCGAGTCGATCCGCTCCGTCGTCGTGTACTGATCCTGCCATGCCCGCGGCGCCGCAAGCGTTGCGGGCATATGTGCCATATCGGCGCTTGAATATATTGTTTCTTGTATAATTTTCGATCCGTAATCGCGCTTGAGCCATTGCGGAAATAACTCAATATAAGAGATCGGAAATAATATGTTCAAGAAATTCGCAATCGCCGCCACGCTGGCGCTGGCAGCATCGTCGTCGTTCGCCGCAGGACCGTCCGGCTATTACGCCGGCCTGGACGTCGGCTCGACCAAGATCGACAACCTCGACGGCAATCAAACCGGCGTCGGCGGCTTCCTGGGTTATGGCTTCAACCGCTTCGTCGCCGTCGAACTGGGCTATCGCCAACTGGGCAGCTGGGATTTCGGCCCCGTCGAGGTGACGGCCAAGCAGACCCATGTCTCCGTCGTCGGCTCCTACCCGCTGGCTCCGCAATTCGACATCTACGGCCGCCTCGGCTACAACTCGCTGCGCGCCGAGGCGTCGTATGGCGGCTACAAATACGGTGACGACACCAACGGCGCCCTGTATGGCGTCGGCCTGAATTACCACTTCACCCCGACCATTTCCGGTCGTGTCGAAGTGCAGAAACCGTCCAGCGATTCGACCAATTACGGCGCCGGTATCGTTTTTAAATTCTGATCGACGCACCGGGAGGATTTCCCGGTGATGATGGTTATGAGCGGCATATCGTTCGGAAACGGAATATATGCCGTTTTTATTGGTGGGTTTCCGAACCGTATTCGGCCGTGGGCAATACGTCGACATGCATATATTGCTGTGCCGATTCCCGTGTGGCACGATGCCGTTTTGCTTGTTAACGTTTTATTCATTCGGATATCGCATGCGCCCAGTCCGCCTCGCACTTCTCCTGGCCCTGTCCGGCACCACCTTCGCCGCCGCCGCCCAGGACCATTCACCCGCGCCAGCACCGGCCACCGAGCGTCCCGCCACCGCATTCCCGTACACGCCGGGCCTGGACGTGAAGTCGATGGACCGCAACGCCGACCCTTGCGTCGACTTTTACCGGTACGCCTGCGGCGGCTGGATCAAGAACAACCCGATCCCGGCCGATCAGGCACGCTGGTCGGTGTACGGCAAGCTGGCGCAGGACAACCGCCGCTACCTGTGGGGCATCCTGGAAGACCTGGCCAAGCGCCAGGACGGCCGTAACGCGAACCAGCAAAAGATCGGCGACTACTTCGGCGCCTGCATGGACGAGAAGGCCATCGATGCGCGCGGCGCCGCACCGTTGAAGCCTTATTTCGACGCGATCGCGCAGCTGCACTCGAACCGCGACCTGCCGCGCGTGCTCGCGCGCCTGCAACTGGCGCTGGCCGATCCGGGCCTGTTCTTCGGCTTCTCGTCGAGCCAGGATTTTGCGGACTCCTCGCGCGTGATCGCGTTCGCGTTCGCCGGCGGCCTCGGCTTGCCGGACCGCGATTCCTATCTCAAGACGGACGCCAAGTCGAAAGAGATCCGCGCCAAGTACGTCACCCACATTGCCAACACGTTCAAGCTGCTGGGCGATGCGCCCGCCCAGGCGCAGCGCAACGCCGCGCGCGTGATGCAGATGGAGACGGCGCTCGCGCAGGCGTCGCTGTCGTCCGTGGACAAACGCGATCCGTATAAACTGTTCCACAAGGTCGATGCGAAAGGCTTGCAGGCGCTGACGCCGGACTTCGACTGGCACGCCTACCTGGACGAATTGGGGGAGGGGAGCCTGACGACGTTCAACGTCACGGAGCCCGCGTTCTTCAAGGCGCTCGGCAAGATGTGGAAGACGAACGACGTCGATGCCACGCGCACCTATCTGCGCTGGCACGTGGCGCGCAATATGTCGCCGCTGCTGGCGTCGAATTTCGACAACGAACACTTCGATTTCTTCAGCAAGACCCTGCGTGGCGTGCAGCAGCAGCAACCGCGCTGGAAGCGCTGCGTGGCCCTCGTCGACCATCAACTGGGCGAGGCGCTGGGCCAGGAATTCGTCAGCCGCGCGTTTTCCCCGGAGCTCAAGGAAAAGGCGCTGCACATGACGCGCCAGATCGAAGACGCGATGAAGCAGGACATCGACGAACTCGACTGGATGAGCGCGGCGACGAAGCAACAGGCGCAAAAGAAACTGGCCGCCATCGTCAACAAGATCGGCTACCCGGACAAGTGGCGCGACTACGGCGCCTACGCCGTCAAGCCGGGCGACTTCACCGGCAATGTCGAACGCGGCAACGAGTTCGAGGCGCGCCGCCAGCTGGCCAAGATCGGCAAGCCGCTCGACCGCACGGAATGGGGCATGACGCCGCCGACGGTGAACGCGTACTTCGATCCGCAGATGAACGACATCAACTTCCCCGCCGGCGTGCTGCAGCCGCCGCTGTTCGATCCGAAGATGGACGACGCGCCCAACTACGGCAACACGGGCGGTACCATCGGCCACGAGCTGACCCACGCCTTCGACGACGAGGGCCGCCAGTTCGACGCCAACGGCAACCTCAAGGACTGGTGGACGAAGAAGGATGCCAAGGCCTTCGAGGAACGCGCGCAGTGCATCGTCGACCAGTACGCCAAGTACACGGTGGTGGACGACATCAAGATCAACAGCAAGCTGACGCTGGGCGAGGACGTCGCCGACCTGGGCGGCCTGATCCTCGGCTGGATGGCGTGGCAGACCGAGATGGCGAGCATGCCGCAGAAAGCGCAGCCGCAGCCGCTGCGCGACGGCCTGACGCCGGAGCAGCGCTTCTTTGTCGGCTACGCGCAATGGGCTTGCGAAAGCGATCGTCCGGAAAACCTGCGTGTGAGCGCGATGACGGACCCGCACTCGCCGGGCCGCTACCGCGTCAATGGGCTGATGGTGAACATGCCGCAGTTCCAGCAGGCGTTCCAGTGCAAGGCGGGGCAGCCGATGGTGAAGGAGAAGCGCTGCAGGGTGTGGTGAGCGTTGGCTCGAGCGCGTCCCCGCGCAGGCGGGGATCCAAGTACTGAGCGGCCTGCACATGAATTGGGCCCCCGCCTACGCGGGGGCGACAATTGAAGGTGCGCGTCGTGCTCAGGACCGCGCGGCCCGGTCGCTGAGCTGCGCCTGCATGTGCACGAGGTTGGCTTCGAAGGCCTGCATCTGCAGCCCGATCGACGTCAGGTCGAGCGCCGCCTGCTTGAGTTCCGGGAACAGCTGCGTTTCCTCCTGGCGGATATGGCTCAGGACGGCGGCTATCAGTTCGCGTACCAATGGCTCGGCGCGGGCCTCGTCCAGCGACATGCCTTGCAGCGTGGCCAGCAGGTCGTCGACGGCGAGGTGGTCTTCCTCGAAGCGGGCGACCAGGTTCGGGTCGACACGGCGTACGCCGGGATAGAAGACGCCTTCCTCGAGGCGCGAGTGCATGTGGATGGCCTGGATCAGCTGGGTCGCCGCCTGCTTCCTGACGTCGGCGCTTTGCGTGTTCTGGTATTTGTCGGCGAGCTTGCGGACCAGGTCGTGGTCGCGCATCAGGGCTTGCACGGGATTATCGATCGGGAACGCGTCTTGCAGTTTCCGTCTTACGGGGTCGTCTGTCGTTGCCATGGATGTTCTCCTGAACGGTTGCCCGGCATATTCCGATATGCCGTCAGGGTTTAATCCTACTCGCCGTCACCCGTACGGCATGTTCGCCAACGCACCCAAGGTCGTGTCGCAGCAACGGCTTTGTCAAAAAAAACGCCGCCTGGCGGGCGGCGTACATACGGGTGGCGGGAGATTCAGTGCTGCGAGATGCTGCCGCGCCAGGCGCCTGTTTCCTTGCCGCGTTTTTCGAGCAGGTCCTTGAACTTCTGCAGGTTGCCGCGGGCTTCCAGGCGCACGGCGCCGAGGGCGTCGCCGATCTTCTCAGCCGGTCCTTCCGGCTGGTAATCCATCTGCAAGGTGATGCGGGTGACGTCGTCGGACAGCTTGTGGAAGGTCACGACGCCGCCGTTCGGCACGCCGCTGGTGCTGCGCCAGGCGATGCGCTTGTCCGGAATCTGCTCCGTGATCTCGGCATCCCATTCCTTGTCCTCGCCGGCCACATTGGCCTTCCAGTGCAGGCGCTTGTCGTCCAGTTGACGGACTTCATGGACGCTGCCCATGAACTGCGGGAAGTCTTCGAACTGGGTCCACTGATTGTAGGCGGTACGCACGGGGACATTGACCTCGATCGTTTCGAGGATCGACGAGCCCATGCCCGATTTATTACCCTTCATTTTTTTGGACAGCATCATGCCGCCGACGGCCAGCGCGGCGACCGTCACTACACGGTTCAGCATTTTTACCTCCTTATGCCAAGAGCGTTCGCTTGCGATACACAAAAGTGGTCCACGCCTGACAAAGGCGGGACCGATGAAAAACCCCATCTGTCGTCAAAATTACGTGAAAAGCGATCATCATGGCGCCCGCGAGCCTTGCGGAAACATTGTGGATGCAGTCAGGTTTCGGTGGCGACGTTGTTGTGATACTGTATATATCATCAGTAAAAATGCCGCCGCGGCGATGCCGGGGGCGGGTCACGACGTTATAATGCCCGCATGAATCTCCTCGACAACCTGAACCCCGAACAACTGGCCGCCGTCACGCTGCCGTCCCAGAGCGCCCTCATTCTTGCGGGCGCCGGGTCCGGCAAGACGCGGGTGCTGACGACCCGCATCGCCTGGCTGATCCAGACCGGGCAGGTGTCCCCGGCCGGCATCATGGCCGTGACCTTTACCAACAAGGCCGCCAAGGAGATGCTCACGCGGCTCTCGGCGATGCTGCCGGTGAATACGCGCGGCATGTGGATCGGCACGTTCCACGGCCTGTGCAACCGCCTGCTGCGCACGCACCACCGCGACGCCGCGTTGCCGCAGACGTTCCAGATCCTCGATTCGCAGGATCAGCTGTCGATGATCAAGCGCATGCTCAAGGCGCTGAACGTGGACGATGAAAAGTATCCGGCCAAGGACCTGATGTACTTCATCAACAACGCCAAGGACCGGGGCCAGCGCGCGCACGAGGTCGAAGCGTACGACCACGTGCAGAAGCGCATGGCGGAGCTGTACGATTTCTATGACCAGCAATGCCAGCGCGAAGGCGTCGTCGACTTCGCCGAGCTGCTGCTGCGCTCGTACGAACTGCTGCAGCGCAACCACCCGCTGCGCCAGCATTACCAGATGCGCTTCCGCCACATCCTCGTCGACGAGTTCCAGGATACCAACGACCTGCAGTACAACCTGCTGAAGCTGCTGGCCGGCCACGGCGAGCAGCGCGGCGGCGCCATCTTCGCCGTCGGCGACGACGACCAGAGCATCTACGCGTTCCGCGGCGCCAATGTCGGCAATATGCAGGCGTTCGAGCGCGACTTCGAAGTGAAAAACCTGATCAAGCTGGAGCAGAACTACCGCTCGCACGGCAACATCCTCGACAGCGCCAACCACCTCATTTCGAACAATGCGAAACGCCTCGGCAAGAACCTGCGCACGGACGCGGGCCAGGGCGAGCCGGTGCGCATCTACGAGGCGTCGTCCGACCTCGAAGAGGCGCAGTGGATCATCGACGAGGCCAAGAGCCTGATGGCCGAAGGCGTCAGTAAAAGCGAGATCGCCGTGCTGTACCGCTCCAACGCGCAGAGCCGCGTGATCGAGCACGCGCTGTTCGCGGCCGGCCTGCCGTACACCGTGTACGGCGGCCTGCGCTACTTCCAGCGCGCCGAGGTCAAGCACGCCATCGCCTACCTGCAGCTGATGGACAATCCGCACAACGATTCCGCGTTCATGCGCGTCGTGAATTTCCCGACGCGCGGCATCGGCGCCCGTTCGATCGAGCAGTTGCAGATGGCGGCGGAAAGCTATCGCGTGTCGCTGTACGCGGCCGTGCCCTACATGACGGGCAAGGCCGGCACGGCGCTCGGCAACTTCGTCAAGCTGATCGAGAGCGCGCGCTTCGAGACCCAGCAGCTGCCGCTGCCGGAGATGGTGCGCGTCGTGCTCGAGCGTAGCACGCTGCTGGCGCACTACGGCAACGAAAAAGAGGGCCAGGAGCGCATCGAGAACTTGCAGCAGATGGTCGGCGCCGCCACCCAGTTCGTGCAGGAAGAAGGTTTCGGCACGCAGGCGCCGGCCCACCTCGGCCCGCAGGCGCTGGCCGCGAGCGGCACGGCGATCGTGGACGGCGACGGCATCGACGTGCTCGACGCGGACGCGCCGCTGTCGACCGTGATGTCGCCGCTGTCCGCCTTCCTCGCGCACGCGTCGCTGGAGGCGGGCGACGCCCAGGCGCAGGCCGGCCAGGAAGCGATGCAGCTCATGACCGTGCACTCGGCCAAGGGCCTGGAATTCGACGCCGTGTTCATCACGGGCCTGGAAGAGGGCCTGTTCCCGCACGAGAGCAGCGCGCGCGAGATGGATGGCGTCGACGAGGAACGCCGGCTGATGTACGTGGCGATCACGCGCGCGCGCCAGCGCCTGTACATGAGTTTTACGCAGCAGCGCATGCTGCACGGCCAGACGCGCTTCAACATGAAGTCGCGCTTCTTCGACGAGCTGCCGGAGCACGCGCTGAAATGGCTGACGCCGCGCGTGCAGACGAACTGGTTCGCCGGCCGCAAGTCGACGACGGCCTGGGACGACGCCGATTTCCGCGAAGGCGGCAGCGACAACCAGATCGCCAAGCAGATCGCGCAAAAGTCCAGCAGCGGCAACGGGACCGGATGGCGCATCGGCGAGTCGGTGAATCACGCGCGGTTCGGCGAAGGTGTGATCGTCAACATCGAGGGCGGCGGCAGCAACGCGCGCGCGCAGATCAATTTCGGTGCGGCGGGGATGAAGGTGCTCGACCTGTCGGTGGCCAAATTGGAGCGCGTCGGCCGATAAATTGGCCGTTGGGTGGGCGCCCCGTGCCCACGCGCATGCATGTGATGCGCAAACGCCCGCGTGGGCGGAGGCCGCCCACCCAACGTTGGATCGTGTAATCGTAGGGGGGGCGCGGCCGGCGCAGGCACCCCGTGCCCGCCATCACATCGGCATCACGCCGGCTGCGGCGCCTTGTCGACCGGCTTGCCGAAAATCGTGCGATACCCCGCATACATCGCGCATTGCAGCAACAGCACGAACAGGAAGATCAGCCACATGAGCACGACCCGCCCCAGCGCGGCGTCGCCGAACACCAGGGCGGCGAGGATGCACACACCAAAGAAAATGGCGAACCAGGCCGCCAGCAGCACGAGGAACGGGCGCGCCGTGCGGATGACGGCGAAGAAGCTGTAGAACGTGGCCTTGCCCGGCCCCATGTGCTTCCAGTAGGTGAGCGGGGCGGCGAAGCACAGTGTCACCAGCACGGCCACGTCCAGCAGGAACACGCCGAACAGGGCCAGCAGGTGCGACGCCTGGATGTCCGGCGGGGTCTTGGCGTCGGGCCGGGGCATCATCTGCATGAGGACCTCGGGCGGGATCGCCAGGCGCGTGATCACCATCATCAGCAGCGACACGCCCAGGTAGACGAGCCCGAGCTTGCACAGCGCGGCCAGCGCCGGCTGGCGGAAGCCTGTCAGCAGCACGGCCGGGGTCACCCGGTCGCCGTTCTCGATCATCAGGCAGGCCTGCATGAAGGCCATCGAGAACGACGGAATCAGCACGACCGCAAGCACCGAACCCAGGAACGGCACGGCCGACAGGCCGATGCTGAACAGGATGTTGGCGAAGAGGAGCGTCGTCAGGGCTGCGGGCTGTTTGCGGAACAGGCCGATGCCTTGCTTCAGCCACTCCCATCCGGTACGTGCGGGTAAATCGTTCATGCTGTGAGGTCGGGGGCGCCTGTCGCGATACGCTCGCGCAGGACTCTTTCGAAGTGGGTGGGATCGTGCGGGGTCAGCATTTCGGCCTCGCGCGGACGGTAGAAGTCGTACAGGCGCGACAGCCAGAAGCGCAGCGCCGCCGCCCTCAGCATCGGCTGCCACGCCGCCTGGTCGGCCGCCGTGAACGGACGGACGGCGTGGTAGGCGCGCGTCATGGCCAGGACGCGCGCCGCGTCGAGGCGGCCGCTGTCCTGGTCGATGCACCAGTCGTTGACGGTGACGGCGAGGTCGAACAGCCAGGTGTCCCAGCCGGCAAAGTAGAAATCGAAGCAGCCACTCAAGCGTTCGCCGACGAACATCACGTTGTTGCGGAACAGGTCGGCGTGGACGGGACCGCGTTCCAGTTGCGCATACGTGGTGCCGGCCGCGAAGTCGCGCTGGAATGCCAGTTCCGATTGCAGCAGCGCGGCCGTGTCCGCGGCTAGCCAGGGCAGGACCTTGGGCACCGTCTCGACCCACCAGTCCAGCCCGCGCAGATTCGGCTGGTGCAGCGGGAAGTCGCGTCCGGCCAGGTGCATCCGCGCCAGTATCGCGCCCACTTCGGCACAATGGACCGGCTGCGGGTCCATCTGCGAGCTGCCGTCGAGCTTGCTGACGATGGCGGCAGGCTTGCCGTGCAGCGCTACCACCAGCTCGCCGGCTTCGTTCGCCACGGGCGCGGGCACGGGGATGCCGCGCTCGGCCAGGTGGCGCATCAGCTGCACGTAGAAGGGCAGTTGCTCGAAGTCGAGGTTTTCGAAGACGGTGAGGACGTACTCGCCGCGTTCCGTCGTCAGGAAGAAATTACTGTTTTCGATACCGCTCGCGATACCCTTGAGCGCGACGGCTTTACCAAGAGGAAACTGCTTGATCCACTGGGAGAGGTCATCCAGCGTGACCGGGGTGAAGACTGCCATTGTATAGGAAAGAAAAGTCGCTGTAGCGGCCACGCGGGGTGGCCGGTCCTGTTGACGGCTTACTTCTTCTCAGGCGCGGCGGTAGCCGGCATGGGAGGAGGCGGCGGCGCGTCGGCCGTCGTCGGGGCATTGGTGCCGGATTCGCTCGTGGCTTTCCGCTTGCCCGACAGGTCGAACTCACCCACCTTCCACTGCGGCGCGCGGATCGAATTCGTCTGCGCGTTGCCGGGCTGGGTGTTCGGTTTCATGTAGTAATGGCTGCCACCGGGCGTGGTGACTTCGACTTCGGTGACCTGGCCGCCGTCGCGGGTTTCCTTGATCTGGGTGCCGCGTTTCGGCGGAATACTGGTCGCGGGCACGTCGCTCCCCGGTTCGATGCGCTCGAGCTTCGGCGGCGCCGGGCTGGGCGTCGGCTGCGGCGCCGACTGCTGGGCCGCGGCCGATCCGGCCTGGGTGGCCAGGAACAGCGCGAAAATGGCGAGGCTGGAAGAGGTACGCGGCATGATGGTCACCTTTGTCGTTTAGTCCATTGTAACAAACGGCGCCACTTCCCTGTGAAAAGTGTGGCTTCGTCCCCATCTGGATGGCATCGCCGGCGGTACTGCCGGCTTATCTTTTTTCTACCCTGTTTCTGCGATAATGGCGCACGTTTTGCCGTGCCGCCGCGGCCCACTCTCGATTCTGCCCTATGGACAATACCCTGCTTCTCGTCGACGGTTCCAGTTATCTCTATCGTGCGTTCCACGCGCTGCCCGACCTGCGCAGCCCGGACGGCTACCCGACCGGCGCGATGCATGGCATGGTCAACATGCTGCGCCGCCTGCGTGCGGACTTCCCGGCCGCGTACATCGCCTGCGTGTTCGACGCCAAGGGCAAGACGTTCCGCGACGACCTGTATCCGGAGTACAAGGCCACGCGCGCGTCGATGCCGGAAGACCTGGCCAAACAGATCGAGCCGATCCACGAAGTCGTGCGCCACATGGGGTGGCCGATCCTGATGGTGGAGGGCGTCGAAGCGGACGACGTCATCGGCACCCTCGCGGCGCAGGCGACGGCGCGTGGTCTGAGCACCGTCGTCTCGACGGGCGACAAGGATCTCGCCCAGCTCGTGAACGACAAGGTCATGCTGATCAACACGATGAGCAACGAGAAGCTCGACGAGGCGGGCGTGCTGGCGAAATTCGGCGTGGCCCCGAACCGCATCATCGACTACCTGACCCTGATCGGCGACACTGTCGACAACGTCCCCGGCGTCACCAAGTGCGGTCCCAAGACGGCCGTGAAGTGGCTGGCCCTGCACGGTTCGCTGGACGGCGTGATCGAAAACGCCCACAGCATCACGGGCGCCGTCGGCGAGAACCTGCGCGCCGCCCTCGACTGGCTGCCGAAAGGCCGCGAACTGATCACCGTGAAGACGGATTGCGACCTCGTGGGCCACATCGTGTCGATCGAGGAAACCCTCGTCGGCCGCCCCGAGGACAAGGAGGCGCTGCGCGACTTCTTCCAGCGCTATGGCTTCAAGACCATGCTGCGCGAGATCGGCCCCGGCAACGCGGCCAAGTACGGCGCGCCCGGCGCGCCGGCACCCGCCCTCAATTCGCCGGAAGGCACGGGCGCCACCCAGCCGGGCATGCCGATCATCAAGGGCGAGTACGAGACCGTCACGACGATGGACGCGTTCGAGCGCTGGCTGGACCTGGTCGACAGGGCGGCGCTGACGTCGGTCGACACCGAGACGACGTCGCTCGACCCGATGACGGCGGAAATGGTCGGCATCTCGCTGTCCGTCGAAGCGGGCAAGGGCGCGTACATCCCGCTCGCGCACCGCTACGCCGGCGTGCCCGAGCAGCTGAACCGCGAGGACGTCCTGGCGCGCATGAAGCCATGGCTGGAAAACCCGGGCAAGCCGAAACTGGGGCAGAACCTCAAGTACGACAGCCACATCTTCGAAAACCACGGCGTGAAACTGCGCGGCATCGTGCACGACACGCTGCTGCAATCGTACGTGTTCGAATCGCACAAGCCGCACGACATGGACACGATGGCGCTGCGCCACCTGGGCTATACGACGATCCCCTTCGTCGACGTGTGCGGCAAGGGCGTGAACCAGATCTGCTTCGACCAGGTGGAACTCGGCCGCGCGACCGAGTACGCGGCGGAAGATTCCGACATCACCCTGCGCCTGCACCAGGCGATGATCGGCCACGTGGAAAGCGACGAAGGCCTGAACCATATCTACCGCAAGATCGAACTGCCCACGTCCGTCGTGTTGCAGAAGATCGAGCGTAACGGCGTGCTGATCGACGCCGACAAACTGGCGGCGCAGTCGAACGAGCTGGCGGCGCGCATCATGGAACTGGAGCGGCAAGCGTATGAGCTGGCCGGCGGCCCGTTCAACCTCGGGTCTCCCAAGCAGATCGGCGAGATCTTCTTCGGCAAGCTGCAGCTGCCGGTGATCAAGAAGACCGCGACCGGTGCGCCGTCGACCGACGAAGAGGTGCTGCAGAAGCTGGCCGAGGACTATCCGCTGCCGAAGATCCTGCTGGAGCACCGCGGCCTGTCGAAGCTGAAGTCGACGTACACCGACAAGCTGCCGAAGATGGTCAACGCGAAGACCGGCCGCGTGCACACGAACTACGCGCAGGCCGTCGCCATCACGGGCCGGCTCGCGTCGAACGATCCGAACCTGCAGAACATCCCCGTGCGCACGGGCGAGGGCCGCCGCATCCGCGAAGCGTTCGTCGCGCCGCCGGGCAGTGTGATCGTGTCGGCCGACTATTCGCAGATCGAGCTGCGCATCATGGCCCACATCTCGGAAGACGAGGCGATGCTGCGCGCGTTCGCGGCCGGCGAGGACATCCACCGCGCCACCGCCGCCGAGATCTTCGGCGTGGCGCCGGACGAGGTGGGGAGCGAGCAGCGGCGCTACGCGAAGGTCATCAACTTCGGCCTGATCTACGGGATGAGCGCCTTCGGCCTCGCGCAGAACCTGGGCATTGAACGGGGCGCCGCCAGCAACTACATCGAGCGCTATTTCCAGCGCTTCGCGGGCGTCAAGCGCTACATGGACGAGACCCGTCTGCTCGCCAAGGAGCGGGGCTATGTCGAGACGGTGTTCGGCCGCCGCCTGTGGCTCCCCGAGATCAACTCGCCGAACGGCCCGCGCCGCGCCGGCGCCGAACGGGCCGCGATCAATGCGCCGATGCAGGGCACGGCCGCCGACCTGATCAAGCTGGCGATGATCGCCGTGCAGGACTGGATCGAGAAGGAGGCCCTGGCAACGCGCATGGTGATGCAGGTGCACGATGAACTGGTGCTGGAAGTGCCGCAGGACGAGCTCGATCTCGTCAAGCAGAAGCTGCCGGCACTGATGGGCGACGTGGCCACGCTCAAGGTGCCGCTCGTGGCCGAAACGGGTGTGGGCAGCAACTGGGAAGAGGCGCACTAGTAGGGTGGACGGCACAGCCGTCCACCCTACGCGCCGAGGAAGTCCTCGGCCAGCCGTGCGACGGCCGTCGTCGCCAACAGGTCGTAGTGCGTCGTCCCCGGCACGACGGCCAGGCGCGCCGTGGCGCGCAGCGAACCGTCCAGGCCCGCGTCGCGCTGCCCGCCGCCGAGGGCCCGATACAACTCGACGATGTGTTCCAGCGTGACCGCGTCCGCATCCGCGAACACCAGCATCGTCCGAGCCCCGATGGCGCCCACCTGCGGCATCCAGTCGTAATCGCGGCTTTGCAGCTCGCCCATCTTGCGGAACGCCGTTTCCCAATTCACTTCAGGATACCGCGCGCCCAGCGGCGACTTCGCCACCTGGGCGCCGATCTGCGCCGCTTGCGTGTCCATGTGGTCGAACGCGGTGCGCACTTCCGGATAAAAGCCGGCGCGCTTCGCCGCCGCCGAGACGACGATCAGCCGGTCGACGGCGTCGGGATGGCGGATCGCCATCTGCAGCGCGACCCCGCCGCCAAACGAATAGCCCAGCAGGTCGGCATTGCCGAGATCCAGTTGGCGGATCACGGCCGCCACGTCGTCCGCCAGCGATTCGAAGCGCAGCGGGCGGTCCACGTCCGGCGTGTGCCCGTGGCCCTGCAGGTGGATGGCGATCACACGGCGGCCCGTCGCCAGCGCGGCGATGTTCCGGCCGAATACCTCGCTGGCCATGATCCCGCCGTGCAGCAGGACCAGGGGCTTGCCGCTGCCTTGTTCTTCCACGTGGACCTGCATGCCGTTGACGGTGACGCGTTGAGGAGTGGTGGTATTCATGACGTTCCTTGCGCGGTTGGAGGAATGCCATGGAGGATACGCAGCCATATTATGTTGTCAAACATAACTTGTTCAATATCTATGCGTACAGGATAAGTCGTGTTTACACGACAACAAAATGCTGCAGCTGTAAGCAGACGTTTCAATGTGCGCTGCCTAACATAAAAATTTCCCATGGGAATGTAGATTGGACTGACCGTCCGTGATGAGACGGGCATCCATAAAGGCAAACACCATGAACAAGACATTCCACCAAGCCGCACTGCTGGCAGGCAGCGCCCTGATCGCCACGTCCCTCGTCGCATGCGGCGGCGGTGGCGGTGGTTCGGGCACGCCGGCGCCGACGACGACGTCCACCGGCACCTTGAGCGTCGCGCTGACCGACGCGCCGGCCTGCGGCTTCGATGCCGTCAACGTGACCGTCAACAAGATTCGCGTCAACGCCAGCGCGAGCGCGAGCGATACGGATGCGGGCTGGACCGACATCACGCTGAATCCGGCCAGGAAGATCAACCTGCTGAACCTGACGAACGGCGTGCTGGACACGCTGGGCCAGACGCCGCTGCCCGCCGGGCATTACTCGCAACTGCGCCTCGTGCTGGATGCGAACGGCGGCAGCGGCCTGGCCAACTCGGTCGTGCCGACGGGCGGGACGGAACAGACGCTGACGACGCCGAGCGCCGTCCAGAGCGGCATCAAGCTGGCGAAGGAATTCGACGTCGCGGCCGGCCAGCAGGTCGACCTGGTGCTCGACTTCGACGCGTGCAAGTCGGTGGTCACGCAAGGGAAGGGCCGTTACCTGCTGAAACCTGTCGTGAAGGTGGTGCCGACGGCGGCCGTCGGGATTTCCGGCGTCGTCGCGACGGCGCTGCTGGGCAGCCACGTCACCGTGTCGGCGCAGCAGAACGGCGTCGAGATCGGTGCCACGGTCCCGAACGCGACGACGGGCGAGTTCTTCCTGTCGCACCTGGCCGCCGGCAACTACGACGTGGTCGTCACGGCCGACGACCATGCCACCGGCGTCGTCGGCGCCGTGCCGGTCGCGGCCAGCGGCAGCACGGTGCTGAGCAGCGCGAGCGCGCCGCTCGACCTGCCCGCCAGCGCGATGGGCTCGATCGCGGGCACGGTGACCCTGCCGGCGAATGCCGCCGAGGCGGCGTATGTGGCGGCGAAGCAGACGTTCGCGGCGGGACCGACCGTGACCGTCAAGTATGCGGGCGCCGATGTCTCGACCGGCGCCTACACGATCGCCAACCTGCCGGTCGCGGCACCCCGGTATGCGGCGTACAGCGCGACGTTGCCCCTGACCTTCGCGACGGCGACGACGGTCTTGCCGGGCGCCGGCAAGTACCGCGTCGAGGCCAGCGGCACGGGCTATACGACGAAGGCGATCGACGCGGTCGACATCTCGACCGCCAACGCGACCAAGGTCGACTTCACGCTGGCGCCGTAAGCGCCGCCCGCTGTGCGGCGCGCCGGCGCCGCACAGCGGGCAAGCGTGACGCGGATGGCGCTGCTAACATGGCAGGCCTGTCACCCGCGAACGAAAGATGCAAATGAACGACAACGCAAGCGCCGGCGATGGTTTTGCGGCAGCCGCCCGGCCCATCGCAACCCAGTCCGTGATCCACACCGATACCGAAGGCCTGGCCGCCGGCCTGGCCAGCCTGACGGTCGACGGCCAGGCGGTACCCGTCTACCACGCCCGTCCGGCCGGGCAGGACAAGCTGCCGGTGGTGATCGTCGTCTCCGAAATCTTCGGCCTGCACGAGCACATCGCCGACGTGGCGCGCCGCTTCGCCAAGCGGGGCTACCTGGCGCTGGCGCCGGATCTCTTCGTGCGCCAGGGCGACCCGTCCACCATCCCCGACATCACGACGCTCATGGCGCGCATCGTCCGCAAGGTGCCGGACGCCCAGGTGATGGGCGACATCGACGCCTGCGTGGCGTGGGCCGGCCGGAACGGCGGCGACGTCGACCGTCTCGGCATCAACGGCTTTTGCTGGGGCGGGCGCATGACGTGGCTGTACGCGGCGCACAACCCGCGCGTGAAGGCGGCCGTGGCGTGGTACGGCAAGCTGGTGGCCGCGCCGAATCCTCCCGGCCAGCCGCATCACCCCATCGACGTCGCGCCGGCGCTCACCGTGCCCGTGCTCGGCCTGTACGGCGCGAAGGACACCGGCATCCCGCTCGCCACGGTCGAGAAGATGACGGCCGCCCTGGGCCAGGGAACCAGCGATTCCGCGATCGTCGTCTACCCCGACGCCGGCCACGCGTTCAACGCCGACTATCGCCCGACCTACAACGCGAAGGCTGCCCGCGACGGCTTCGCCCGCGCGCTGGCCTGGCTGCGCGAACACGGCGTCGTCTGACGGCGCCACGCCCGTCGGGTTACAATCAGCGGTTTGCGCCCGAGGGCGTGTGCATCCGCGCGCCCCAAGAAAAAGAAGAGGCTTCAAGATCGACCCGATTCTCATCTCCATCCTGCTGGCCACCGGCCTGGCGGGCGTGGTCAGCATCACGGCCGCCGCGGTGTTTTCCTTTGCCTTGCTGACGAAAGTCGTCGAACGCATGGTCAGCCTGTCGGTCGGCATCATGCTGTCGACTTCGCTGCTGCACGCCTTGCCGGAAGCGTTCGAATCGAAGGCCGATACGCATGCGCTGTTCGCCACCCTGCTGGGCGGACTGCTCGCGTTCTTCCTGCTGGAGAAGGTGGCCCTGCTGCGCCATTCGCACCACCACGAGGGCGACGGGCACCACCACGCCCACGGCCACGACGCCATGCAGGCGGGACGCGCCGGCTGGATGATCCTGATCGGCGACGGCATGCACAACTTCACCGACGGCATCCTGATCGCGGCGGCGTTCCTGGCCGATCCGCAGCTGGGCATCGTCACGGGCGTGGCCATCATCGCCCACGAGATCCCGCAGGAGATCGGCGACTTCATCGTGCTGCTGAACGCCGGTTTCTCGCGCGTGCGCGCCTTCGTGTTCAACCTGTTATGCAGCCTGCTGGCCGTGCTGGGCGGGGTGCTCGGTTATGCGACGCTGGACCGCGCCAGCAACCTGATTCCCTACGTGCTGGTGTTCGCGTCGTCCGGCTTCATCTACATCGCCGTCAGCGACCTGATGCCGCAGATGCAGCGCCGCGCCACCGTGCGCGATTCGATTCCGCAGGTGCTGTTGATCGGGCTCGGTGTCGTCGTCGTCTTGTTCCTGACGCACGGCCATTAAGATACGGATCACGGCGGGATCCCTGCGCCTGCCGGTTGACAGGGCGATTCCTTGCGTCCTATGCTGAACCGTAACCTGAACGGAGGCGAGCATGGGAAGGCTGCTGAATCAACTGGTCGTGGCATTGCGCGACAAGCCGTCGCGCTTCGGGTACGTGCTCATGGCGCTCGTGGTGACGGTCGTGCTGTTCACGCTGGCGGACTTCCTGCCCGCTCCGTACGACTTCAGCCATTGATTCCGAACGGTGGCACGCGGCTTGTGAACGTCGCCCCTGCGCAGGCAGGGGCCCAAGTTTCATGCGCAGCGGCAGCGCTCTCAAAATTGGGTCCCCGCCTGCGCGGGGACGACGGCGTGACGCGGGGACGCCGGGGTGGCGCGGGGACGCCGGGGTGACGCAGGAGCGACGGAATGATCAGGCGGCGCCCGTCGCCACCGCGCGCTTCGGATCCGCCGTCCATTCGCTCCACGATCCCGGATACAGCGCCGCGCCCCGCAACCCGGCCACTTCCAGCGCCAGCAGGTTGTGGCACGCGGTCACGCCGGAGCCGCATTGCATGATGGCGTCCTTCGGATCGCCCACCGCCACCCCCAGCTCCGCCTTCAGCTGATCCGGCGCCTTGAAGCGGCCGTCGGCCTGCAGGTTGTCCTTGAAGAAGCGGTTCTTCGCGCCCGGGATATGGCCGCCGACCGGGTCGATCGTCTCGTTCTCGCCGCGGAAGCGGTCCGGCGCGCGCGCGTCGACGATGGTCTTGCCGCCGTGTTCCACGTTGTGCAGGACCGCGGCCACGTCCACCGTCGTCACGAGGGACGGGCGGGCGGCAATGCTGCCGCGGGCGCGCGGGGCCGGCGCATCGGCGACGACGGGTTGTCCCGCCGCCTGCCACGCGGGCAGGCCGCCATCCAGCACGGCGACGGCGTCATGCCCGACCCAGCGCAGCATCCACCACAGGCGCGCGCCGTACATGCCGCCGTGCGCGTCGTACGCGACGACCTGGGTATCGTCGTTCACGCCCCAGCCGCGCAGCAGTTCGATGAACGCCTCCTTCTCCGGCAGCGGATGGCGGCCGCGGAAGTTTCCCGCCGCGTCGCGCTTGGCGCCCGACAGCGCCGTTTCCATGTCGGCGAAGACGGCGCCCGGGATGTGGCCGGCCGCATAGGCCGCACGGCCGGCGGCGAGGTTCATGAGGTCGTGGCGGCAGTCGACGACGACCCAGTTCGGGTCGGCGACATGCGCTGCCAGTGCGGCGGGTTCGATCAGGGTCGTGAAGCTGGACATGGCACTCCTTTATTCGGTGACGATGGGGTCGAGTTCCTTGACGACGGCGCCGCGCGCCGTGCGCGTCGTATTGTAGAACGTCGCGGCGATCCCCGAGAGAAGGATCACGCCCATGCCCAGCCAGACGTGCCAGTCGAACACGTCGCCCCACAGCACCATGCCCCACAGGCTGGAAAAGATGATGCCCATGTACTGCAGGTTGGCGACGACGAGCACCTTGCCGATGCGGTAGGCGCGCGTCATGGCGATCTGGGCGATCAGGCCGCTGGCGGCGATCCCCGCCAGCAGGCCCATGCCGTGCCACGATTGCGGGCGGAACGTGCTCATGCCGTTCCCCAGCAGCGAGCCGACGAGGCCCGCGACGCCCATCGTGACGGAAAAATAGAACACGACGCGGTATTCCGGCTCGCCCATCTGGCCGAGGCGGCGCACCTGCATGTACGCCATGGCGGCGATCACGGACGAGGCGATGGCGACGACGCCGCCGATCCACTCATGGGTCGCGACGGCGGGACGCAGCACGAGCGTCACGCCGACGAAGCTCATCGTGATCGCGAGCGCCAGCGGCCATTCGGGCAAGCCCTTGCCGCGCCACCAGCCAATGAAGAACATATACGTGGCGAGCCAGATCGGCGCCATGTAATTGAGGGTGACGGCGGTTGCCAGCGGCAGCTTGGCGATCGCGTAGAACCACAGCCACAGCGAGACGACGCCGACGACGCTGCGCCAGAGATGCTCTTTCGGGAACGATGTCTTGAACGAACCGCCCTGCAGGCGAATCATCGGCAGCAGCAGCAGGGCGCCGATGAGGCCCCGGTACATCACGATTTCCGACGTCGAGTAGAGCGAGGAGGCCAGCTTCACGCACGCGCCCATGGCGGCGAACAGGAAGCTGGCGACCAACATCCAGAGTGGGGCCATCAGCTGGACACCATCACATCCCCGGAGGAATATTGTCGAGCTTGCCGCGATACCATTCGTGGAAGTGCTGCATGCCGTCTTCCATCGGCGACTGGTACGGGCCCGCCTCGGTGACGCCGCGTTCCATCAGCGCCTTGCGGCCGGCGTCCATGCGCAGGGCGATCTCGTCGTCCTCGACGCACGTCTCCATGTAGGCGGCGCGCTCGGCATCGACGAATTCGCGCTCGAACAGGACGAATTCTTCCGGATAGTAGAACTCGACCACGTTGCGCGTCTTCTGCGGACCCAGCGGCCACAGGGTCGACACGACGAGCACGTTCGGATACCACTCGACCATGATGTTCGGATACAGGGTCAGCCAGATCGCGCCGTATTTCGGTGCCTGGCCGTTGTTGAACTTGAGGACCTGTTCCTGCCATTTCTGATAGGCCGGCGAGCCGGACTTCTGCAGGCCGCGATGCACGCCCACGGTCTGGACGCTGAAGTCCGGACCGAATTCCCAGCGCAGGTCGTCGCAGCTGACGAAGTTGCCCAGGCCCGGGTGGAACGGCTCGACGTGGTAATCCTCCAGGTAGACCTCGATGAAGGTCTTCCAGTTGTAGTCGCACTCGTGCACCTCGACGTGGTCGAACATATAGCCCGAGAAATCGAGGTCCTTCGTGACGGACAGCTTGCCCAGCTTGTCCATCACGTCGTAGCCGTTCTGTTCGAACAGCAGGCCGTTCCAGTTCTGCAGCGGCGTCCTCGACAGGTTGAGGCAAGGCGTGTCGGCGAAATGCGGCGCGCCGATCAGTTCGCCCTTGAGGTCGTAGGTCCAGCGGTGCAGGGGACACACGATGTTCTTGGCGTTGCCGCGGCCATTGAACATCAGCGCCTGGCGGTGGCGGCAGACGTTCGACAGCAATTCGATGCCTTGCGCGTTGCGCACCAGCATGCGGCCCTCGTTCTCCGATTTCAGGGTCGCGAAATCGCCCGCCTCGGGCACCATCAACTCGTGGCCGACGTAGCGGGGCCCCTTGAGAAACAATTGCTGCATTTCGCGCTGCAGCAGCGCTTCGTCGAAATAAACATTTACCGGAAGCTGGGCGAGCGAACGCGCCAGCTTGGCGTGGGTAGCCAGATCGGACATCCCAACCCCCCTTTACAGATTTCAGCCAAAGAAGAGAAAGAATCCGAGAACAGTATTTTGGAACGTCGAACAGCTTGCCGCGCGCTGCATTGTCGGTTTGCGATGCTCACCGCACTGAGGTACGGTTGCGCTTCTCGACTAACACTGCGGCGGCTCGCGGCGGTTGTTCTCGCTCCATCAAGAGCGGAATACGGTATGTCGGAGACAGAACCGGAGATTATAGCGTGTAACGAGCTCTACAGTCCCGGACCGGCTCGCGATTGTGGTACGTGGGTGTTCAAAAATTGCCTAAACGGCATCGTTTTCATGAATCCCCAAGCGCTTTGCGATAAAATGTATCCTTGCTTGCAAGTTGGCGGCGACAGGCGCACCGTTCGTGTCGAAGTAGGATTGTTTAAAATAAGCGATTAGACTGGCGCGCCGCGCACAGGTTGCGCGTAGTGCGGCCCCGCCCCGAATCGATCAAACTCATTATGCCAAATAAAACAAACGCGGAGAGCGCCGGAGCGCCGGCCGCCGGAGCGCCGGCCGCGCAGCCGCCGGAATCCTTCGAGCAGGCGATGGCCGAACTGGCCCAACTCGTGACCCAAATGGAAAGTGGGCAATTGCCCTTGGAAGCATCGGTGGCCGCGTATGCACGCGGTTCCGAGCTCGTGCGCTATTGCGCGGCCCAGCTGGAAAAGGTCGAATCGCAGGTCAAGGTGCTGGAAGGCGAGATGCTGAAGCCGTTCAGCGCCGACGGCGAGGACGACGTATGAGCGCGGCCCAGGAGTTCCAGGCCTGGGTGAAGGCCGTGCAGGCCGACGCGGAAAGCGCCCTCGACCGCTTCCTGCCGGCGCCAAGCCGGGTGCCGGCGAAGCTGCACGAAGCGATGCGCTACACGGTGCTGGGCGGCGGCAAGCGCGTGCGCCCGCTGCTCGTGCACGCGAGCGGCGCGCTGTTCGGCGCGGCGCCTGACGCGCTGGCGCGCGCTGCGTGCGCCGTCGAAATGATCCACGCCTATTCGCTCGTCCACGACGACATGCCGTGCATGGACGACGACGCCCTGCGCCGCGGCAAGCCGACCGTGCACGTGGCGTATGACGAAGCGACCGCGCTGCTCGTGGGCGACGCGCTGCAGGCCCAGGCCTTCGAGGTGCTGGCCGGGACGGCCACCGTGCCGGCGGCGCGCACGGTGACCATGCTGCGCCTGCTGGCCGAGGCGGCAGGTTCCGCCGGCATGTGCGGCGGCCAGGCGATCGACCTGGACAGCGTCGGCATCAGCCTCACGCTCGACCAACTGGAGCGCATGCACCAGCTCAAGACGGGCGCGATGCTGCGCGTGTCCGTGCTGCTGGGCGCCCTGGCCGGCCGCGACCTCGCGTCGCACGAGCAGGAAGCGCTCGCCGCGTATTCGCGCGCGATCGGCCTCGCGTTCCAGGTCGTGGACGACGTCCTCGATGCGACCGAGGACTCGGCCACGCTGGGCAAGACGGCCGGCAAGGACGCGGCCGACAACAAGCCGACCTATGTGTCGATTCTGGGGCTGGAGCCGTCCAGGGCGCTGGCCGAACAATTGCGGCGGGAGGCGCACGACGCGCTGGCGCCGTTCGGAGAACAAGCACTGCGGCTGCGCGAGATCGCGGACCTGATCGTGCAGCGGAAGGCATAAATGAAACTGCTAGATACCATCAACGACCCGGCCGACCTGCGCAAGCTGCCGCGCACCCAGCTCACGCCGCTGGCGCACGAACTGCGCCAGTTCCTGCTCGATTCGGTCTCCAAGACGGGCGGCCATTTGTCGTCCAACCTCGGCACCGTCGAGCTGACGATCGCGCTGCACTACGTGTTCAATACGCCGGAAGACCGCATCGTGTGGGACGTCGGCCACCAGACCTATTCGCACAAGATCCTCACGGGCCGGCGCGAACGCATGCCCACCTTGCGCCAGCTGAACGGCCTGTCCGGCTTCCCCAAGCGCGACGAAAGCGCGTACGACACGTTCGGCACGGCGCACTCGTCGACGTCGATCTCGGCGGCCCTCGGCATGGCAACGGCTGCGAAGATCAAGGGCGAAAAACGCAAGGCCATCGCCGTCATCGGCGACGGCTCCATGACCGCCGGCATGGCCTTCGAGGCCCTGAACAATGCGGGCGTCGAGGACGACGTCGACCTGCTCGTGGTCCTGAACGACAACGACATGTCGATCTCGCCGCCGGTCGGCGCGCTCAATCGCTACCTGGCGCGCCTGATGTCGGGCCAGTTCTACGCGGCCGCCAAGAACGTCGGCAAGACGATGCTGCCCGCGCCGATGCTGGAGCTGGCGAAGAAACTCGAAGAGCACGCGAAGGGCATGGTCGTCCCGGCCACGATGTTCGAGGAATTCGGCTTCAACTACATCGGCCCCATCGACGGCCACGATCTCGATTCGCTGATCCCGACGCTGGAAAACATCAAGCGCCTGAAGGGTCCGCAATTCCTGCACGTCGTGACGAAGAAGGGGCAAGGCTACAAGCTGGCCGAGGCCGAGCCGATCCTGTACCACGGCACCGGCAAATTCAATCCGAGCGAAGGCATCAAGCCCGCCAAGGCCTCCAAGATCACGTACACCGAGGTGTTCGGCAACTGGCTGTGCGACATGGCGTCGGTCGACAAGCGCCTGGTCGGCATCACGCCGGCGATGCGCGAAGGCTCGGGCATGGTGCGCTTCAACCAGGAATACCCGGACCGCTACTTCGACGTCGGCATCGCCGAGCAGCATTCGGTGACGTTCGCCGGCGGCCTCGCGACCGAAGGCATGAAGCCGGTCGTCGCGATCTACTCGACCTTCCTGCAGCGCGGCTACGACCAGCTGATCCACGACGTGGCGCTGCAGAACCTGGACGTGACGTTCGCGCTGGACCGCGCGGGCCTCGTCGGCGCCGACGGCGCCACGCACGCCGGCAACTACGACATCGCCTACCTGCGCTGCATCCCGAACATGGTCGTGATGGCGCCGTCGGACGAAAACGAATGCCGCAAGATGCTGACGACGGCCTACCGCCACGAAGGCCCGGCCGCCGTGCGCTACCCGCGCGGCGCCGGCATCGGCGCGGCCATCGATCCGGCGCTGGATGTCCTCGAGATCGGCAAGGGCGTCGTCCGCCGCGAGGGCAAGGGCGTCGCGATCCTCGCGTTCGGCTCGATGGTGGCGCCCAGCCTCGGCGCCGCCGACGGCCTGAACGCGACCGTCGCCGACATGCGCTTCGTGAAGCCGCTCGACGTCGACCTCGTGCAACGGCTCGCGCGCGATCACGACTGCCTGGTGACGGTGGAAGAGGGCTGCACGATGGGCGGCGCCGGCTCCGCCGTCGCGGAGGCGCTGGCGGAAGCGGGCATCGTCAAGCCGTTGCTGATTCTCGGCCTGCCGGACCGCTTCATCGACCACGGCGATCCGGCCATGCTGCTGGCGTCCGTCGGCCTGGATGCGCACGGCATCGGCGCATCGATCCGCGAACGCTTCGGCAGCGGCGAGCCGCGCCTCGTCGTCAACAACCTCTGAACGCATTACGCCCGGTGGGCACCCCGTGCCCATGCGGACGTTCACGATACGCGTACGTTACGCCTGGGCTCGTTTCATTCGCGGCCCTGGCCTCGAATGCCCAGCCTACGCGAACAACTCCTCGGCGCGGCGGTACAGGATCCACGACGTGGCCACGTATTTGTCGCCGCTCGTCGCCACGTGCCCCTTGTGCGTGTGCGTAAAACCGGCGGGGGCGATGATCAGGCGGCCCTGGCGCGCCTCGACTTTGCGGCGCTGGTACAGGAATTCCGTCTCGCCGCCCTCCGCCACGTCGTTCAGGTAGAACTGGAACAGCAGCACGCGGTGCAGCGTGTCGCAACTGGCGTTCTGCGGATAGATCTCGGAATGCCAGTGGTGGTAGCCGCCGCTGCCGCGCAGGTATTTTTGCAGGTTGATCGCGCCGCAGCGGTACATGGCCTCGATCAGCCCATCGAGGTGCGGGCGGCCGCACTCGTCAAAATTGTCCAGCGCGAGCGCCACCGGCCGGCCCGTGGCGGGATGCGCCACCGTCGGCGCCAGGGCGCCCAGCAGCAGCGCGCGGTAGCGGTCCATGTAATCGGCCAGGTGGCGCCGCACGGCCGTCGTCATCACGTTGCAGACGTCGTGCCACTCCTTGTACTGGCTGATGGTGATGTCCCAGCTGTCCTTCTTCGCCACGTCCACGCCCATGCCGGTGCGGCCGCGCATGTGCTTGTCGCTGGCCTCGAACCGCGCCAGGATGTGCGCGCACTGGTCGGGCGTCAGCGCGCCGTCGTAGATGCCGATGAAGTCGTCGTTCATGCCGTTTTCCGCTCCGCCGGCACGTGCAGCGAGCGCGCCAGCAGGTGGCCGGCGAGCCAGCCGCCGGCCAGGCCGCCGATGTGCGCCGCGTTGTCCGTATGGGGATACAGGAAGCCCGCCGCCAGGTTGAACACCAGGAACGGCAGCAGCGAGCCGCGCAAGTCCTGCACGACGGTGGGCGGCACGCCGCTGTTCTCGCGCCGCATGAAGGCGAACAGGCCGCCGACGATGCCGAAGATCGCGCCGGACGCGCCCACGCTGTTCACGTGCGCGTTCCACATCACGCTCGCGACGCTGCCGCACACGCCGGCGATCATGTACAGGGCGGTGAAGCGCAGGCTGCCGAACAGGCGCTCGACCAGCTGGCCGACCTGCCACAGCGCGATCATGTTGAACGCCAGGTGCAGGATGCTCCCGTGCAGGAACAGCGAGGTGACGAGGCGCCACCATTGCCCGTTCAAGGTCAGGCGGCCGACGTTCGAGCCCCAGTCGACGAGCTGGATCGAGCGCAGCACGGCGTCGTAGTTCGAATTCCAGCCCCAGCCCAGCATCGATCCCATCGCGCCGCCCGGCAGGTTGCGGCGCACGAGCCACATGAGGAAGTAGATGCCGATGTTCAGCGCCAGCAGGGTCCACAGCACGGGGGTGGACGGGCTCCAGTAATCGATCCGGTCGTGGAAGTCGTTGCGCTCCGCGTGGGCGACGGCAAAGGCTTCCGTCCGGCGCGCCGGCAGCAGGGCGGCGATCCGCTGCGCCGTCGCGGCGTCCGGCGCGCTGAACCCGACGCCCAGGTTCTCGCGTACGCCCAGCACGTGGAAGTGCACGTCCTCGCCGTCCGTGTGGACGTTGACGATGTCGACCACGCGCAGCCGGTGTTCCGCGCGCACCGGGAAGCGGAACGAGCGGTGGCTGCTGCCGCGCACGAGCACGAAGTCCGGCTCGACGGCGACCTCGCCCTTGCCCTGGAAGTGGAACGGATTGGCCGGCCAGTTGGCGCGGCCGGCGTGGAAGCGGACGTCGAAGGTTGCCGTCATCCGCGCTCCGTCAGGTGCGCTTGCGCTCGTGCTGCCACAGCACGTCGCTGCCGCCCGCGTGCCGGTTCAGCACGCGCGCCAGCACGAACATCAGGTCCGACAGGCGATTCACGTACTGGCGCGGCTGCGCGTTGATGGTATCCGTTTTCGCCAGCGCGACGATGCTGCGCTCGGCGCGGCGACACACGGTGCGGCACACGTGCGTGAGCGACGCGGCGCGTGCGCCGGCCGGCAGGATGAATTCCTTCAGTACCGGCAGGTCGGCGTTGTACTTTTCCAGCAGCGCGTCCAGGCGCGCCACCTGTTCGTCCTTGATCAGCTGGTAGCCCGGGATGCACAGCTCGCCGCCCAGGTCGAACAGGTCGTGCTGGACCGTGACGAGTTCCTCGCGCAGGTCGCCCGGCATGTCCTCGCACAGCAGCAGGCCGACGAAGGAATTCAGTTCGTCGACGTCGCCCAGCGCCGCGATGCGCGCGCTGTCTTTACCGGTGCGGCTGCCGTCGCCCAGGCCGGTGCTGCCGTCGTCGCCGGTGCGGGTCGCGATCTTCGAAAGTCGATTGCCCATGCTTATATCCTGCCTACGAAAAAAGATAGGCGGAGCATACGCCAAATCGCGGGGATTGTGCTTACAATCGATCCATGATTCCCTCGATTCCAGTCGACCCCGAGCGCAGGCGCGCCGTCGCCGCCGCGCTGCGCGCCGTGCTCCCGGCGCGCGCCGTCCTCGCCGATCCCGAAGACACCCGTCCCTACGAATGCGACGGCCTCGCCGCCTACCGCCAGCTGCCGATGGTCGTGACCCTGCCCGACGACGAGGCGCAGGTGCTCGCCATCCTCAAGGTGTGCCGCGACCTGGACGTGCCGATCGTGCCGCGCGGCGCGGGCACGGGCCTGTCGGGCGGCGCGCAGCCGCTGGCGGACGGTGTCGTGATCTCGACGGCGCGCCTCTCCCGCATCCTGCGCGTGGAACCGTATGCGCGCACGGCCGTCGTGCAGCCGGGCGTGCGCAACCTCGCCATCTCGGAAGCGGCCGCGCCGTTCAACCTGTATTACGCGCCCGATCCATCGTCGCAGATCGCCTGCACGATCGGCGGCAACGTGGCCGAGAACTCGGGCGGCGTGCACTGCCTGAAATACGGCCTCACGGTGCACAACGTGCTGCGCGTGCGCGTCTGCACGATCGAAGGCGACATCATCGAACTCGGTGGCGACGCCCTCGATGCGCCCGGCCTCGACCTGCTGGCCGTGTTCATCGGCTCCGAAGGCATGCTTGGCATCGTCACCGAAGTCACGGTCAAGCTCGTGCCGAAGCCGGCGCAGGCGCAGGTGATCATGGCGTCGTTCGACGACGTGGCGACGGGCGGCAACGCGGTGGCGAGCGTGATCGCGGCCGGCATCATCCCGGCCGGCCTGGAGATGATGGATCGCACATCGTCGCGCATGGTCGAACCGTTCGTGAAAGCCGGCTACGACCTCGACGCCGCGGCGATCCTGCTGTGCGAGGCGGACGGCACGGCGGCCGAAGTGGCGGAAGAAATCGCGCGCATGACCGAGGTGCTGCGCGCGGCCGGCGCCAGCGCGATCACGGTGTCGCAGAGCGAGGCGGAGCGCCTGCGGTTCTGGTCCGGCCGCAAGAATGCGTTCCCGGCCGCGGGCCGCATCTCGCCCGACTACTACTGCATGGACGGCACGATCCCGCGCAAGCAGCTCGCGCACGTGCTGGCGCGCATCGAAGAGATGGAAACGACGTTCGGCCTGCGCTGCGCGAACGTCTTTCATGCGGGCGACGGCAATATGCACCCGCTGATCCTGTTCGACGCCAACCAGCCGGGAGAACTCGACCGGGCCGAAGCCTTCGGCGCCGCGATCCTCGCGCTGTGCGTGGAAGTGGGCGGCACCATCACGGGCGAGCACGGCGTGGGCGTGGAAAAGATCGATTCGATGTGCGTGCAGTTCGGCGCGCAGGAGCTCGCCGCGTTCTTCACGGTGAAACGCGCCTTCGATCCGCGCATGCTCCTCAATCCCAACAAGGCCATTCCCACGTTGAACCGCTGCGCGGAACTGGGCGCCATGCGCGTGTCGGGCGGCGCGCTGCCGTTCGCGCACCTGCCGCGTTTTTGATCATGCAGAATATCGTCGAACAGTTTCAGGAACGCGTGCGGACGGCCGCGCGCGACAAGCGCCCGCTCCGTATCCGCGGCGGCGGCACCAAGGACTGGTATGGACAGCGGCTCGAGGGCGACGTCCTCGACACGCGCGGGTACGCGGGCGTCGTCGATTACGAGCCGACGGAACTCGTGATCACGGCGCGCTGCGGCACGCCGCTGGCCGCCATCGAAGCGGCGCTGGCGGCGCGCGGCCAGATGCTCGCGTTCGAGCCGCCGCATTTCGGCGCGCACGCCACGCTGGGTGGGGCGGTCGCGGCCGGCCTGTCCGGACCGCGCCGCGCGAGCAGCGGCGCCGTGCGCGACTTCGTCCTCGGCTGCACGCTCCTGGACGGCAAGGGCGACGTGCTGCGCTTCGGCGGCCAGGTGATGAAGAACGTGGCCGGCTACGACGTCTCGCGCCTGCTGGCCGGGTCGCTCGGCACGCTCGGGCTGCTGCTGGACGTGTCCGTGAAAGTGCTGCCGCGCGCGCCGCGCGAAGCGACGCTCGTGTTCGACGGCGTGACCGAGATCGACGCCATCCGCCGCCTGAACGAATGGGCCGGCCAGCCGCTGCCGGTGTCCGCCAGCTGCTGGCACGACGGCGCGCTGACGGTGCGGCTGTCCGGCGCGCATGCGGCCGTCGATGCGGCCATCCGTTCTCTGGGCGGGGCCGTGCTGCCCGATTGCGCGCGCTTCTGGGAAAGCCTGCGCGAACAGCGCCACGCGTTTTTTGAGGGAGACATGCCGCTGTGGCGCCTGTCCGTGCCGTCGACCGTCGGCGCCATCGTGCTGGGCAGCGCGCAGCTGATCGAGTGGGGCGGGGCGCAGCGCTGGTTGCGCGCCCCCGGCGATGCCGCCACGACGGAACGCATCCGCGCGACCGTGGGCGCGGCGGGCGGCCATGCCACGCTGCTGCGCGGCGGCGATAAAGGCGTGGGCGTGTTCCAGCCGCTGGCGCCCGCCGTCGCACGCATTCACGCACGTTTGAAGGCCGGCTTCGATCCGGCCGGACTCTTCAACCCCGGCCGGATGTACGGATAGACCATGCAAACGAATCTCGCCAATTTCATCAAGGGCACACGCGAGGGCGATGAGGCCGACGCGATCCTGCGCGCCTGCGTGCACTGCGGCTTCTGCACCGCCACGTGTCCGACCTATCAGCTGCTGGGCGACGAGCTGGATGGCCCGCGCGGCCGCATCTACCTGATCAAGCAGGTGCTGGAAGGGGAGCCGCCGACGCGCAAGACGCAGCTGCACCTTGACCGCTGCCTCACCTGCCGCAACTGCGAAACCACGTGCCCGTCGGGCGTGCAGTACGGACGGCTCGTCGACATCGGCCGCAAGGTCGTCGACGAACGCGTGCCGCGCCCGTTCGCCGACAAGGTCAAGCGCACGACCTTGAAGGAATTCCTGCCGCGGTCGAATCTCTTCAAGCCGGCGTTCAAGGCGGGGCAGATGGTGCGCCCATTGTTGTCGGCCACGCTGCAGGACAAGCTGCAGAGCGCCCGTCCGCCCGGCCGCCGGCCCACGCGCGAGCACGCCCGCAAGATGCTCGTGCTGGAAGGCTGCGTGCAGCCCGCGATGGCGCCGAACGTCAACGCGGCGACGGCGCGCGTGCTCGATGCGCTGGGCATCCAGCTGCTGTCCGCACCGCGTGCCGGCTGCTGCGGCGCCGTGCGTTTCCACATGAACGACCAGGACGGCGGGCGCGCCGACATGCGCCGCAACGTCGACGCGTGGTGGCCGTATGTCGAGAGCGGCCAGGTGGAAGCCATCGTGATGACGGCATCCGGCTGCGGCGTGACGGTGAAGGATTACGGCCACCTGCTCGCGCACGATGCGGCGTATGCGGCAAAGGCCGCGCGCATCGCGGCGCTGACGAAGGACCTGTCGGAAGTGATGTGCGATTTCGAAGGCGAGATCGCGGCGCGGCTCGCAGGCCGCATCCATGAACGCGTCGCGTTCCACCCGCCGTGCACCTTGCAGCACGGCCAGCAGATCCGCGGCAAGGTCGAGGGCGTGCTGCGCGCGGCCGGCGTCGACGTCGTGCTGTGCGCGGAAAGCCATCTGTGCTGCGGCTCGGCCGGCACGTATTCCGTGCTGCATCCGCAGATCGCGCACGCGCTGCGCGACCGCAAGCTGGCCAATCTCGAGGCGACGGGCGCGCAGGAATACGTGTCCGCCAACGTGGGGTGCATCGCGCACCTGCAGTCGGGGACGGCGACGCCGGTGACGCACTGGATCGAGCTCGTCGACCGCGCGCTGGCCGCCTGAAAAAGCCGGCGCACCGTGGTAGCATCGGCGCCCTGTTTCGAAGATCGATGGAGTGGATCGTGAGTTTCGTGTTTCGGCTGATATCCCAGGACGAGGATGCGGCGCCGTCCGTCGCCTTCCAGGACAGCGTCAGTCCCGGCTATGTGCCGCTGTGGGAAGCGGTCGGCGTGTACGACGCCCTGTACAACAGCGACGGCCGCGAGGCGCGCGACATCTCGCGCGCCATCGCCTACGGTGTCGACCGCGTCGCCGACGACGAAGCGCTGGGCCGCCTGCTGCCGCCCGCCTGCCGCCTGGAAGAAGCGCTGCGCTTTCTGGAGAATGTGCACCGCGGCTGCACGATCCACGCGTCGGCGCGCGTCGAGACCCGCTGACCTGCGCATGATATCGAATTTAGTATTACGAACGTCATAAATACGATTGGTGCGTTCCGTTGTCGATAAGTAGACTGCAATTGCGGTAAATACCCGCCGGTAGTGTGGGGACTATTAAAACGACAACGGAGATCATATGGAAACCATGGCAATGCCCGGCGTGCGTGCGCGCCGGTCCGACTTTCTCCCTCCGCTGACATTCCCGACAGCTTCGGCACTCGACTGATTTTCAGCGGAGTATCCATGAAACGTCTATATTCCTGTCTCGCCATGCTGGCCGGCCTGGCCTGCACGGTTTTTTCGGCGCACGCCGCCATCACCATCAACACGAGCGTCCAGTACAAGATCAAGAACGTCAACAGCGGCCTGGTGCTGGGGGTCGACGGCGCCAGCCAGGCCGCCGGTTCGAAAGTGGTCCAGTGGACCGACAACGGCACGGCCGATCACCTGTGGCACTTCATGCCGATGGGGAACGGGCAGTACAACATCGAGAACATGCTGACGCACCAGGTGCTGGGCGTGGCCAGCGCCTCGACCGCGGACGGCGCGCAGATCGTGCAGTGGTCCGACAACGGCACGTCCGACCACCTGTGGACCGTCACCCAGGCGGCCGACGGGAACTTCCTGATCCAGAACGTCAACAGCGGCAAGTACCTCGACGTGTACATGGCGAGTACGTCGACCGCGGCCACCATCGACCAATGGGGCCTGACCAACTGCACGTGCCAGGAGTGGCAGCTGGTGAATACGCAGGTCAGCCCCTATCCGGCGCCGCGCGCCGTCGCCGGCAACGGCATCTACGTGCATGACCCGTTCATGCTGCGCGACACCAGCGGCAAATACTGGCTGTACGGTTCGCACCAGACGGTGGCCACGTCGACCGACGGCACCAACTTCACGATGTACACCAGTTGCACGAGCGCGCAGATGGGCGGCTATGCGCCGAACTGCCCGTCGATCGGCCCGGACTTCAGTTCCTGGGGCGGACTGCAGACGCCGAAGGGATGGAACAACGGCGCCAACACCGACATCTGGGCGCCCAGCATGCTGGTTTCGAACGGCACCTATTACCAGTACTATTCGCTTCCCTACCTGCCCAGCACCGGCGCGGAAGCCGTGATCGGCGTGGCCACCAGCTCGTCGCCGGCAGGGCCGTGGACCGACAAGGGCTTCGTCACCAGGTCATGGACCAGCACCACCACGCAGCCTGCCTCCGGCTTCTGGGCAACCACCGACAACGCCATCGACCCGGCGCCGTTCAAGGACGCCAGCGGCAACTGGTGGATGGCCTGGGGTTCGTGGAGCGATGGCACCCATCTGATGCAGCTGAACCCGAGCACCGGCCTGCAATCGACGACCAACACCACCGTCTACACGCTGGCGCAACGCGGCAACCCGTCGGCCGGCGAGGAGGGGCCGTTCATCTACTACTACAACGGTTACTACTATTACTTCGCGCCGATTAACCTCTGCTGCAACGGCACCAGCAGCACCTACCGCACCATCGTGGGCCGTTCCACCAGCGTGACCGGACCGTACGTGGACCGTGGCGGCGTGGCGCTGACGGCGGGCGGCGGCACCATCCTGCTCAGCACCCACGGCAACATCGTCGGCCCGGGCGGCGGCAGCGTGTTCACCGACGCCGGCAACAACAACGCGCCGACCTACGTCTACCACTACTACGACGGCAACAATGGCGGCCGCGCCACGCTGGGCATCAACACGCTCGGCTTCACGTCGGACGGCTGGCCGTTCGTCAAGTAAGGACCGGCGACCGCTTCAAATGGGGGATGCGCATGGCCGCGCGGGCGTGTATGCTGCCGGCCATGTCCCGAACCACCATCACTCTCAACGGCGAATCCGTCGGCCGCGCGCGCATCGAAGCGCTGCTGGCCGACGACACGCTGCTCGTCATCGAAGACTGCGACCTGACCGGCGCCGACCTGTCGCGCCTGAACCTGCAGGATTGCGTGTTCACCCGCTGCGCGTTGGCCGATGCGTCGTTGTATGCCGCGAACCTGGCGCGCACGCGCTGGCAGCGCTGCCGCGGCGGCCATGCGGATTTCGAATCGGCCGACCTGGTCGACGCGCGTTTCGACGCCTGTGACCTGAACAACGCCGGCTGGCGCCGCGCCAAGCTGGCGTCCGTCGCATTCCGCGGCTGCAAGCTGACGGGCGCGCGCTTCGAGGAAGTGAGCCAGTTGGGGCTCTCGTTCGAGGAGTGCCTGCTCGTCGGCGCGGACCTGCGCCGCATGTCGTTCCGCAAGGCGACGTTGCGCGGCGTGGATTTCGCCGACGCGGACCTGTCGGGCTGCGATTTCCGCGACGCCGTGTTCGAAGAAGGGTGCAGCCTGCGCGACGCCCACATCAAGGACACGCGCTTCGATGCGGCCGATTTGCGCGAGGCGGACCTGGGCGGCCTGAAGCTCGCGAACGCGAAGCAGTTCGCCGGCGCCACGATCTCCGCGCGCCAGGCGGCGGAACTGGTGCGGGCGCTGGGATTGAACGTGGCGTAGTGCGCCAAACGGAAACCGGCGGCCTTGCTGTATCATTCGGCTCCTGAAAACGAAGCCCGCATATGCTCATCATCACCATCAAACAGGGCAAGGAAAAGAGCCTGCTGTCCGGCGATCCCTGGATTTACCTCTCGGCCATCGACAAGGTCGAGGGGCGGCCGCAGGAACGCAGCAAGCCCGGCGCCACGGCGGTCGTGCAGACGTCGTCGCGCCAGTTCCTGGCGCGCGCGGCCTATAACGCGAAGTCGCAGATCGCGGCCCGCGTCTGGACCCTGCGCGAGGACGAGCCGGTCGACCACGCGATGATCAAGCGGCGCGTGCAGGCCGCGGTCGCGCGGCGTGCCGTCGCCGTGCGCGGCGCCGATCCGCAAGCCCTGGCCCTGGTGATCGATGGCGAGAAAGACGGCCTGCCGGGCCTCCTGGTGCACAGCTACGGCGGGACCGCCGGTTACCTGGTGTGCCAGTTCAATGCCGCCGGTGTCGACCTGTGGAAGGTGACCATCGTGCAGGCGTTGCTGGCGGCGACGGGCTGTCCCAACGTATTCGAACGCAGCGACGAGCTGTTGCGCAAGGGCGAAGGGCTGCCCGTCATCTGGCGTGCGCTGGCCGGCGACGAGCCGCCTCAGCGCCTGATGGTGCGCGATGGCCAGCGCCTGCGGCCGACCGATATCCGCACCGGGTTCGTTTATCCGCGCTGAGTGATTTGGCACAGGATCAATGGACGCGCCTCCAGAGGCCGCGCTGGAAAGCCGCCTGGTCGCAGCGGAGTTGCGACCACGGCCGGATGTGACCCGAAGCGTTCGTCCATGCCGGTTGTCGTCGTTCGAATACTTTGGGATTCCAGCTTGTCGCGTAGTGATGGTTGAAAGGCTTACCGGCTAACCGTCAATATAGATCGACGCCGTTAGATCGGCTATGCCAGGCGACATATGTCGTTCTATCAGCACGCATGCAGCTGCGTCGCGGTCTTTGCTGTTCCGAAAATACTCATGAAGCCTGCCCCAAGGACTCAGGCTGAACCCGGCACGGAGCTCGTCGTTCGAGAGCGGTGCCAGTCTGGTTCGAATTCTGATTAAATCGGCCTCGGAAAACTTCGGCATAACGATCTCAAGCGCATGAGCATTCAAGAACGTGAACGTTCGGTCGGAATGCGCGATAGCGATGCGCGCTGCCTCGGCAATTCCTTCCTGATCCGCAGGCAGGTTGTGCTCCCTGCGTATTGCAAGGTTCAACTCTTGCCCCGGTAAGCAAGAGGTCCAACCCAGGTTTCCGGGGCCGTCATTTACCCGAATGCGGACATAGTGCGGTGACGTCGACATTTCCCGGACCGCACGCGCAAAGGCCTCTGGAGCTTGGGCGACGTCTCGCGACGGCATCGATATCGAATCGCGAAGCGCATTTCCATCTGCATGTTGGGCATGGGCCGGCGAAATCCACGCGAACCCGATCGCCGCCGAAACAAGAAAGCGAAACATGCGCCGTCTCACGGAAGTAATGTCGTTCATTTGCGTCCACTGAAATCAGATCGTGCGACTGGTTCTGGCCGAACTCGGCCGGTCGACCCAGCATAACAGATCGACGATCCGGAAAACTCGCGGATCGTCACGGCCGGCCGCTGTCGATTGTGCATTCAACCGGTCAGAACCACGACAGGCTTCTTGCCGCCATGGCGTCTGCCGTCGAGTTTGTCTTCGGTCCAGGTTTGCCGCGGCTGCCGGCCCCCGACCAGGGCAGACGGCTAGCGAGGCAACCGCCGCTTCAACTGCTTTGGCCAAAATAGATTTTGATCGCGCATCCCTTTCCATCAAAGAACGCGGCAACATGTCTTATGTGTTTCCCCGAAAAAGTCCGTTCTGGGTGCTCGCCGCCAAAATCCGTTGCGTATATATGTTCGATAGGAGAAAACGCTTTTTCGAAACCGGCTCTGCTAATGCAAAGACTTGTCGTTTTTAAACCGAAAGAGAGACTAACTCGCGAAAAATTCGCTCCTTCAGGCACGAAGCCGGAATATTCCACATCTTTCATCGCTGCTGACAACGTTGTTTTCCGATCAGGCCTGATGTCGAGGTCTTGCCTCATCCCTAGGACTTTTGGATTTTCCACTCCCTGCTCTCTCACAATACGCGAACGAAAGCTAGAAAAACCGAAGCCAAGCGCTGCCAAAAACTTCTCATGCTCAGCGTAATCCGGTATCTGCGCAGCCCTAACGAGAAGTCGCAAGGCCTCGTCTCCCCGGGGATGTGGCAGAGTCTGCTGCGTAGCTGCTAAGGTAGACCAGTGCACCTAGACAGCAGAAAAAAACGTTCTTCATAAGTGAGAGCTCGGGAGGATTGTTGGCTATACGTGCTTGAGTTTTCGAACTGGAGTTTTTTGCCGGTTGGACGCCGCGATCGACGCCCAGTGACTGATAATGTGGCGTAGTATGCGATGGAAGCTTGGCTATTTTTTTGCACGCGAAAGTTCGTGTTAAAGACGATCAAATGGAAGGTCGCGGACGAGTTCGCGAGAGACCGCGATCGACCCATTCCGGATCTAAGCGTTCCACGCAGGGCCGTGCTGCCGAACGATCTTTGATTGCGGCCAGAAATATGGCCCATGTGCTGAAAACGCCAACTGTTCTTTGGTTGTGGTTAGCTGATCAATGCAAAAATCGCTGTCCTCATTGAAGAGGTAGTGTAAGTTTGTCTTGATGGGTGTTGACAGGGAACACTTGAGCATCTCTACCGCTATACGTAAATAGCCTTCATTGCAGACAATGGCCTCAAGCAGGCTCTGCCAGAAACTACGGCATTGATGTCGAGGCAAGCGCCTTCGGGGCTTCGCCGATCGCGATAAGAACCGGAGTGTGATGATGTCCAGTAATCGCGTGAAACAGCGGACCGCTGACAGTTACCAGCTTTCCGGCAAACGGTTGGAGGCTAAACTTTCCCATCGGAACCAGCGTAACCGTGGCTTGGTCGTGCTCCGCAGGATTGTCCTGAGAGGCGACCGTACACAACGGTTTCGTCAGGTGAAGGATAGCCTGCTGCTCTTTCAAGTCCGTCGCAGGTGACTCTCCATAGCCCGGCGGTCCAAAGAACGTTTCGATAGTGACGGTGCCGGACAAATTCGTGGCCGGGAGATCGTAGTGCTCACATGCAGCCGCATGTGCACTAACGGATATAACGAACGAGATCGAAATTATTTTCCACATAGTCGAGGTGCAACTTTTGTCATGCGTTTTGGACTTGTATGAACGAATCTGCATAGTGAAGCACAACGTTGGGCATTTCTTCAGCACTCGCGTTTGCGGCAAGAATGCTTGAGATATTCAGAAACACCCGACGTCATCCTTCAATTTCGATTGTTAGTGGGTACTACCGCTGCTTTGTCCGCGCCTTGGCAACGCTCTATCGTCGCGTCAGATAGTTCCCGATGGCCCTGCAGAGCCGGGGCCCACTGTAGCCGACGCAGTTACGCATCACCTCTGGTTTTTCGCCACCTCCGCACGCATCCGGTCTACCAATGCCCAATTTCCGCACAGAGACTGACGAATTTTCTCATCGGTAACGGGCACGATTCCATGCATCGCCTTTTCTCGCTTGCTCGACGCCTCCATTCGCCCAGCTTCAAATGCGGGTTCGAACTGCGCCCCCGCAGCCGGTAGTTTTGCCTTTCTCATTGCCTTATAGGCACTCAATAGTTCAGCAGGGGCCTTGCAATAGACCGCGTTATCGTAGCGATATCCCGCGACCTGCGCCATTGCAATCTGATGCTCTTGGCTTTGAGCGAGAACGGCGCCGCCGCACATCGTCAGAGCAAAAAATAAACTGGTTTGGCGTCGATACTGTCCCATGTTTTCCCCTCTGTGTCTGGCCACCGTAACGTAGCCGTTCGTCGGCATTGGCTTCTTGCTACGCCAACCGTTGTATATAGTTTATCCAAAGGCGGCACCCGAAGATGCACCGATTCCCACCGACAGCGTTGCGGGCTTCCTGCTGCGTGCTCGGTTCGGGGACAGGCGCTGCTTGCCGCACCCGACCCTTCCAGCATCAGTGTATGCTTCGCGCCGACGTCCAGGCAACGACAGTCGAGCCGGCGATCCAGGCGCTCACGCCATCACCCCGCTCAGCTTGTTGATCATTTCACGCGTCGTGGTTTTGCGAGAGAAACAACATCGCGTTTCTCTCCATAATGGCGGGTTCATTAAAGCCGAGTACGCTCATGACCCGCTTCGCCTGCGCCCCGACCCTAGCCCTGGCCCTGGCCCTGATGTGCAGCTTCGCCGCCCACGCCGCCGAACCTATCGACGCCAAACCGGCCGAGGCGAAGAAGGCGCCCATCGCCAAGGTCGAGGTCAAGGGCAAGGGCGACGACTACGATCCGCGCCGCGACGATACCGCCAGCAAGACCGTGATGACGCAGGAAGAGATCCTGAAGTACGGCGACACCAATGTGTACGACGTGCTCAAGCGCGCGCCGGGCGTGACGGTGGTGGGCAACAGCATCCGCATGCGCGGGCTGGGCAACGGCTACACGCAGATCCTCGTGAACGGCGAGCGTCCGCCGCCGGGCTTTGCGCTGGATGCCGTGCCGCCGGACCAGATCGAGCGGATCGAGATCATTCGCGCCGCCTCGGCCGAGTTCTCGATGCAGGCAATCGCGGGCACCGTCAACATCGTGCTGAAGAAGGTCGTGGCCAAGCCGCAGAAAGACGCACGGCTCACCATCAACCATGCGGACGAGAAGCAGAGCCAATACCTGAACGCCTCGGTGGCCGACAAGCGCGGCGCCCTGTCGTGGTACGTGAACGTGAATGCCCAGCACAACCTGCGCGCAGCGACGAGCACGGAACTGGACCGGTTCACGGCGCCGGACGATACCGTCACGCTGCTGCGCGACGAGGTCGTCGCTCACCGCAACACGAACCGGATCATCGGCATCGCGCCGCGCCTGAACTGGAAGGTGTCCGACAACGATCAGGTGAACCTGAGCGGCAACGTGCTGGCGCAGGATGCCGCGAGCGACGACGCGAGCCTGGACACCAATCGCATCGGCGGCCTGCCCGCGCCCGACTATCTGCGCGGGCACGGGCGCAGCGATTCGTCGGGCCGCTTCGGTTCGGCGGAGCTGAACTGGGTCGCCAAGCGCTGGGGCGGCAAGCTCGATGCCAAGCTGCGCGCATCGAACGCCGACTTCGACGTGCGCACCGACCGCCTGATGGCCACGGCCGGCGACGCGCTGCGGTTCGCGCGCCTGCGCGACGGGCGCGTGCGTTTTTCAGGCACGAGCAGCAGCGGCAAGTATACGCGCAGCCTGTTCGACGGGCATGCGCTGGCGACGGGCTGGGAAATCAGCCGCGAGGAACAGGACAGCAGGACGCACCGGGTGGACGGCCTGGTGGGCCAGGTGCCGCTCGACTTCATCGAGGCGTTCGATCCGCGCGTGCGCCGCGCGGCCGCCTTCGCGCAGGACGAATGGAACGTCACGCGGCAGTGGTCGATGTACCTGGGGGCACGCTGGGAAGGCATCCGCACCGACAGCGGCGGCACGGGCCTGGTCGATACCACCTCGAACGCGCACGTGCTCAGCCCCGTCGCGCAGACGTTGTACAAGTTTCCCGACAAGAGCGGCCGCCAACTGCGCCTCGCGCTGACGCACACGTTCAAGGCACCGGACGCCAACCAGCTGAGCGCCCGCCGCGTCGAGTCGGAAACGAACACCCGGTTCAGCGCCGACGTCAGCGGCAACCCGGCCCTGCGTCCCGAGCAGGCGAACGGCGTCGACGTCACCTACGAGCACTTCTGGGCGCCGGGGGCCGTGTTCTCGGTCGGCGGCTCGCAGCGCCGCATCCGGGACTACATCCGCACGGTCCTCGGGCAGGACGCGAACGGCCGCTGGCTGTACCAGCCGGTCAACGACGGCAACGCGGTGGTGCGCACGTTCGACGTCGAGGTCAAGTTTCCGCTGAAGGCGGTCATGCGCGCCGGCGCGCCGCCGCTCGACCTGCGCTTCAACCTGAACCGCAACTGGTCGCAGGTCGCGACCGTGCCGGGGCCGGACAATCGGCTCGACCGGCAGATCCCGCTCTCCGCCGTGTTCGGCGCCGACTACAAGAAGGAACCGTTCAGCTGGGGTATCAATCTGGCCTTCCGCGAAGGCGGCATGGTGCGTGTGTCGCAGGAGCAGGGCACGCAGCTGCAGGCGCGCCGCGACGTGGACGGCTACGTCCAGTACTCGCCGCGCAAGGGGCTCGACCTGCGGCTTTCCGTCGGCAATGCGCTGGGCGCGGACGACGTGGGTTATTCGCGCTACCGCGACGCCAGCGGCACCAGCGAAATGTGGACGCGCGGTCCGCAGTCGATGGAACTGCGCTGCAACGTCGGTGTGAAATTCTGAGGGCGCAGGCTTACTGCTGCAGCGCCTTCTCGATGTCGCCCGCGATGTCTTCCGGCTTGGTTTGCGGCGCATAGCGATGCAGGACGGTGCCGTCGCGGCCGACGAGGAATTTGGTGAAGTTCCACTTGATGCCTTCCGTGCCCAGCACGCCCCGGGCTTCGCCCTTGAGGTGCTTCCATAGCGGATGCGCGGCGTCGCCGTTGACGTCGACCTTGGCGAACATCGGGAAGTTTACGCCGTAGTTCTTTTCGCAGAAGGCGCCGATCTCCGCTTCGCTGCCCGGTTCCTGGCCGCCGAACTGGTTGCAGGGGAAGCCCAGCACTTCCAGGCCGCGCGGGTGCAGCTCGCGGTACAGGGTCTCGAGGCCCTGGTATTGCGGCGTGAAGCCGCATTTGCTGGCGGTGTTGACGATGAGGAGGACCTTGCCGCGGTACTGGGCCAGGTCGACCGGTTTGCCGTCGAGGGAAGTGGCCTGGAAGTCGAACACGTTCATGCGAGTCTCCTGTAAGCTTGCGTTGAATCGAAGGCAACAGTGTAAGACAAAGGAAGGCAGCATGCAGACGAGTGCGAACATTCCCCTGGCCGTCGGTGCGCTGCTCAGTGCCGTCGCGGCGCTGCTCCACCTGGGCATCATCGCGGGCGGCCCCGCATGGTATCGCTTCTTCGGCGCGGGCGAGCGCTTCGCGCGGGCGGCGGCGCAGGGCCGGCGGTATCCGGCCATCGTCACGCTGGGCATCGCCGCCGTGCTGTCCACGTGGTCCGCGTATGCGCTGGCGGGGGCCGGTGTCATTGGCGCTCTGCCGTTCCTGAAAGTGGCGCTGGTGGCCATCACCGCCGTCTATCTCGTGCGCGGGGTCGCGTTCGCGCCGCTCGTTCTCGCCAATGGCGGGGCGATCACGCCGTTCGTCGTGTGGAGTTCGGTGATCTGTTTCGGCTACGGGGTGGTGCACCTCGTCGGCCTCGTGCAGCGCTGGACGGCGCTCTGACACGTCAGGTCCGCGCCGGTATGCACCGGAGGTGCCTTCCGATACGATAACGCCTGCATGACAAACGCTCGACGGAGGCTACATGGACGCAACAACGATCTGGGCACTACGCAAACCTTTGGTATGGGTTTGGCGCAAGTTGGCGGGCTTGATGGGGGCGTGGACCGTCGAGCCGATCTTTCGTCAGGCGCACGATCATCATGTCGCATTACGCCGCTGGCAACGGCGGTGGACTGAACTGGCCGATGGCGTCGCGTACAAGCTGCATACCCGGAGCAGCTTCGATGAAGCCGGTCATGCCGAGCAATCGATCCTGATACGAAACAGTGGAAACGTGCAGGTCGACGACATGAAGTTTTGCGTCGAGGCCAGGCTCGGCATCATGTCATATCAGATACCGCTTACGGTGTACCGGTTGCAGCCTGGCCGGATAGCGAAGCTGGCGCTGACCGGGCTACCTGTAGAGGATTTGTTCGTACATGAAGAAGGAATTTATGAGACGTACGAGTCCATACAGGTGTACCCGGTCCAGATCGTACGGGATCGCCACGTCGAAGTCTACGCGACGGCCGGCATCGTCCTGCATCCGACCCACAACGATTTTCTTAATGGAGAATGGAAGCGCTGGAACGGTCGCCTGTACAACACCAAGGCGCTTGCGGACGCGCGGCGTGACCACCTGCTCCGCCTGTCCTATTCACTGTGCGGACGACATGGACTGATCGGTTTCGATGCCGGCACACTGCTGGCGCAGGCGCTGCGCACAAAGCGTTATCGGAACGTGCCTGGTGTGTTGATGTTCGGATTGGCGTCGTCTCGACCGATTCTCAATATTATTCTGTGGACCCGGCTGTTGTTGCGCATCGAGCGGATCGCATTCGAGTGCGATGCCTCGATGGCGGCGGCGGCCGAACACGTGATGCACAAAGGCCAGAGCGCTGGCCCCGTTCGCGTGGTCTCTCTGGAAGACGCTTCGATGACGAGAGCCGGCTATTAGACCAGCCCCAGCGCTTCCGTCCCCGCCGAGAAATCGCGGTTCTTCGCGTGCTTGCTATTGAGCTTGATGTTCAGGCGCAGGTCGTTCACGGAGTCCGCGTTGCGCAGCGCATCTTCGTAGGTGATCTTGTCGGCTTCGTACAGGTCGAACAGTGCCTGGTCGAAGGTCTGCATGCCCAGCTCGCGCGACTTCTTCATGATCTCCTTGATCTCGTGGACTTCGCCCTTGAAGATCAGGTCCGAGATCAGCGGAGAATTCAGCATGATCTCCATCGCGACCACGCGGCCCTTCGCTTCCTTCTTCGGGACGAGGCGCTGCGAGATCAGGCCCTTCAGGTTCAGCGACAGGTCCATCAGGAGCTGCTGGCGGCGCTCTTCCGGGAAGAAGTTGATGATGCGGTCCAGTGCCTGGTTCGAGCTGTTCGCGTGCAGCGTGGCGAGGCACAGGTGGCCGGTCTCGGCGAACGCGATCGCGTGTTCCATCGTCTCGCGGTCGCGGATCTCGCCGATCTGGATCACGTCCGGCGCCTGGCGCAGGGAGTTCTTCAGCGCCGCCTCGAAGCTGTCCGTGTCGACGCCGACCTCGCGCTGCGTGATCACGCAGTTCTTGTGCGGGTGGACGAATTCGACCGGGTCTTCGATCGTGATGATGTGGCCGTAGCTGTTCTCGTTGCGGTAGCCGACCATCGTCGCGAGCGTCGTCGATTTGCCGGAGCCCGTGGCGCCGACCATGATCACGAGGCCGCGCTTGGTCATGATCACGTCCTTGAGCACGTCCGGCAGGTCGAGGTCCTCGAACTTCGGGATCGTCGTCGTGATCACGCGCAGCACCATGCCCACGGCACCCATCTGCATGAACGCCGAGACGCGGAAGCGACCCAGGTCGCCCGGGCTGATGGCGAAGTTGGCTTCCCTGGACAGCTCGAAGCCGGCCGCCTGCTTGTCGTTCATGATGGCGCGCGCCAGGTCGGCCGTGTGCGACCCCGTCAGCGCCTGGCTGGACACGGGCGTCATGCGGCCGTCGATCTTCATCGCCGGCGGAAAGCCGGACGTGATGAACAGGTCGGAACCGCCCTTGCTGACCATCAGGCGCAGCAGGTCGAACATGAATTTGGAGGCCTGGTCGCGTTCCATGGTTGGTCCTCGGTGCTTATCCTGGGAAGTTTTCGGGGATCTTGGCGGCGGCGCGCGCGGCCGCGGGCGAGATCACGTTGCGGCGCACGAGGTCCGTCAGGTTCTGGTCCAGCGTCTGCATGCCGACGTTGGAGCCGGTCTGGATCGCGGAATACATCTGCGCGATCTTCGCTTCGCGGATCAGGTTGCGGATGGCCGGCGTGCCGATCATGATCTCGTGCGCGGCCACGCGGCCGGAGCCGTCCTTCGTCTTCAGCAGCGTCTGCGAGATCACGGCCTGCAGCGATTCGGACAGCATCGCGCGCACCATCTCCTTTTCCTCGGCCGGGAACACGTCGACGATACGGTCGATGGTCTTCGCGGCCGACGACGTGTGCAGCGTGCCGAACACGAGGTGGCCCGTCTCGGCGGCGGACAGCGCGAGGCGGATCGTTTCCAGGTCGCGCAGCTCGCCGACGAGGATCGCGTCCGGGTCTTCGCGCAGCGCCGAGCGCAGCGCGTTGTTGAAGGACAGCGTGTGCGGGCCGACTTCGCGCTGGTTGATCAGGCACTTCTTCGATTCGTGCACGAATTCGATCGGGTCCTCGATGGTGAGGATGTGGCCGTATTCGTTTTCGTTCAGGTGGTTGACCATCGCGGCCAAGGTCGTCGATTTGCCGGAGCCGGTCGGCCCCGTCACGAGCACGAGGCCGCGCGGCCGCATCGCGAGTTCGGTGAAGATCTTGGGCGCGTTCAGCTCTTCCAGCGTGAGGATCTTCGACGGAATCGTCCGCATCACGGCCGCAGCGCCGCGTTCCTGGTTGTAGGCGTTGACGCGGAAGCGCGCCAGCCCCGGGATCGCGAACGAGAAGTCGCACTCCAGCATTTCTTCGTACTGCTTGCGCTGGCCGTCGTTCATGATGTCATAGATCATGCCGTGCACGTCCTTGTGCTCCAGCGCCGGCAGGTTGATGCGGCGTACGTCGCCATGCACGCGGATCATCGGCGGCAGGCCGGATGAGAGGTGCAGGTCCGAGGCCTTGTTCTTCACCGAGAAGGCGAGCAACTCTGAGATGTCCATTTATAATCCTTTGGCGCGAGAGAGATATGTTCGTCGTTCCCGCGAAGGCGGGAACCCAATTGCCGCGTGCATGCCCGCCGAGCTTGGGTCCCCGCCTGCGCGGGGACGACGATTGGTTACCGCTCGCATCAGCCTTAAAAATATTTCCTATAGAAAACCATTATGTCCACAATCGCAGCCAACTTGCAAGCTGTCGAAGCGACAATCCAGGCCGCCTGCGAGGCCGCGCATCGGCCCCGTTCCGAGGTCCGGTTGCTGGCGGTGTCGAAGATGTTTCCCCCTGAAGCCGTGCTGGAAGCGATCGACGCCGGCCAGCGCGCGTTCGGCGAAAACTATGTGCAGGAAGGCGTCGACAAAATCGCCGCTGTGGCAAAAGCGCGACCTGACCTGATGCTGGAATGGCATTTCATCGGCCCGATCCAGAGCAACAAGACGCGGCCCATCGCGACCAGCTTCCAGTGGGTACACACGGTCGAGCGATTGAAAATCGCGCAGCGCCTGTCCGAACAGCGGCCGCCGGAACTGGGCCCGCTCGACATCTGCCTGCAAGTGAACATCAGCGGCGAAGCCACCAAAAGTGGCGCCAAGCCGGAGGAATTGCTGGACCTCGCCAAGGCCGTCGTCCAGTTGCCGAACCTGCGCTTGCGCGGCCTGATGGCGATCCCGGAAGCGCAGGCCGATCCGGTCCTGCAGCGCGCGCCGTTCGCGCGCCTGCGCGCGCTCGCGCACGACATCGACCGTGCCGGCATCCACCTCGACACGCTGTCGATGGGCATGTCGGGCGACCTGCAACCGGCCGTGCTGGAAGGCGCCACCATCGTCCGCGTCGGCAGCGCGATCTTCGGTGCGCGCCACTACGAATGAACAAGCGCGCAACGCGCGCGCGAACACAAAGGACACCATGAAGATCAGTTTCATCGGCGGCGGCAACATGGCCACCGCCCTCATCGCCGGCCTGGCCGGCAAGGTCGCGCAAGCCGCGGACATCCACGTCGTCGACCCCAACGCCGACGCACTCGAGCGCCTGCGCACACAATATGGTGTGACGACGTCGCCGGATAGCGGCGCGGCGATCGCCGCCAGCGACGTCATCGTGCTGGCCGTGAAGCCGCAGCAGATGCGCGACGTGACGGTGCACTTGCAATCGCAACTGGCGAACAAGCCGCTGCTGCTGTCGATCGCGGCCGGCATCCGCGGCGCCGACCTGTCGCGCTGGCTCGGCGGCTACGGTGCCATCGTGCGCACGATGCCGAACACGCCCGCGCTGATCGGGCAGGGCATCACCGGCATGGTCGCGATGGCCGGCACCAGCGCGCCGCAAAAGCAGGCGGCCGACACCATCATGCGCGCCGTCGGCCAGACCGTGTGGCTGGACGAGGAAAGCCTGATCGATCCGGTGACGGCGGTGTCGGGCAGCGGTCCGGCCTACGTCTTCTACTTCCTCGAAGCGATGGAGCAGGCCGCCGCCGAGATGGGCCTGTCCGCGGAGCAGGGCAAGGCGCTGGCGCTGGCGACGTTCACCGGCGCGGCCCAGCTGGCGGCGCAGTCCGACGAACCCGTCGACGTGCTGCGCCAGCGCGTGACGTCGAAGGGCGGCACGACGCACGCCGCCATCACGAGCATGGAAGCGGCCGGCGTCAAGCAGGCCATCGTCGCGGCGATGAAGGCGGCGGCCGCGCGCGGGCGCGAGCTGGGCGAGGAGATGGGGCGCGACGCCTGACGTTCCCCGGCGCCTGCCGCGATGCGCCGCGCCGCGGCGCATTTTCAACATTGCATAAAAAGTTCGTTGCGTTTTCGGCGGAATCTGGTAACGTTAACCTATTCGAACGAAAAACACGACGGAGAACAGGGAATGCCGGAGACGAAAAGCAGCGGCGGCGCCGCGCACGTCACGTCGCACGACGTGGCGCGCAAGGCCGGCGTGTCGGTCATGACGGTGTCGCGCGCGATGAGCGGGGAAGGCTACGTGGCCGAGAAGACGCGCGAAAAGGTGCTGGCTGCCGCGCGCGAACTGGGTTACACGCCGAATCTGTCGGCGCGCATGATGAAGGGCAGCCGCACGAACGTGATCGGCGTGCTGGTCAACGACCTGCTGTCGACGGTGATCAACGAGATCGTCGGCGCCGTCAGCGTCAGCCTGCGCAAATGCGGCATGGACCTGATCATCTACAACTCGATCGACGACATCGGCGCGTCCGGCCGCAGCGGCGTGCAGCAGATGATCCGCAACCACTGCGACGGCCTGCTGTTCGTGCTGCCGCGCCTGTCGGAAGGCTATATCGAATTCCTCGAGGCGAGCAGCCAGCCCACGGTCCTCGTCAATTACTGCCGCACCGATACGACCCTGCCCGTCGTGAGCGGCGCCAACTACGCGGGCGGCGTGGCCGCGGCCGAGCACCTGCTGGCGCTGGGCCACCGCCGCATCGGCTTCATCGCCGGTTCGCAGCACACGGGCCAGAGCCAGGAGCGCGAGCGCGGCTACAAGGCGGCGCTGCGCAAGGCCGGCATCCGCAGCGACCGCACGCTCGTCGCGCAGGGCGACTTCGGCCAGGGCTCCGGCTTCGAGGCGGCCGGGAAGCTGCTGCGCCTTCCCGATCCGCCGACGGCCATCTTCGCGGCCAACGACGACATGGCGATCGGCGCGATCAACGCCGCGCATTCGCTCGGCCTCGCCGTTCCGCAAGACGTGTCGGTGGTCGGCTTCGACGACATCCCCGCCGCGTCGCTGCTGCACCCGCGCCTGACGACCCTGCGCCAGCCGCTGGCGGACATCAGCGCAGCCGCGGTGGCTGAACTGGTCCGCCGCATCAACAACGCGGACGGGCAGCAGCACCGCACCGAATTCCCCTGCGAGCTGGTGGTGCGCGAATCCACCGCCGCCGCACCGTTGCGGGAAGCGGCCTGACATGGACAAGCGCTCCCGCTCCCAACGCGTCGCGCGCGAACTGGCGCGCAACCGCAGCGTGTACCTGATGCTGGCGCCGGTGCTCGCGTACTTCATCGTGTTCCAGTACGTGCCGATGGCCGGCGCCGTCATCGCGTTCAAGGACTTCAATCCCGCTTCCGGCATCCACGGCAGCCCGTGGGTCGGCCTGGACTGGTTCCGCCAGTTCTTCGACAGCCTGTTCGTCGGCCGCGTCATTTCGAACACCATCTTGATCAACGTGTACGACGTCCTCGTCGGTTTTCCCGCGCCGATCGTCCTCGCGCTGCTGCTGAACGAACTCACGAGCACGCGGTTCCGCCAGTTCGTCCAGACCGTCACGTACCTGCCGCACTTCATTTCCGTCGTCGTCGTCAGCGGCATGCTGCTGGACTTCTTTGCGCGCGACGGCGTCGTCGGCCAGATCGTCGCGAGCCTCGGCGGCACGCCGCAGGCCGTGATGAACGATCCGGACTGGTTCCGCACGGTGTACGTCGGTTCCGAGATCTGGCAGAGCGTGGGCTGGGGTTCGATCATCTACCTGGCCGCGCTGGCGGGCATCAACCCGACCCTGTACGAAGCGGCGCGCGTCGACGGCGCCAACCGCTGGCAGCGCCTGCGCCACATCACCTTGCCGGGCCTCCTGCCGATCATCGCGACCTTGCTCGTGCTGCGCCTGGGCCAGATGATGACGGTCGGCTTCGAAAAGATCATCCTGCTCTACAACCCGGCCACGTACGAGACGGCCGACGTGATCTCGACCTATGTATACCGCCACGGCATCCTCGATGCGAACTACAGCTATGCGGCCGCCGTGGGCCTGTTCAACTCCGCCGTCGCCATGGTCTTGCTGGTGGTGGCAAATAAGCTGAGCCGGCGCTGGTCCGGCACCAGCATCTGGTGATGCCATGACGACCCGAGTCCTGTCCCGTCCCGAACCCGCAGTCCGCGCCTGGCGCCCGCGCCAGGGCTGGGGTTCCGCCGCCTTCGACGCCGCCAACGCGGCCGTGCTGCTGGCGCTGTGCTTCATCACGTTCTACCCGTTTTATTATGTGCTGATCGCGTCGCTGTCCGACCCCGTCGCGCTGATGGCCAACCGCGGCTTCATGCTGCTGCCGCGCGGCTTTTCGCTGGAGGCGTTCCACCGCGTGTGGGACAACCCGATGGTGCGCAGCGGTTTCTTCAACACGCTCGTGATCGTCGTCGGCGGCACCGCGCTCAACCTCGTGCTGACCTGCTGCGGCGCGTACGCCCTGTCGCGCCGGCGCCTGCCGCTGGAAAAGGCGTTCATGGTGCTGATCGTGTTCACCATGTTCTTTTCCGGCGGCCTGGTGCCCAACTACCTGCTGGTGCGCGACCTGGGCCTGCTGAATTCGCGCTGGGCCATCATCCTGCCGTTCGCCGTCAGCGCATGGAACCTGATCATCCTGCGCGCCGCGTTCAACGCCGTGCCCAAGGATTACGAAGAGGCGGCGCGCATCGACGGCGCCGGCGACTTCACGATCCTGCTGCGCGTGTACGTCCCGCTGTGCATGCCGACCATCGCCGTCGTCGGCCTGTTCTACGCCGTCAGCCACTGGAACGGCTACTTCTATTCGATGATCTATCTGTCCGACCGCGACCTGTTCCCGATCCAGCTGGTGCTGCGCGAGATCCTCGTCTCCGGCAGCACGGATTCGATGATGACGGGTGAGGCCGTCGGCCGAGAAGCGTTGTCGAACACGATCAAGTACGCCACCGTCGTCGTGGCCACGATTCCCGTGCTGGCCGTGTACCCGTTCCTGCAGCGCTGGTTCGTGAAGGGCGTTTTGACGGGAGGGATCAAGGAATGAAAAAAGCCTGTCTTCTTGCGCTGGTGCTGGTAACGTTAACGGATTCCGCGCGGTCCGCGCCGGAGCCGATCACGCTGCCGATCGTGAAGCAACCGCTGCACCTGACGTGGTTCGCCAACTTCAACGGCAAGGCGGCCGTCTCGCTGAAGTCGTACGGCGAACAGAGCGCCTACCACGTGCTGGCGGAGCGCACCGGCATCACGGTCGATTTCCAGCATCCGCCGCTCGGCGCGGAGCGCGAGCGTTTCAACCTGCTGCTCGTGTCGGGCAACTACCCGGACGTCATCGAGGCCGACTGGTTCGGCTATCCGGGCGGATCGAGCAAGGCCTTGAAGGATGGCGTCGTCATCCCGCTCAATGACCTGATCCGCCGCTACGCGCCGAACCTGCAGGCGCTGCTCGACAAGCACCCCGAGGTCTACCGCCAGATCAGCACCGACGACGGCACGATCTACGCCTTTCCCATGCTGCGCATCGACCCACAGGTGCGCAGCGTATGGGGCCCGCAGGTGCGCCAGGACTGGCTCGATAAGCTCGGCTTGACGCCGCCGTCCACGATCGCCGACTGGTACCGCGTGCTGAAGGCATTCAAGACGCGCGACCCGAACGGCAACGGCCGCGCCGACGAGATCCCGTTCTCCGCGCTGACGATCCCCGGCGAAAAGACGGTGCCCGGCCTGCCGCCGCCGCTGTGGGTGTTCCTCGGCGGCTTCGGCCTCGCGCCCGAGTTCTACCGCTGCGGCACGAAGGTCTGCTACAGCCCCGCGCAGCCGGCCTACCGCGACTTTCTCGCGACGATGCGCCAGTGGTATCGCGAAGGCCTGCTCGACCCGGACTACCTGGCGCAGACCGAGCGCCAGTTCGACGCCAAGATGACGAATGGCCTCGTCGGCGCATACGCGGGCTACAACGGCAGCGGCCTGGCGCGCTTCACGGCGATGAACCGCGCGCGCTTCCCCGGCTTCAAACTGGTGGCGACGCCTTATCCGCTGGGCCCCGCGGGCAAGCGCTACGTCACGTGGCCGGAAGCGGGCGAGGAGTACATGGGGGTCGGCGCCGCCATCACGCCGAACGATCACCACGTCGTCGAGACGGTGAAATTCCTCGACTATGGCTACTCGGAAGCCGGCGGCCTGACCCTGAGCTTCGGCCGCGAGGGCGTCAGCTACACGATGGTGAACGGCGAGCCGCGCTACACGGATCTGGTCATGAAGAATCCGAAGCTGTCCGTGGCCGAGGCGATCTTCGCCCACGCGCGCCCGCAGCAAGGTCCGCTCGTGCAGGACGTGCGCTACCTGCGCCAGTTCTATTCGATGCCCGAGCAGCTGGAAGCCGTGCGCACGTGGTCCGACGCGTCGACCGAGCTGCTGCTGCCGCCGCTCGAAGTCGCGAGCCTCGATGCGCGCAAGTTCAACGCGATCATGAGCGACATGAAGATCTATGTCGCGGAGATGACGACGCGCTTCATCACCGGACGCGAGCCGCTGGAGCATTTCGATGCGTACCGGCGCAAGCTCGACCAGGCGGGCCTGCCGTTCGTCGTCGCCGCGATGCAGCGCGCGCTCGACCGCTACGACAGCAAGGCGGTCCAGGGGGCGCGGGAGCAACCATGAGGCAATCTATCGCCAATCGATTCGCGGCTCGATCTGTTAACGTTAACGGTTCTGTGCGCCGACTCCTTTTCATACCAGTCCAAAGAACATGACGACACTTCTACTCAACGCCGCCGACCGCGACCTGTTCCGCGGCGCCCTGGACCAGGCCCTGGCCCAACTGGAGGGCACGTTGGCCGAATTCGGCGCGCGCTTCCCCGACGATACGGCGCCGCAAGGCCGCTACCGGCCGCGCCGCTGGCTCGACTATCCCGACGGCGCCAATTCCGGCTGGACCACGGGCTTCTGGACCGGCATGCTGTGGCTCGCCCACGAGCTGTCGGGACAATCGGCCTTCCGCACCGCCGCGCACGCGCACCTGGCCAGTTTCGAGGCGCGCCTGGAACGGCGCATCCAGATCGATCACCACGACCTGGGCTTCCTGTACATGCCGTCGTGCGTCGCGGCGTGGCGCATCCGCGGCGATGCGCACGCGCGCACCGTCGCGCTGGGCGCCGCCGACTACCTGATGCGGCGCTACCTGCCGCGCGCCGGCATCATCCAGGCGTGGGGCGACCTCGATGACCCGGCCCAGCGCGGCCGCATGATCATCGACTGCCTGATGAACCTCCCGCTGCTGCACTGGGCCGGCAGCGCCGGCGGCGACGCGCGCTACCGCGACGCGGCGCTGCGCCACCTGGAGCGCTCGCGCGACTTCCTCGTGCGCGCCGACGATTCGAGCTTTCACACCTATCACTTCGATCCGGAGACGGGCGCGCCGCTGTACGGCAGCACGGCGCAGGGCCTGGCCGACGATTCGTGCTGGGCGCGCGGCCAGGCCTGGGGCATGTATGGCTTCGCGCTGAACCACCGGCACGCGCCTGATCTCGGCCTGCTGGCCGTCGCGATGCGCCAGGCCGATTACTTCATCGCGCACCTGCCGCCGAACGGCATCGCGTACTGGGATCTCGCGTTCGGCCCGGGCAGCGGCGAACCGTGGGACAGCTCGGCCAGCGCGATCGCCGCGTGCGGCCTGCTCGAACTGGCGGATCACCTGACCGAAGACGCGGCGGGCGCCGAGCGTTATCGCGCCGCGGCGCTGCACATGCTGCGCGGCCTCGCCACGCACTGCGCGGCGCGCGCGCCGGCCAGCAATGCGCTGCTGCTGCATGGCGTGTACAGCAAGCCGCACGGGCAGGGCATCGATGAACCGAGTTTGTGGGGCGATTACTTCTATCTGGAGGCGCTGGCGCGTGTGCTGCATGGCGCGAACGGCTACTGGTAGGACGTACAAGGTGACATAAGAAGCGCCGCATGGCGGCAAGGGCGGGCGCGATATACCGCGCCCGGAACAGCAGTGATATCGTGGAATCCGAGACAGGAGATGGAGATGGCAACGAATAACAAGACTTACGATGTGCACCACACCTTGAACCCGATGGCGATCGCCGTCGCCTGCGCCATCCTCGGCGCGACGGCAAGTGCGTCGGCGCAGACGGCGCACGACGGCCCGGCGGTGCAGCAGGTCGAAGTGACGGGCATCCGCGCCTCGAAGCAGAAGTCGCTGGAAAAGAAGCGCAACAACGACACGATGAGCGAGGTCGTGACCGCGGAAGACGTGGGCAAGATGCCCGACAAGAACGTGGCCGACGCGCTGCAGAAGCTCCCCGGCGTGAACACCCTGGCCGGCAGCGGCGGGCAGGGCGGCTACGACGAGAACGACCGCGTGAGCATGCGCGGCACGAGCCCCAGCCTGTCGCTCACGACGATCAACGGCCACTCGGTCGCGACGGCCGACTGGGACGCGAGCGACCAGCTGGCCGGCGGCGCCGGCTCCAGTGGGTCGGGCGCGGCGCGCAGCGTCAGCTTCCTGCTGCTGCCGTCCGAGATCGTCAGCCAGGTCATCGTGCACAAGAGCGCGGAAGCGGACCAGGTCGAGGGCGGCGTCGCGGGTGCCGTCGACATCATCACGCGCCGTCCGCTCGACAGCAAGAAGACCTTCAGCGCGGAAGCGGGCGTGCAGGGCGTGTACTCCGACCTGGCCGGCAAGACCAATCCGCAGCTTTCCGCCTTCCTCAACTGGACCAACGCGAACCGCACGGCCGGCGTCATGCTGCAGGTGTTCGACCAGAAGCGCAATGTGCGCCGCGACAGCCAGCAGGTCACGTGGGGCCGCATCGGCGCCGCGACGAATGCGGGCAAGGCCAACGGCGGCGCGCTCGCGGGCATGCCGTTCGTCTCCGAAGTGATCGAGAGCCTGTTCCAGCAGCAGCGCAAGCGTACCGGCGGCCTGCTCGGCGCGGAGTTCAAGGTGACGAACGACTTCACGATCAACGCCGACGTCTTCCGCTCGAAGCTGGATGCCAGCTATTCCAACAACCGCTTCGTCGTGCGTCCCACGAACTCGATCGCCGGCGGCCTGGTGCCGACCAATGTGACGGTCGCGAACGGCGCCGTGACGTCCGCGCAGTTCGACAACACGGGCACGACGACGGGCACGCAGCTGGAATCGCAGGTCAACCCGAGCGCCGCGTCGCGCACCGGCTATGAAAACGTCGACTTCAAATGGCGCGTCAACGATGCCCTGCGCGTGACGGGCCGCGGCGGCAGTACGAAGGCCGAGGGCGACACTTACCTGTACTGGAACTATGCGTTCCTGCCGAATACCGCGACCGGCTATGTCTACAACGGCCCCAACGATCCGGTGACGGTGCTGCTGCCGAACGGCGCGGCCGCCGCGAACCTGACGTCGAACCCCGGCAATTCGGGCGCCGACCAGAGCTACAGCCTGCAGCACAGCGAGGACCGCGAGCACTATGGCCAGCTCGACGCCGAGTACAGCTTCGAGAGCGGCTTCGTGAACAGCGTCAAGGTGGGCGTGCGCGGTTCCGATCACACGCGCACGGGCACCCGCCCGCTGAAGGCCGGCCTGCCCGAGAACGCGACGCGGAACGGCCAGGTATCGGCCGCGTCGCTGCCCGTCATCGGCTGGGGCGGTGCGCAGTTCCCATCCGACTTCGGCAGCAACCTGGGGGCGACGGGCGCCACCGGGCCCTATATTTCGCCGGACGCGGTGGTGTCCTGGTCGCAGGCCAACCTGAACGCCGACGACGCCTTCAACAAGCCGGTGGCAGGCGTCTTCACCGTCAAGGAAAAAGTGAAGTCCGGCTATGTGATGGCGCGCTTCAGCAGCGAACGGTGGCGCGGCAACGCGGGCGTGCGCCTCGTGCGCACGGCAACCAGCGTGACGACGAACACGGGCCTGCCGTGCGGCGTGCCGTCTGCCACCAACGGCATCACGTACGGCAGCGCCGCGCAGACGACCGCCTGCGCAGGCTTCGTGCTGGCGGGCGGCCAGCTCACGACCGGTTCGCGCTTCGGCAACTTCTACACGCTCACGACGGATTCCAGCTACACCAAGGCGCTGCCCAGCATGAACCTCGTGTACGACGCGACGCAGGATCTCGTGCTGCGCACGGCGGCGGCGCGCGTGATGTCGCGCCCGGACTACAGCGCGCTCGGCGCCAGCATCAGCGGCTTCGCCTACAACCCGGCGGCGATTCCGGTGTCCACCGCGTCGGGCGGCAACGCCAAGCTCGGTCCCGTCCTCGCGAACAACTACAACCTCGGCGTCGAGTGGTACTTCAAGCCGCGCAGCCTGTTGTCGGCGCAGCTGTTCTACATCGACTTCGACGCGCTGGTCGGTGCGGGCACGTCGACGCAGCAGTTGCTCAACACGGCGGTGCCGGCATCGCTTGGCGGGCCGCAGGTCGTGAGCACGGTGGTCAGCTCGCCGGTGATGACGACTGGCCGCTCGAAGGGCATCGAATTCGGTTACGAGCAACCCGTGTGGGGCGGCTTCGGCATCCAGGCCAACTACACGTACGTCGACGCGAAAGAGGCGAGCGGCCTGCCGATGCTGGGCGCGTCGCGCAACTCGTACACGGCGGGCGGGTTCTACGAGAACGACAAGTTCAGCGCGCGCCTCGTGTACTCGTGGCGCGGCGCCGCGCGCACCGGCCTGTACGGCCTGTCGCAGAACTATGCGGCGGCGTCGGGCACCGTGGCGGCCTCGCTCAACTACACGCTGACGGAGTCGGTCACGCTGACGTTCGAGGGCCTGAACCTGAACAATCCGACGCTGCGCTACTACAACGCCGCGGACGCGAACATCCCGTTCGCGGCGACGACGGCCCTGCACAGCAGCGGGCGCCAGTACTACTTCGGCGCGCGCTTCAAGTATTGAAAGGCGGGACATGGGTGATTTTCGTATCGAGGGCAACGGCTTCCTGCTGGACGGGCGGCCCTTCCGGATCCTGTCCGGCGCGATGCACTACTTCCGCATCCCGCCCGCGTACTGGGAAGACCGGCTGAAGAAGCTCAAGGCGATGGGCCTCAACACGGTCGAGACCTACGTCGCGTGGAACGTGCACGAACCACGGCCCGGCGAATTCGACTTCGACGGCATGGCCGATCTCGCGCGCTTCGTCGCGACGGCGCAGGCGCTGGGCCTGTACGTGATCGTGCGTCCGGGCCCGTTCATCTGCGCCGAGTGGGAATTCGGCGGCCTGCCGGCGTGGCTGCTGGCCGACCCGGACATGGAGGTGCGCTGCTGTTATCCGCCCTATCTCGCGGCCGTGCGCCGGTTCTACGAAGCGCTGCTGCCACGGCTGCTGCCGCTGCAGATCCAGCGCGGCGGTCCCGTCATCGCGATGCAGGTCGAGAACGAGTATGGCAGCTACGGCAGCGACCAGGCGTATCTGGCCTGGCTGCGCGACCTGATGCTGGAACTGGGCGTGGCGACGATGCTGTTCACGTCCGACGGCGCGACCGACCACATGCTCACGCACGGCACGCTGGACGGCGTGTGGAAGACCGCGAACTTCGGTTCGCGCGCGGACGGCGAGTTCGCCACGCTGCGCCGCCACCAGCCCGACGCGCCGCTGATGTGCATGGAGTTCTGGAACGGCTGGTTCGACCACTGGGGCGAGCCGCACCACACGCGCGATGCGGGGGATGCCGCCGCCGCGCTGGACGAGATCCTCGCGGCCGGGGCGTCCGTCAACGTCTACATGTTCCACGGCGGGACGAGCTTCGGCTTCATGAACGGTGCGAATACCGACCTGGAGACGCGCCGCTACCAGCCGACGGTGAACTCGTACGACTACGACGCGCCGCTGAGCGAGGACGGCGAACCGACGCCGAAGTATCACGCGTTCCGGCGCGTGATCGGCAAGTACGTCGACCTGCCGCCGCTGGCCCTGCCGGCGCCGGCGCCGGTGCCGCGGCTCGACCTCGGCCCCATCCGGTTCACCGACTACGCGTCGCTGGCGGACAACGCGGCGCGGCTGGGCCCGACCATCGAAGCGGCCGCGCCGCGCTCGATGGAAGCGCTGGGCCAGGACTATGGCTACACGCTGTACCGCACCCGCACGCGCCATCCGGGCGGTACCGTGCGCCTGTCGGCCGAGCGCCTGCACGACCGCGCCCAGCTCTTCGTTGACGGCGTGCCCGCGGGCGTGCTCGAACGCGACGGCGACCTCGCCATCGACGTCACGCTGCCGGGCGGCCCCTGCGTCATCGAATTGCTCGTCGAAAACCAGGGCCGCGTGAACTACGGCCCGGACCTGCAGGACCGTAAGGGCTTGCTGGGCTGGGTCAGGCTCGGCATCAACAAGCTGTATCACTGGGAGATGATCCCGTTATCGTTGCGTCATCTGGACGTGCTGGGGTTTGGTGCGTACGACGGCCGGCCGACGGACCGTCCCGGCTTTCACCGCGCGGCATTCGACGTGGCGGCGCCCGGCGACTGCTTCCTCGACCTGTCCGGCTGGACGAAGGGGGCGGCGTGGCTGAACGGCTTCAATCTCGGCCGCTACTGGGAGCGCGGTCCGCAGCGCCGCCTGTACGTGCCGGCGCCGCTGCTCAAACAGGGCCGCAACGAATTGATCGTGTTCGAACAGCATGGCAGCGCGTGCCGCACGGCGGCGCTGCATGCGGACAGGGGAGCAGCATGACCAGTCTTTCACGCCGCCGTTTCCTCGGGAGCGCCACGGCCGCCGCCGTCCTCGAGGCGATGCCGCCGCTGCTGCGCGAGGCGCTGGCGGTGCCGGCGCGCCGCAACGATGGAACGAACGGCAGCATCGCCGACGTCCGCCACGTCGTCATCCTGATGCAGGAAAACCGCTCGTTCGACCATTACTTCGGCACGCTGGCCGGCGTGCGCGGCTTCGGCGACCGCATGACGATCCCCGTGCGCGACGGCCGCACGGTCTGGCAACAGCACAACGGCCGCCGCATCGTGATGCCGTACCGTCTCGATGCCGCTGCCGGCAACGCGCAGCCAGCGCTGGACCTGCCGCACACGTGGCCGGACGCGCAGGCTGCCTGGGACGACGGCCGCCTGAACGCCTGGCCGCGCGCCAAGACGGATGCGGCGATGGCCTATTACACCCGCGCCGAGCTGCCCGTGCAGTTCGCGCTGGCCGACGCCTTCACCTTGTGCGACGCTTACCACTGCTCGCTGCAGGGCGGCACGAACCCGAACCGCCTGTTCATGATGACGGGGACGAACGATCCGTCCGGGCGCCGCGGCGGTCCCGCCATCGACAACCACATGGAAGGCTTCGGCCCCGTGGAGCAGGGCTTCACGTGGACCACGTACGCGGAGCGCCTGGAAGCGGCGGGCGTCAGCTGGAAGGTCTACAACGACATGGCGGACAACTACGGCTGCAATATGCTGGAGACGTTCAGAAGCTTCCGCGCAGCGCACGCCGCGCGTCCGTGTGCGCTGGCGGACAAGGGGCTGTCGACGACCTTGCGCGACGCCACGCTGGACGGCCTGCGCGACGACGTCGTGAACGGCCGCCTGCCACAGGTCAGCTGGATCATTCCGCCGCGCCTGTACAGCGAACATCCGGGGCCGTCCACGCCCGTGCAGGGCGGCGCCTACACGCTGCAGGTGCTGGAAGCGCTGCTCGCCGATCCCGAGGTCTGGAGCGGCACAGTGTTCCTGCAGATGTTCGACGAGAACGATGCATTCTTCGACCACGTGCCGCCGCCGGCGCCGCCCGCGTTCGCACCGGACGGGACGCGCGCGGGGCTGTCGACCATCGGCTGCGCCGACGAATGCCATCGCGACGGCCGGCTGTACGGCCTCGGGCCGCGCGTGCCGATGCTCGTGATGTCCCCGTGGAGCAAGGGCGGCTGGGTGAATTCGCAGGTGTTCGACCACACGTCGATCCTGCGCTTCCTCGAAACCCGCTTCGGCGTGATGGAGCCGAACATCAGCGCCTGGCGCCGCGCCGTCTGCGGCGACCTGACGAGCTGCTTCGATTTCGCGTCGCCCGACGCGTCGGCGCCGCGCCTCCCCGTCTACGGCACGGCGCAGGCCGACGCTGAGCGGATGCGCCAGCGCGCCACGCCCGGCATCGAGGTGCCAGCGGAAACCGCGCAGGCGGCGCCGCGCCAGGAGCCGGGCACGCGGCCGTCGCGCGCGCTGCCTTACTACCTCGAAGTGCTGGCCGAGCCGCGCCCGGACGGCATCGCGCTCGCCTTCGCCAACGCGGGCACGGCCGGCGCCGTGTTTCACGTGTATGACCGCCTGCGCCTGGGCCGCATCCCGCGCCGCTACACGGTGGAGGCGGGCAAGCAGCTGGCCGACGTGTGGACAGCGCCGCCCGTCGTCGCGAGCGCCGTGCCGGTCAAGGTGCCGCCGGCAGGCGCCTACGACCTGTGGATCCTCGGGCCGAACGGATTCCATCGCGGCCTGCGCGGCATGGGCGTGCCGGCTATGTCTGTTCGTGCCATGCGCGACGGCGACCGCATCGTGCTCGAACTGCGCAACGGCGCGGATGCACCGCGCGAAGCGGTGCTGACGATGCTCGCGTACGCCGACCCGGCACCGCGCACGATCGCGCTGGCGGCACACGCCGTCGAACGCGTCGCGCTGCCCGGCCCGTGGTACGACGCCGTCGTGCGCAGCGGCGACGCCGCCTGGCGCTTCGCCGGCCGCATCGAGACCGGCTACGACGGCACCAGCGATCCCGCGATGACCCTCGCGTCCACTCAACCCTGGTAGCAGGAGCCAGCATGGCCGACATCCAACTGCAAAACGTACGCAAGTCCTACGACAACGGCTACCACGCCGTGAAGGATTTTAATTTGCACATCCGCGACGGCGAGTTCGTCGTGTTCGTCGGGCCGTCCGGCTGCGGCAAGTCGACGACCCTGCGCATGATCGCGGGGCTCGAAGAGATCTCGGACGGCAGCCTGCAGATCGGCGGGCGCGTCGTCAACGACCTGCAGCCGAAAGAACGCGACATCGCGATGGTCTTCCAGAACTACGCGCTGTACCCGCACATGACGGTGCGCGAGAACATGGGGTTCGCCCTGAAACTCGACAAGGTGCCGAAGGGGCAGATCGCCGAGCGCGTCGACGAAGCGGCGCGCATGCTGCACCTCGACGCGCTGCTCGACCGCAAGCCGAAGGAGCTGTCCGGCGGCCAGCGCCAGCGCGTGGCGTTGGGCCGCGCCATCGTGCGCAAGCCGCATGCGTTCCTGATGGACGAGCCGCTGTCCAACCTGGACGCCAAGCTGCGCGTGGAGATGCGCGCGTCGATCACGCGGCTGCACCGCAAATTGGGGGTAACGACCGTCTACGTCACGCACGACCAGGTCGAGGCGATGACGATGGGCGACCGCATCGTCGTCATGAAGGATGGTGACATCCAGCAGGTGGCCAGTCCGCTCGAACTCTATGAGCATCCGGCCAACCGCTTCGTCGCCAGCTTCATCGGCTCGCCCGCGATGGGCTTCCTCGAAGGCCGGCTGGCGCGCGGAACGCTGGTCGGCGACGGTTTCACATTGGCGCTGCCGGCCGCGCTGGCGGCACATGCGGCGGCGTTCGACGGCAAGCCTGTCGCCGCCGGCATCCGGCCCGAGCACCTGACGCTCGCGGACGATGGGATCGAAGCCGTCGTCGACGTCGTCGAAGCGCTCGGCGCGGACACGATGGTCGGCCTGCAGGTCGGCAGCCAGTCCATCGTCGCGCGGCTGGCGCCGGACGTGCAGGTGACGCCGGGCCGGCGCGTGAAGCTCGCGCCCGATCCCGCACGCATCCACCTGTTCGACATGGACGGCGGCGCGAACATCGGGCTGTCGGCGTCATGACGCCCGCCCTGCGTTTCCTTGCGATCGATGAAGGCCGCCAGCGCCTGCACCTGATCGATACGCACGATCCGGTCTTTGGCTGGCAACGCGATCTCGCCGATTTCCCGCTCGCCCGCGACCTGCAGCGCATCGGTCCGCGCCGCGTCCTCGTCGGCTTCGAGCGCGGCTTTGTCGAGATCGACGTCGACAGCGGCGACATCGTCCGCGTGTGCGACCGCTGGTCCGGCGTGACGGCCGCGCGCCGCCTGGACGACGGTTCGACGCTCGTCACGGGCATGAACCTGGATGGCGGAGAAAACGGCATCGACGTGCTCACGCTGGACGTCGACCTGCGCGTGATCGCGACCGCCAGGCGCGACGGCGACTACGTGCGCCTGATGCGGCCCGCGGGCGACGGCTATTTGCTGTGCACGAACGACCACATCCTCGAAACCGATGCAGCGCTGCGGCCAAGGCGCAGGCTGGCAGCGCCGGGCTTCGAGCATGCGTGGAAGGCCGAGCGGCTGGCCGACGGCTCGACGCTCGTCGCGGCCGGCTACGGCGCGTTCATGGCGCGCTTCGATGCGGACGGGCGCCTCGTCCAGACGTTCGGCGGCAGGGACGCCGTGCCCGCCGAGGTCGCGCCGTTCTTCTACGCGACCTTCCAGGTGCTGGCCGACGGCCGCATCGCCATCGCCAATTGGCAGGGACATGGTCCGGACAATGGGCACAAGGGGCGGCAGCTGCTCGTGTTCGATGCGGATGGGACGCTGCGGGATACGTGGTCGGATCCCGTGCGTATCTCGTCGCTGCAAGGGTTATTGGTGCTGGCGTAAAAATCCGCGCACCGTAATGCCGTCGTTCCCGCGGCGGCGGGAACCCAAGTTCGCATCCGGAGTCGGAAAATCGGGTTCCCGCCTGCGCGGGAACGACGGGTTACGCACGTTATCGATCGTCGGACCGGTTCAGTGGTAGACCACGTACAACACCGGCCGATTCGCCGCCGCCGCCTCGCGCGAGCCATAGTTCACCCAGCCGTTCGCGCCGACGTTCACGGGTGAATCGACCTTCAGCGGCAGCACCTTGTCGCCGCCAGCCGCCGCGACGGCCGCCGACGTCACGTCCAGCATGACGGCCTGTCCGGCCGCGCCGACGACCCACGTGCCGAGCACGGACGACACGCCCGGCATCGTGTTCCACGTGAGTCCCGTTTCCGCCCACGCGCTCGACGCGAGCAGCGATACGCGGTTGCTGAACGTGTTCGCGGCCCCGACGCTCGTCGGCATTAGTGCCAGCGTCGCACCCGCGATCGTGCCGCCGATGCCGGACAGGTCGAACTTGAGCGCCGCCTGGCGCGCATAGCCCACGCCATCGTTCTTGACGACGAGCGTGTTCGCCGTGCCGAAGTTGGTACCGGCCGCGGCGCCGTCCTGCACATACGTGTCGGCGCTGGGCGCCAGCGCGACGGTCGTTCCTTCCGCCAGCTGCACGGCGTAGCTGCGGCCGGCGGACGCGTTGACGTTCACGGTCAGTTTGATGGTGGGGTAGAGCTGCGTCACCGTCACGGCCGGGTCCTTGCCGATCACCTGCCACGCGCTGCGATTGAGTTCGAGGTTGATCGTGCCGGTGTTGGCCTGCGTCGGGTCGGCGACGCCGATGTGCAGTTCCGATCCGGTGTCGCGCACGGCGACGGATGCCTTGCGGTTGCTCGTCAGGTAGGCGCCGCCGGCGTCGTTGACGGTCTTCGTCGCGTCGTTCCAGAAGTTGACGCCCGTGACGCCGGCCGCCGTGTCGCGCGCGGCGTGCGCATCAAGGCTGTTCTCGAGGATCGTCACCGTGGGGCTGGCCGCGAAGGCGGCCGTGCGCGCCGCCGTGTAGTTCGGCAGGATCACGTAGGCGTACGACGCGTTCGCCGGCGCCGCGCCGTGGTTCAGCGCGAGGCTGAGGAAGGTGTTCGTCACCGTCGTGGCGGGGCCGCCCGTGTTGATCTGCTGCCAGCTGCCGCTGCGGGTCTCGCGCAGGCCGGACAGACTCACGGGGGAGGGGAACCAGTAGCCGATGTCCGTGCCGCTCACGTTGCCGGCCAGGTTCGCCCACTGCACGCTGGTCGTCGTCGCGGACCAGCCGCTCGTCGTGGGCATGGACAGGCCGTTCACCGTCAGCGCGTTGTTGCCGGCCGCGTTCAGCTTGCGGTTCTCGACGATCGTCTCGACCGTGCGGCCGTCGGTGTTCGCGATGCCCGAGCCGAGCGCGATGATCTTGTCGCCGAACAGGAACCACGACTTCCTGCCCTGCAGCGTGGACCCTGTCACTTTCGACATCGAGAACTGCAGGCCGGCCGTCGCGTGCAGGTTGTCGACCTCCGAACCGCCGGCCCAGTGGTACGTGTTCGGATAGTTGCCGAAGCTCGCCGGCGTGCCGCTGCCCGAGCCGTCCGTCGTCGTGCCAGGCAGGCGCGCCTGGTTCACCGTGGGCCAGTAATCGCCGGAGAATTGCGTCAGGTCGTTGTTGTACACATAGGTCATGCCGGCGCCCGTCCACCAGGCCTTGATGTTCTCGCCGTTGCCGTATTCGAAGGCCGAGATGCGCGTCGAGAACAGCGACACCATGCTCGAATAGCCCGCATAGCTGTGCAGCGCGCGGTCCATGCTGGCGAAGACGTGGGTCTGGATCTGCTCGGGATCGGGCGTGATGCCGCTGTTGGCGAGGATGCCTTTCAGGTTGGCGATGTCGTACAGCGACAGGCCCTTGTAGTAGTTGGCGAACGTGGTATCGCGCTGCATCCAGTGCTTGACCGTGCCGTTGATGGCGGCGGCGTTCGCGGCCGGCGCGCCTTGCGCGAGCCGCGCCAGCGACACCGTCAGCGAGCGGCCCGCGTCGTGGTCGGTCGACGCCTGGCGCGAGATCGCGCGCCCGCGCACGGCGTCCATCACGGCGCCCTGGTAGACCATCGGCTTGTAGCCGTTCGCATACCAGTCGTAGACGTTGCCCGCGTTGGCGTCCGTGACGGCCCACGTGGAGCCGTTCAGCAGGTAGTACAGGCGCGCGATGTCGGACATCAGCACCAGGCCGTAGCTGCCCGTGTAGGCGACGTTCGTGTGCTGGATGAACGAGCCGTCCGCATAGAAGCCGTCGCCGCTCGTCACGTACAGGAGCGCCTGGCTGATGGCGTCGCGGCCCTGCGCGATCTTCGTGGCCGACTTGCCGATCACGCCGCGCAGCGCGACGACGGATGCCTTGTCCAGGCGGTTGGCGCCCGTCTCGACGAGCGTCGTGCCGGTGCGTTTGGTCGGATCGGGCACGTAGTAGTCGACGGCGGCGAGGTGGTTGGCGATCTGCGTGGCGGAGAGCTGGCCGTACATCAGCACCGTGATGTCGTTCAGCGCCTGCGGCGAGCCGATCTCCCAGTCCCACCAGTTGTCGTATTTCGTGATGCCGCTGCCGTAGTGGTGCGCGTTCATCCAATCCAGCGCGGAGAGGATCGCCGTACCCAGCGCCGCGTTCCCCTGCAACGAAGAGCCGGTCGTCGAATACGCCAGCGCCATCGCCAGCAGCCGACTGTAGGTTTGCGTGATCGTGGTCGACCTGGTCCAGGTGGCGAGGTCGCTCCACAGGCAGGTGCGGCCGCTGCCTGTCTGGAGCGTGTCCCAATAGCCCTGGGCGGTGCTCGTGATGGTCGCGATCTGGGCGGCGACGTCCGGATCCGCCGTGTTGACGGCGCTGCCGCCCGTGAGCTGCAGGCTCCATTTGGCGCGCAGCGTGTCGTATTCGTCGGCGGCCGCGGCTTCCAGGTGGCCGCCACCGGACATCGATGACTGCGTGGTCGCGGCGGTGTCGTCCTGCGCGGTGCCGCCGCAGGCGCTCAACGCAGCGGCCAGCAGCAGGAGGGGAAATCGGGTGGGCATGGCGTGGTCTCCATCGTTTGTGGTAACGTTAACGGAAGGTCGCCATAAAATGATAGCCGAGCAGTTTGCATGCCCGGCCATGATATTTTTAAATCGCGCGTGGATGTGTTATGGCGTGATACGGCGGCTCAGTCGTCGAAGTCCTCGGCCAGGTTCTTCCAGCCGCGGCTCTTGGCGAACGGGGCGAATTCCTCGGGCGCCTCGAGCACGATGAGGCGGCTCTCCTGCAGGCCCGGGTCGCTGTGGCCGAAGTCCGGCCCCTTGTACCCGACGGCGCGCAGGCGGTCGATGATCTGGCGTACCAGCACGGTATCCTTGTACGCGCCGGGTTCGAGCCGGGCCTTGAATTCCACGTACACGTCGATGATCCCGTAGCCCTCGTCGAAAATGCGGATCGCCTTGACGTCGAGGGTACGGCCCTGGCTGTCCCGGGCCTGGAATGGGCCGGACAGTTCAATGTCGGAATCGGTAGTCATGGGGGAAGCATACCATTCCTGGATTTTTTTTCGCAGGCGTGTCGATTTCGCGCGCCGCCGTTCGTCGTCAGGAGGCAGGACCCGTCATCCAACCACTTTCCACACGAGGACATCATGAACAAGCAGATCATCTTCAACCTGCCGGTCAAGGACCTGGACAAATCCAGGGTGTTCTTTGCCGCGCTGGGCTTCGGCTTCAACCCGCGCTTCAGCAACGAGAACGCGGCGTTCATGGACGTCGTGGACGACACGGTCCGCGTCATGCTGATGACCGAAGCCTTCTTCAGCTCCTTCACCAACCGGCCAGCCGTGCGGGCGAAGGAAGCCAACGAGGTGATCATCTGCCTGAGCTGCGAGAGCCGGGACGAAGTGGACAGCCTGATCGCCAGGGCCACCGCCGCCGGCGCGCGCATCCCGCATCCGCCCGAAGACAACGGCTTCATGTACGACCAGGGCTTCGAGGACCTCGACGGCCATTTGTGGAACCTCGTCTGGATGGCGCCGCAGGGCTGATCGGGCCGGAATGGTAGGATAGCGGTCCGCGCATCAACCAGAGGTAGTCATGACCATATTCGCCATGTCCGTATTCGACGCCACCGTCATCTACGACGGCAAGGAGCTCTTCAAGGGCCGCGGTGCCGCGAGCGTGTGGGCCGAAAAGCTCGCCAAGGAAATCGAAACCGCCGTCACGGTCGAGAAGATCGGCACCGGCTGGGCGTTGTGCGCCCGGCTGGACGGCGCCGATTGCCGCTGGGGCATCCTGGGGCAGCGGCTCAAGCGGCTGGACTGAATGGCCGCGCTGACGGTATCGAGGATCCTGCACGCGGGCTATGTGTTCGAATGCGGCGGCGTGCGCATCGCCTTCGACACGATCTTCGAAAACCCGTTCAGCCGCAACTGCCACGCGTTTCCGGACGCGCGGTTCGACGTCGACCTGATCCGGCGCCAGCGCTTCGATGCCGTGTTCATCTCGCACTTCCACGACGACCACTGCTCGCTCGAGAGCCTGGACCTGCTGGACCGCGCGACGCCGCTGTACATCTACTGCCTGTTCGACGAATTGTTCGACATGGTGCGCCAGCTGGGTTTCACCAGCGTGCACGCGCTGCGCCTGGACGCGCCGGTGGACGTCGGCCCGTTCCAGGTCGTGCCGCGCGAAGCGATGGACGCCGACGTGGACTCGATGTTCCAGATACGGGCCGCCGGACTGAATGTGCTGAACGTGGTCGATTCCTGGATCGACGATGCGACGCTCGCGCGCCTCGTCGGCGAGAAACCGTGGGACCTCGTGCTGTGGCCATTCCAGACCATGCGCGAGCTCGAGGTGCTGGCACCAAGACGCCATGCGCCCGCGCCGCCCGAGCTGCCGGAGGACGCGCTGGACCAGCTGCGCGCGTTGGCGCCGCGCTATGTCGTGCCGAGTTCCTGTCAGTTCGCGCTCGAACCGTGGTCGTGGTACAACCGCGCCTTCTTCCCGATCTCGTATGCCCGGTTCGCGCAGGAGGTCGGGGCCGCGCTGCCGCGGGCGCGGGTGGTGCGCATGGATCCCGGCGTGTCGATGCGGCTCGATGCGGATGGGTTGCATCCGGCGCCGCCGCTGGACTGGGTCATCCCTGTCGGCGATCAGGACGTCGACTACGTCTACGAAGGCAATGTGGACGCGCCGCCGACGAGCGACGTCGCCCGCCATTTCCCGGCACTGACGGCAGCGCAATGGACGCGCGTGCTGGACTACTGCCGCACCGGCCTGCCGCAAAAATATGCCGACCTTGACGCCGCCGGCGAGTATTTCGACAGTCCCCGCACCTGGCAGTTGTCGATCTACGATCACGCGGGCGAGGTCACGCGCTTCCGCTACCGCCTGGGCGGCGCCCACGCGACGCCGCTTGAGGACGCGGGCGGTCCGCCGGGCTGGACCACCGACATCCCCGCCGCGAAGCTGTACGCGGCGCTGGCGCTGGGCGAGTCGCTGACGTCGATGTACATGCGGATCAACGATGCCGTATTCGATGCCGGCACCGAACGCGAACTGGCGGAGGCCGACGTGGTCGACGATCCGCTGATCCGCTGCCTGTTCAGCGACGGCTTCGGGGCCTACCAGCGCGCGCAGTTGCGGCGCCTGCTGGGCCTTACAGACTGAAACGTCTCTTACAGCGGCACCGACAGCTTTTCCCTCCCTGACCTGACACACTGTGGCCATGCGTACAGACCGCGCCGGGCCGGCGCGATAGCATCCGTCATTATCCGATCAGGAGAGAACAATGAACATCAACATACCTGTCATGCGCATCGCCGCCATCCTCGCGCTGACCGCCGCGTCGGCGTCCGCGTTCGCGCAGAGCGCCGAATATCGCCGTGGCTACGACGACGGTTACGCGGCCGGCCTGCGCGATGCGCGCGGCGACCGCGGTCCGCATCGCGGCTGGCCCCGCGTGTTCATCGAGGACGCGGAATATGGCGCGCACGGCGCGGCGTGCGATGCGCGCCGGGCGGTGCGTGCTGAAATCGAGCGCAACCACGGCAACGTCCTGGCCGGTAACCAGCTGTGCGGCGATCCGGCGCATGGCCAGCCCAAGCGGCTGAGGATCGTCTATCGCTGCGGCGACAGCGAGGCGGTCAGGGTGATCGCGCGCGAGAACGAGACGCTGCAGCTGAGCTGCCGACACTGAACGGCTGAGTCTTCCCGGCAGTCGATGGCGCGGCGCGTCGACGTCAAAGCCCGACGCCCCATTGCTCGACGGTCACCTTCGACACGCGTTTTTCCGGCGTCGTGTCGACGAGAACGGCGACGTCATAGTGCGTGATAACGGATTGCGCCACATCGTGTTCTACCGCGTAGCGTTTGAATCCCGTCCCGTTGTTCACGCAGCAGACGAGCTGAAGGCCTCGGTCGGTAAAGAACTTCTCGGCAACGTCGAGCGACGTGCCCGCCGGCAGATGGCTGGCCGTCTCCGAACGCCAATAGTCGGCGCGTTCGGCCGCTTTGTGGTGGGCGCAGCCGGACAGCAAGAGTCCGGCTGCCATGATGCAAATATTACGAAACATTCTTCATCCTTTCGATGGGTGCACGCCTGCTCTGGAATCCAGCTTTCTTCCTCATCCTGTTGGTCCACTTTCCAATGCAATGCGTGGTCAACGGCACGTAACGTGGCTGCCTTGCCGTCGGTCTTGCCCGTCGTTGGCGCATGCCTTTGGTGGCGGACCACAAAAGGGCTTCATATGACGCGGGCCACCGAGGCAATCAGGATCGCCGCCGGCACGAGCAGTGCTTGCGCCGCCACCGTGCCAGCCAATCGGCTTCCCACCAGCCAGACGACGGCCTTCCGGAACTGCCCTTCCGTCACCTTTCCTTCGACGACATCGTCGGTCATCCCGGACATGTGCGGGTCGATGAACATCGCCATCATGATGGTGGCGCCGCCGTTGACGATCGACGAGAGCGTGCTCGAGGTGACCCGAACCGATGGATCGAGGACGCCTGCATAAAGCGAGGCAAACACGCCGACCGTCCAGAGCGCCGTAGCGCCGACATTCAACAGCGTGATCCGGCGTGAAACGCCATGCCCCGACCGGATCTCGGTGACGTTTCGCGCGGCAGGCACGGTAGCGACGTCCCGGACGTAAGAAAGACCGCCTTTAAAGAAACTGTGAAGGATCAGCTTGGGAATCGAGCGATTGACCTGGAAATGCAGCACGGCGCGGCAGAACACCCGCTGGAACGTGGGAATCAGCAGCGCACCCGCGACCGTCGCCAGGCTTGCCGACACCATCAACCAGCGAAAATCGCCCAGCAGCGTGCCGGTTGCGAGAGCGTGCAGGTTGGTCTCGACGCGCTTTGCCAGGAATGGACCAAGAAACGAATTCGAGGTTCGGGACACGAGCATAAGAATGCTGAATAGCGCCAACGACACCGCGATCCGCTTCGTCCGTACGCCGGCAATCCGTACCGAGTAGGCGAGTGTGCCGATCAGGTGGATGACGAACGTGAGAAAGCAGATGAGGAAAAGTTGTTTGTCCATGTCTTAGTCTGTGACGGGGAACGTAAGTCGCATTTCCATGGCAATCTTGGTTGTGAATGGACGCACGGCAGGAGCGCTTCTGAACATTAATATTTCATGTTAATTCTGGATTGGCGTCCAACCGAGTTCCGCATCGGACAGCAAACGCAGTGTGATCAACTTGGGACTGCCACGAACAGTGGTAATGGCGTGGCCGCGCTTTTCGTTGACAACCCGCGTGAAGAACTCGTGTTCGGTAATGGGTTGAGACTTCTCGTCGAGGTAGATCGCCTTTTCGTACTGTGCGATGAGGCTTTGCTTCCAGGTTGCCATGTCAGCCATCGTCGGATGCGATGTCTCTGCGGCACGAGCAACCGTCAGGGACCAAAAGAGGAAAGCGAAAACCAGAAACAGGTGCTTCATCAATCAAGTCCCAGGTTGTTTGCGTCGTCGGGATGTCCGTGATCCATGCTGGGCAAGCTCAGCCCAGCGGCGACGCGTCCACGCTTCAGTTCAGCGCTGCTCTTCGCCAGGTTGAGACCACGCGACCGCCCGGTAACGGCCAAGCTTAGCAGAGTCATGCGGTCAAAAAAGGCGCGCTTTCTCACGCCTGGCTCGTTTGTCTTCCGGCCGACTCCAGCGATTGACCCAGCATGGCAAATTGGCGATCCGGAAAACCCGCGAATCGTCACAGCCGCCCGCTACCGACTTTTCTTTTCGGTCCGTACCAACGTAGCGACGTGTTCGAGCTTGCAGTTGTCGAGCGACGTCGTGGTCACGTCGACCGGACCGTACCATTTATAAACGCCGACAAAGCCGCCGGTGCGCAGAATCCACGCTTTCTTCCTGACGGTATCCAGCAGCACCGAATGATGAAAGCCGTCGATGACATGGCTGGTATCCGGAATCGCGATCCGGACCAGGGATTCTCCGGCGGCCGCATCCGGCGCTTGCGCGTCCGGGATCTCGACCGTGAAACCGGAATAGGAAATGCCGTAGCGTTCGACCAGCGCGTCCGTCATCGGGCATGCCGATGCATGGGTCGATAAACAGGTTGCGACAACTGCGCACGCAAATAGTTTCATTGCTCGTCCATCCTGCACGTCGGCCGACGTACCGTAAATTGTCATCATTGTGTGGCATCCTTTTGCCCCGGCTGTGGCGGCACATGCAGCGCAATACCCAGCTCGCGATAAGGTCGCAGCAACGCCTCGTCCGTCCCCGCCGGCACCACGATCCCGCTGATCTCGGAAAGCCCGACGATGCGATACGGCGACGCCGTCGCCAGTTTCTCCGACGAGGCCAGTACGATCGTTTCGGCCGCCGCGTGGCACAGCGCGCGCTTGATGCAGGCTTCCTCGTAATCCCCGGTCGACAGCCCGCTGTCCGGATGTACGCTGGTCACGCCCATGAAATAGGTGTCGGCGCGGATCTGCGCGATGGCTTCCAGCGTCGCCGCGCCCACGCCCACGGCCGAATGCCGGAACAGGCGGCCGCCGAGCATGATGACCTCGATGTCCGGATGGTCCATCAACGCCATCGCGATCGACGGGCTGTGCGTGACGACGGTCGCGCGCAGGTGGCGCGGCAGCGCGCGCACGAGCTGGGCGCACGTGGTGCCGCCGTCGACGAACACGACCTGGCCCGGCTGCACCAGCGCGGCGGCCGCGCGGCCGATGGCGGCCTTGTCGGCCGTGGCGATGCCGTGGCGCGTGGCGAAATCGGCCAGCGCCGGACTCGCGGGCAGGGCGCCGCCGTGCACGCGCTGCAGCAGGCCTTCCTTTGCCAGTTCGCGCAGGTCGCGCCGGATCGTGTCTTCCGACACGTTCAACGCCGCGCTCATCGTCGTGGCGACGATCCGGCCGTCGCGCCGCAAGGCGTCCATCAGATACTGTTTTCGCTGGCTCGTCAGCATGCGTCCCTTTCGTCGTGCTTGACGTTGCGTGATATTGCACGATAGTTTACACGAACTTCAATATTCGGAGAATATCGTGCAGGATCATGTGGAAATCAGGCAGGTCGAGCTGCTGTCGGACGACTGGGGCGTGCTGAAAAAGACGACGTTCGCGCTGCGCACGCAGGACGGCGGCTGGGACGTGCAGACCCGCGAAACGTATGACCGCGGCAATGGTGCGACGCTCTTGCTGGTCAACCGCGCGCGCCGTACCGTCGTGCTGACGCGGCAGTTCCGCCTGCCGGCCCATGTGAACGGGCACGACGGCTTTCTCGTCGAGGCGGCGGCCGGCCTGCTCGACGGCGCGAGTCCGGAAGCGCGCATCCGCGCCGAGGTCGAAGAGGAAACGGGTTACCGCGTCGGCACCGTGCGCCGCCTGTGGGATGCGTTCATGAGCCCCGGCAGCGTGACGGAGCGCCTGCACTTCTTCGTGGCCGAGTACGAGGCGCGCGACCGCATCGGGCCGGGCGGCGGCGTGGCGGAAGAGGGCGAGCGGCTGGACGTGCTGGAGCTCGACGTCGACGCGGCGCTGGCCATGATCGGCACGGGCATCGTCGACGGCAAGACGATCATGCTGCTGCAGTACGCGCAGCTGCACCTGTTCGCGCCGCGCGGGATGATGATCCTGATCGCGGGGCCATACCGGTCCGGCACGGACGACGATCCGGCGCGCATCGCGCAGAACGTGGCGGCGATGGGGGCGTGCGTGATGCCGCTGTACGAGGCCGGGCACCTGCCCGTGCTGGGCGAATGGCTGGCGCTGCCGATGGTGCGCCTGGCCGGTTCGAAGCAAGCGGGCGACGCCATATTCGACGCCGTGTTCCACCCGCACGCGCAGCGTTTGCTGGAACGCTGCGACGCGGTGCTGCGCATCGGCGGCGCGTCGGCGGGCGCGGACCTGATGGTGGCGACGGCGAAGCGGCTGGGCAAGCGCGTGTACGCGGCGCTGGACGAGATCCCGCGCGCGTCCGTTCAGAATTGCGCGTACTCGCCTTCCGCGGCGTTGTAGACGAGGACCTTTCCCGACGCATTGACCTGGTAGCGGTCGCGCACCGGCGAGACGTCCGGATCGCCGCCGCAGCGCTGGTCGTGGATTTCATGGGCGGCGAATTCCCATCGGTCTGCCGTGGCGTTGGCCGGGGTATCGCTCTCGTTCATGAACGTCAGGCAGTCGAGATCCTTGACCCGATGCGCCTTCAACTGCGCGACGAGCAGGTCCAGCGCCTGCCGTTCCGAAATCTTCCCAGGCGCGGCGGCATTGCGCGCCGGCGTGTCCGGAGACGTGCGCGAACAACCGGCCGACAGGACGGCCAGAACGAACAACGGCGCAGACAGGATGCGCAACACGAACGTCATCCCCATCAGCGCCGCAGCTGCGCCACGACACCCAGCGCGCCGCGCGCCATCTTCCACACCGACAGCGCCGACGTGGCGACGCCGGCCAGGCGCTTGCGGCGCATGAGGACGAGTCCCAGCACGGCGCCGGCCGCACCCAGCACGAGCTTGCGGTTGGCGGCGACGTAGCCGGCCAGCGGATTGCCGGCCAGCGCTTTCGACGGGCGCAGCGCGTCCAGCTCGTAGGCCAGGCCCACGCGCTGTCCGGCGCATTGCTCGATCAGCGCGGCGCGGCGCGCGGTGAGGTGGGTCTTATTCATCGGTCGCTCCCGCAGGGTGCGCCGCGTGCTGGGCTGCCCCGTGGCGCAGGTAATCGATGTCGTTGCGCAGCTCGGCCAGGGTGGCGGACAGCAGCGGCGCCTCCGCGTTCATGCTGGCGCGCACCTTCAGCACGATGATGGCGGCCAGCGCGCCGAACAGGACGGCCATGCCGCCGACGGCTTGCAGGCGGTAGGTGTCCCAGAAGACGGCGATGACGAACAGCGCGGCCAGCAGCAGGGCGCCGGCGGCCAGGAACACGGCCAGCAAGGTCCACGCGAGGTGGCCCAGCAGGCGGCGTGCGTCTTCCTGGAATTCGATGGCGGCCAGTTCCAGGCGCGTGCCGGCCATGGCGACGAGTGTCGCCCCGATCCGGCCGGCCGTCGCGAAGAACGTCATTATTTACGGGCGATCAGCATGCCGATCACGACACCGACCGCGGTGCCGAGGCCGACCGCCTTCCACGGGTTTTCCTTGACGTATTCGTCGGTGGCCTTGGCGGCGACCTTGGCTTTTTCGACCGCGGCTTCTTCCAGGCGGATGATGTCGTCCTTGGCCTTGACGAGGGTGCGCTCGAACTTGGCCTTGGCGACCTTGAACTCTTCGCCGGTCAGGTGGCCGCTGTGGCGCAGCCAGGCTTCCGCGTCCTGGATGACGGTCTTCAGGTCGGACAGCAGCTGGTCGCGGGCGCCGGTCTGGGTCGGGATTTTTTCCATCATGGGTGAACCTCTCGTTATCGATTATGTTACGGACAATATTATCCTAATGCATAGTCTAGCGCGACGCCAGCGAACACGGCCGCACCCAACCAGTTGTTTTGGTTGAACGCGGCGAAGCATTGCATGCGGTCGCGCCCGCGGATCAGGGTGTAGTGGTAGACGGCCATCGCGGCCGCCACCGCGATGCCCGCCACGAACCACCCGCGCAGGCCCAGCATCCAGCCGCACGCGAGATCGATGCCGAGCGCCGCCGCATAGCACACCATGATGGCGAAGACGTCGTAGCGGCCGAACGTGATGGCCGACGTGCGGATGCCGATGATCAGGTCGTCGTCGCGGTCGACCATCGCATATTCGGTGTCGTACGCGACCGACCAGAACACGTTCGCGGCCAGCAGCCACCAGGCGACGGCCGGCACGTGGCCTTGCACGGCGGCGAAGGCCATCGGGATACCGAAGCCGAACGCGATGCCGAGGTAGGCCTGCGGGATCGCGAAGAAGCGCTTGAAATACGGATAGCTGCCGGCCACGATCACGGCCACCACGGACAGTTCCTTCGTCAGCGTGTTCAGCGGCAGGATCAGCAGGAACGAGACGATCGCGAGCACGGCCGCCACCATCAGCGCTTCCCAGCCCTTGATGCGGCCGCTGGTGAGCGGACGGTCGACGGTGCGCTTGACGTGGCGGTCGAATTCGCGGTCGGCGTAATCGTTGATCGCGCAGCCGCTCGATCGCATCAGCGCGGTGCCGACGATGAAGATGACGAGATACAGCGGATCGGGATGCCCGCCCGACGCCATCCACAACGCCCACAGCGTGGGCCACAGCAGCAGCAGGATGCCGATCGGCTTGTGGGCCCGGACCAGGCGGAAATACAGCGCCAGCTTGTTCATGTCGTTCGAATTGAATAATTGAATATCTGCAAGGTCAGGATTGTAGCCTGTCGGGGCGCGCCCGGCAGTACGGCACCGATCGCGTGAACCCGGCGCGCGTGTGGAAACGGGTACGTAGACGATGCACAAGGCATGGCGCACGCTGGCGCTCTACGATCCGGACTTTCGACTGAGGAGACCTCGTATGCGGTTCGTAACCATGGTGGTGCTGGCCGGAATCGGACTCGGCTGTTGTACGCGCGCGGACGCCGGCGGCCAGGCGGAGCAGGGGGAATGGACGGAAGCGCAGTCGCTGCGCGAGCTCCCGGCCGGCATCCAGGCGCTGCTGGGCGTGGGGCTCGGCGCGGACGGCATCGCCGACCGGGGCGAGGATTTCAACGAAGGCGATCTCGGTGCCGACAACATGCCGACGCGCCGCTTCGCGCTCGGCATCGTCAACGGCGACACCGCCCTCGTGGCCGTGGAACAGGGCGGCCGCGCCTATGCCGTGCGCGCCGTGGAATTCCGGCAGGCCGGCACGACGTGGGACGCGGTCCGCTGCGCGTCGATGAACGAATTGCCGCGCCGCGGCGCCGAACTGGCCGACGCCTTCACCGGCCACCATGCCGGGCATCCCGGGCCGTGTCGGGACTTCGGCATGCGCCTGGCCCAGCCCGCCGGCGCATCCCCATTGCCGGCCGCGGTGGCGCCGGTCGCACCGGTGCGCGTCAGGCTGCGGCCTGGAGCGTGACCATCTCGACACCGGGCAGCCCGCAGTCGGCGACGGCTTTCACGACGGCATCGATGGCGGCGCGGCGCGTAAAACTCTTGCGCCACACGATCACGACGCGGCGCGACGGCGCCGGGTCCTGGAACGGGACGAAGGTCAGCATGCCGTGCGGGTCCTTCATGTCCGGCACGGAGGCGCGCGGCAGCACGGTCAGGCCGATGCCGCTCGCGACCATGTGGCGGATCGTTTCCAGCGACGAGCCTTCGAACGTGCGCTGCATGCCGTTGCCCGGCGCCGACGAGAAGCGCGCCATCTCGGGGCAGACTTCCAGCACCTGGTCGCGGAAGCAGTGGCCGGTGCCCAGCAGCAGCATCGTCTCGCTCTTGAGGTCTTCGGCCGAGATGTCCGCGCGCGTGGCCCACGGATGGTGCTTCGGCATGGCGACGACGAACGGTTCGTCGTACAGCGGCTGCACGGCCATGCCGTGTTCCGGCAGCGGCAGGGCCATGATGGCGGCGTCCAGCTCGCCCTGGCGCAGCAGGTCGAGCAGTTTTACCGTGAAATTCTCTTGCAGCACGAGCGGCATCTGCGGCACGTGCTCGATCAGGTTTTTCACGAGCGGCGGCAGCAGGTAGGGGCCGACCGTGTAGATCACGCCCAGGCGCAGCGGGCCGGACAGCGGGTCCTTGTTCTGCTTGGCCAATTCCTTGATGGCGGCCGTCTGCTCGAGCACGCGCTCGGCCTGCGCCACGATCTGCGCGCCCAGCGGCGTCACGGAGACTTCCGAGCCGCCCCGTTCGAACAGGGTCACGCCGAGTTCGTCCTCGAGTTTCTTGATGGCGACGGACAGCGTCGGCTGGGCAACGAAACAGGCTTCGGCCGCATGCCCGAAATGGCGGGCGCGCGCGACGGCGACGATGTACTTCAGTTCGGTCAGTGTCATGGGTTCTTTCTTACCAGCCGTGTTCTAGAAGACACGTTTGCCCAGGTTTTAGGCAGTCTGGCACTATTTTACCGGTAAAGCCATGGATATAATGGCCGGGCTGGCGATGTTGCCTGGCGTTAATAAAGAGGCATCCATGTCTTCGACCTTCGGCCCGGCGGAAGCCCAGGCCTATATGCACAAGCTGCTCACGGTGATGCACCACCAGGGCGGCTCCGACCTGTTCATCTCGGCCGATTTCCCGCCCAGCATGAAGCACCAGGGCGCGATGAAACCCCTGAGCAACCAGCGCCTGACGGGCGACGTCACGCGTGCGCTCGCCTTGGCGCTGATGAACGAGCGCCAACGGACCGAGTTCGAGGCCGAGATGGAGTGCAATTTCGCCATTTCCCTGCCCGGCGTGTGCCGTTTCCGCGTCAACGTATTCGTGCAGCAGCAGAGCGTGAGCATGGTGGTGCGCACGATCGCGTCGGAAATCCCGAACTTCGAGAAACTCGACCTGCCCGAGGTGCTGAAGGACGTCGTCATGACCAAGCGGGGCCTGGTCCTCGTCGTCGGCGGCACGGGGTCTGGCAAGTCGACGACGCTGGCGGCGATGATCGATTACCGCAACAGCAATTCGGCCGGCCACATCATCACGGTCGAGGACCCCGTCGAATACGTCCACAAGAACAAGAGCTGCCTCATCACGCACCGCGAGGTCGGCGTCGACACGCTGTCCTGGCACAACGCGTTGAAGAACACGCTGCGCCAGGCGCCGGACGTGATCTTGATCGGTGAGATCCGCGACACGGAAACGATGGAGCACGCGATCGCGTTCGCCGAAACGGGCCACCTATGCCTCGGCACGCTGCACGCGAACAATGCCAACCAGACGATGGACCGCATCATCAACTTCTTCCCGGAAGAACGCCGCAACCAGTTGCTGATGGACCTGTCGTCGAACCTGCGCGCGATCGTGTCGCAGCGCCTGGTCCGCACGGAAGACGGCAAGGGCCGCAAGGCCGCGATCGAAATCCTGCTGAACACGCCGACGATCGGCGAGATGATCTTAAAAGGCAATTTCCAGAGCATCAAGGAGATCATGCACAAGTCGCGCGAACTGGGCATGTGCACGTTCGACCAGGCGTTGTTCGAGCTCTACAACAAGGGCTTCATCAGCTACGACGAAGCGATCCGCAACGCCGATTCCGCGAACGGCCTGCGCCTGCAGATCAAGCTGTCCGGCGAGCGCAAGGCGCCGGGCGAGGGCGGCGCCGCCGCCAAACCGGCCGAGCTGTCGATGCTGATGGACGAGCCGGAAGAGGAACCGCCGGCCGCGGGGTAGAATGCACGCCATGTCTACCTTCGAACAAAAACTCTGCACCCGCGCCACCCTGCCGCAACGCATCGCCGACCTGCCGAAGCCCGTCGTGCTGACGAACGGCGTGTTCGACATCCTGCACCGCGGCCACGTCACATATCTGGCGCAGGCCCGCGCGCTGGGCGCGTCGCTGGTCGTCGCGGTCAACACGGACGCCTCCGTGAAGCGCCTGGGGAAGGGCGACGACCGCCCGCTCAACACGCTGGCCGACCGCATGGCCGTGCTGGCCGCGCTGGAATCCGTCAGCCTCGTCGTGGAATTCGACGAGGACACGGCGCTGGAAGTGGTCGAGGAAGCCCGTCCCGACATCTACGCCAAGGGCGGCGACTACGTCATGAGCGCCATCCCGGAAGGCAAGGCGGTGCTTGCCTATGGCGGCAAGGCCGTCGCGATCGATTTCGCGCACGACCGCTCGACGACCAAGCTCGTCGCGAAGATCCGCCAGTTCGGCTGACCTCCCGGCATCAAGCCCCGCCCGCGAACCCGTTCTGGCGCCACGCCTCGTAGACGACGACGGCCACCGTGTTCGACAGGTTCAGGCTGCGGTTGCCCGGCATCATCGGCAAGCGGATGCGCTGGGCCGGCGCGAACGATGCGCGCAGCGCCGGGTCGAGGCCGCGCGATTCCGCGCCGAACACGAAGACGTCGCCCGGACGGAACGCGCAATCCGCGAACGGCGACGAGCCGTGCGTTGTCATGGCGAACATCCGGGTCGAATCGGGCTGGGCGTCCGCCAGGAAGGCGTCCCAGTTCTTGTGCACCTTCATCGTGGCGTAATCGTGGTAGTCGAGGCCGGCGCGGCGCATCTTGGCGTCGTCCAGCGGAAAGCCGAGCGGCTCGATCAGGTGCAGCTGCGCGCCCGTGTTCGCGCACAGGCGGATGATGTTGCCCGTGTTGGGTGGGATCTCGGGTTCGACCAATACGACGTGAAACAAGACATTCTCCTCAAAATCGTCATTGCCTGCGTGCGGCCATGCAGCCCGCACGGGCGGAAATCCGGTGGTACCTAATGGGGCGGCGTGCGCGCGAACACGAAATTCGTCACGCGCGCCGCGCCGCAGCGCTTGAACGTGGCGGCCAGTTCGCCCAGCGTGTGGCCGCTCGTCATGACGTCGTCGACGAGGCCGACGTGGCGGCCCTCGACGAGGTCCGGATCGGCCACCGCGAACGCGTCGCGCACATTCTTCGCCCGCACGCTCGGGGCCACGCCCGACTGCGCCGGCGTGTCGAGCGTGCGCAGCGCCAGCGCCGGATGACATGCTACCCCGAGCGCGGCCGCCAGTGGCCGCGCGATCTCCAGTGCCTGGTTGAAGCCGCGCTCGACCAGCCGGCCCGGCCCCAGCGGCACCGGGCACAGCAGGTCGGGCAGCGGCAGGCCTGGCCTGGCCAGCACGGCGTCGCGGATCCGGCGCGCGAACCACGGCGCGAGCGCGAGGCGGGCGCCGAATTTTAATTGAAGGACGAGCTGGTCGAGCGGAATCGCGTAATCGACGGCCGCGACGGTGGCGTCGAAGGCGGGCGGGTCGCGGAGGCAAGAGCCGCAGATCAAGGTCGCAGCCTCACCAACGTCGCCGCCGCGCAGGCGGGGACTCAATCCTGCATGCGTACCTGGCGGCACAAACTTGGGCCCCCGCCTGCGCGGGGGCGACGATATGTCTACAGCATGCGTACGCGGCTGCACGACCTCGGGCCCCCGCCTGCGCGGAGGCGACGGGATTTCTACTGGTCGATCCATTGGTAGCGGATTCCCGCATTGCCCGCAGCGCACCGTGCGCGGCTGCGCATACGCGTCCCGGCACGCCGCGCACACGACGTCGTCGCAGCCGCCCCCGCACAAGGCGCAGACGGACGGCATCAGCACGCGCAGCAATGCTCGTGGCCAATGTCGCAGGGATGAATAACGGGTCGTCATCGTGATTTCTACCCATCATGTACACTGCCGCCATTATCCCATTCACCCGCAGTCGACAATGGTTTCGCCCCAAGCCCCCTCCAAGATGAGCGCCCCGATCGATCCGGTCCGCGTGCGCCAGCTGTTCGCCGACCCCGTCCGGGTCGCTCCCTCCGATTTCCTGCGGCGCGAGATCGCCCGTCGCATGTTCGACCGCCTCACGCTCGTCAAGACGGCGCCGCGCCAGGTGCTGGACGCCGGCTGCGGCACGGGCGTCGACATCGCCGAACTGCAAAAGCGCTATCCGGCCGCGCAAGTGCTGGGCCTGGATGCCGTGCCGGCCATGCTGGCGGCCGCCGGGGCCGGGCAGGCGCCGCGCTCCCTGCTCAGCCGTTTGCTCCCGGCCAAGGCCGGCATCGATCTCGTTTGCGGCGACTTCGGCAACCTGCCGTTCGGGCCGAACTCGCTCGACCTCGTGTGGTCGAACCTGGCATTGCACTGGCATCCCCAGCCCGACCGCGTGTTCGCCGAATGGCGCCGCGTGCTGCGCGTGGATGGGTTGCTGATGTTCTCGAACTTCGGTCCGGACACCTTCCGTGAATTGCGCGCCGCGTTCGCCGCGATGGACGAGACCCCGCACACGCTGCCGTTCGTCGACATGCACGACTTCGGCGACCAGCTCGTGGAAGCAGGGTTCACGACGCCCGTCATGGACATGGAGCAGATCACGGTCACGTACGACACGGCCGACAAGCTGCTCGCCGACGTGCGCGCGTTCGGCGGCAATCCGCTGGCCACGCGCCACCGCGGGCTCGTCGGCCGGGCGGCGTGGCGGCGCATGCGCGACGCGCTGGAGGCGGGGCGCCGCGCGGACGGCAAGCTCGGACTGACGTTCGAGGTCATCTACGGCCACGCATTCCGGCCCGCGCCGAAAACGACGGCCGCCGGCGAGGCGATCATCCGGTTCCAGCCGCCCAAGCCGCGCTGAGCATCGGCGGACCGGCGTACCGCGTTCCCGGCGCCCGCATGCAGCGTGTATACGATCGCGGTAATTTTCCTTGAATAAAAATTACCTGTTTCAGTATAATCAAAGACACTTTTTTCGACTGGATCAAAAAAGCGCTAAAAATTTAAGCACAAAAGCGTAAGGTCGAAGGTTGGAGCATCACCCGGGGAGATCGGACAGCGTATCCGGTGTCCCCCGCAAGCAAGGTTAGAAGTCATCGTCCATCCAGGGAGCCAGACGGTTCCCGGCCGGGCGGTGTCGAGTCCCGAAGCGTCCGCCGGCGCGACGGGAAGTGGTTGCGTTTAGTTTAAAAAGGATTTCGGAACGGAAGTTGTCTTCCGTGGCCTCCTCCATGGTCACCCATAGGAGGGTCGCTTCCGTTCAAGAAATTTCTCTTCTAAAGGTGGTTGGGGACAACATGACATATGCAAAACGATTCAAAGCGTTGATGCCCGGTCTCGCGTTAGCGGTGGCCAGCATCCCGGTATTCGCGGAGCCCGGGCCCGTCGTGACCGGACGTCCGGAAGCGCTTCAGCTGAACCTGCAGCAGCCCGTCACGGGCATCGCAGCCTATATCTACAGCCTGCACAACTGGATGATGATCGTCTGCCTGATCATCTTCCTCGCCGTCTTCGGCGTCATGTTCTACTCGGTGTTCAAGCACCGCAAATCCCTCGGCCACAAACCGGCCACCTTCCACGAATCCACGACGGTCGAAATCGCCTGGACCATCATACCGTTCCTGATCGTCATCGGCATGGCCCTGCCGGCCACGCACGCCGTCGTGCAGATGAAGGATACGTCGAACGCCGATCTCACGGTCAAGGTCACCGGCATGCAGTGGAAGTGGGGTTACGACTACCTGAAGGGCGAGGGCGAAGGCGTCTCGTTCCTGTCGAACCTGGCCACGCCGCGCACCCAGGTGGGCGAACCGGGCATCGCGCCGACCGAGAAGCGCACCGAAAACTACCTGCTCGAGGTCGACAATCCCCTCGTCGTCCCGGTCGGCAAGAAGGTCCGCCTCGTGCTGACCGCCAACGACGTGATCCACTCGTGGACCATTCCCGCCTTCGCCGTCAAGCAGGACGCCATCCCCGGCTTCGTGCGCGACACGTGGTTCAAGGCCGAGCAGATCGGCACCTACCGCGGCAGCTGCGTCGAGCTGTGCGGCAAGGACCACGCCTTCATGCCGATCGTCGTGAAGGTGGTCTCGGCCGATGACTACACCGCGTGGGTCAACGGTGAGAAGAAACGCATGGCCGCGCTGTCCGACGACCCGAACAAGGTCTGGACCATCGACGAGCTCAAGACGAAAGGCGAAAAAGTCTTTGCGTCCAACTGCGTGGCCTGCCACCAGGCCAGCGGCCAGGGCATCCCTGGCGCGTTCGCCCCGCTGGTCGGTTCGCCGGTCGTGCTGGGTCCGAAGGCCGCACAGATCGACGTGCTGCTGAACGGTAAGCACAGCGGCAAGTATCCATCGGCGATGCCGTCTTGGAAGCAATTGTCGGATTCCGAGATCGCTTCCGTCATCACCTTTACCCGCAACAACTGGACCAACAAGGCCGACGAAAACATCGTCCAGCCGTCCGAGGTCCTGGCTGCACGCGGCAAATAAGGCAGACAAGGCTCAACAAGCGTTTGGATTCAAGGGACCGGGCCGTCGCGCCACCGCAAACGGCCCTTGTTGTCCCGCACGACTAGGATACTGACATGACTTCCAGCACCATCGATCACTCGCACGACCACGGCCACGATCACGCACACGACCACCCGGTCGGCCTGCGCCGCTGGCTTTTCGCCACCAACCACAAGGACATCGGTACGCTGTACCTGTGGTTCGCGTTCACCATGCTGCTCTCGGGCGGCGTGCTGGCGCTGATGATCCGCACCGAGCTGTTCCAGCCCGGCCTGCAGTTTTTCCGCCCCGAATTCTTCAACCAGCTGACCACCATGCACGGCATCGTGATGGTGTTCGGCGCGATCATGCCGGCGTTCGTCGGCTTCGCCAACTGGATGATCCCGCTGCAGATCGGCGCATCCGACATGGCGTTCGCGCGCATGAACAACTTCTCGTTCTGGCTGCTGCCGCCGGCCGCACTCCTGCTGGCGACGTCGTTCTTCGTGCCGGGCGGCGCCACCGCGGCCGGCTGGACGCTGTACGCGCCGCTGTCGACGCAGATGGGCCCGGGCATGGACATGGCGATCTTCGCCCTGCACATCATGGGCGCGTCGTCGATCATGGGCTCGATCAACATCATCGTCACGATCCTGAACATGCGCGCGCCGGGCCTGACGCTGATGAAGATGCCGATGTTCTGCTGGACCTGGCTGATCACCGCCTACCTGCTGATCGCCGTGATGCCCGTGCTGGCCGGCGCCATCACCATGACCCTGACCGACCGCCACTTCGGCACGTCGTTCTTCAACGCCGCCGGCGGCGGCGACCCGGTGATGTACCAGCACATCTTCTGGTTCTTCGGCCACCCCGAGGTCTACATCATGATCCTGCCGGCGTTCGGCATCGTCTCGCAGATCATCCCGGCCTTCGCCCGCAAGCCGCTGTTCGGCTACGCGTCGATGGTGTACGCGACCGCGTCGATCGCGATCCTGTCGTTCATCGTCTGGGCGCACCACATGTTCACGACCGGCATGCCGGTGACGAGCCAGCTGTTCTTCATGTACGCCACCATGCTGATCGCGGTGCCGACCGGCGTGAAGGTGTTCAACTGGGTCGCCACGATGTGGAAGGGCTCGATGACCTTTGAAACCCCGATGCTGTTCGCCGTCGGCTTCATCTTCGTGTTCACGATGGGCGGCTTCACGGGCCTGATCCTGGCCGTGACCCCGATCGACATCCAGATGCAGGACACCTATTACGTCGTCGCCCACTTCCACTACGTGCTGGTGGCGGGTTCGCTGTTTGCCCTGTTCGCCGGCTTCTACTACTGGGCGCCGAAGTGGACCGGCCACATGTATCCGGAATGGCGCGGCAAGTTCCACTTCTGGAACTCGCTGGTCTGGTTCAACGTGACGTTCTTCCCGATGCACTTCCTGGGCCTGGCCGGCATGCCGCGCCGCTACGCCGACTATGCCGTGCAGTTCACCGACTTCAACCAGGTCGTGTCGATCGGCGCCTTCCTGTTCGGCCTGTCGCAGGTGTATTTCCTGCTCTTCGTCGTGGTGCCGACCATCCGCGGCGGCAAGCAGGCCGACGCGAAGCCGTGGGAAGGCGCCGAAGGCCTGGAGTGGACCGTGCCGAGCCCGGCGCCGTTCCACACCTTCGAAACCCCGCCGCTGGTGAAGTGAGGCCGCGATGACCGATCATCGTTCGCAGCAGCAGAAGAAGGCCAACCTGCGCACGGCCCTGTGGCTGGCCGGGCTGGCGCTGTTCTTCTTCGTGATGCTGTTCGTCAAGCGCCTGTGGCTGAGCTGAGGACGTCATGCAAGCGGAAAAGAACGCGGGCCGCCACGAGGAAAGTGGCCGCCTGCGGCTAAACCGGACCACGCTCGCCAAGCTGCTGGTGGTCGCGGCCATCATGTTCGGCTTCGGCTATGCCATGGTGCCGATCTACCGCCAGGTGTGCGAAGTGCTCGGCATTAACGTGCTCACGCAAAAGGACGGCACGGTGGCACCCCCGGCCAACACCCAGGTCGACAAGGCGCGCACGGTCACCGTCGTCCTGGACGGCAACTCCCAGGGCCCGTGGCGCTTCCGCCCGACGCAGCGCAGCATCGACGTGCACCCGGGCGAGATGGCGACAGTGATCTACGAAGTCGTGAACACGCAGGCGCGCACCGTGAAGGCGCAGGCCATCCCGAGTTACGCGCCGCAGTCGGCCCAGCCGTATTTCAAGAAGGTCGAGTGCTTCTGCTTCAAGGAGCAGATATTGAAACCGAACGAGGCGCGCCAGATGCCGGTCGTGTTCTTCATCGATCGGAAACTGCCGCGCGAGGTGAAGGACATCACGCTGTCGTACACGTTCTTCGAAGTCGGCGCCGTGACGGCGCAGAAGTGATATGGCAAACGACGACGATCCGCAGCACCGTCCGCCCGCACGGACGCAGACCTTCGGGGCCACGATGAAAGCCGTGTTCTGGTCGTTTTTCGGCGTGCGCAAGCGCCGCGACTACGAGCACGACGCGGCCAACCTGAACCCGGTCCACGTGATCGTGGGCGCCCTGATCGGGGTGGCGGTGTTCATCGGCATCCTGGTGCTGGTGGTGCGGATGGTCGTCGCCAACAGTTAAAAATATAAGCAACACGAAAGCAGGGAAGCGCAGCACCCCGGAATTCGAAACAATGCTTGATTGAGGAGATATACATGAGTTCACCCAATACCGCGCCGTACTATTTCGTCCCCGCTCCGTCCAGGTGGCCGCTGGCAGCCGGCATGTCGATGCTGTGCACGATGGCCGGCGCTTCCGGCTGGGTCAACGGGGCCGCCTGGGGCCCCGGCGTGTGCACGGCCGGCATCGTGGCGATGCTGATCGTGCTGTACAACTGGTTCGGCGACGCGATCGGCGAGTCGGAATCGGGCAAGTACAACGAGCGCATCGACCTGTCCTACCGCTGGTCGATGAGCTGGTTCATCTTTTCCGAGGTGATGTTCTTCGGCGCCTTCTTCGGCGCGCTGTTCTACGCACGCACGATCTCGATGCCGTGGCTGTCCGACCTCGACCATAAAATCATCTGGCCGGATTTTTCCGGCCACTGGGGCAATATCGGCCCGGCCGGCACCGTCGAGCAGTTCAGCACGATGGGCCCGTTCCCGATCCCGACCATCAACACGGCGCTGCTGCTGAGCTCGGGCGTGACCCTGACCATCGCCCACCACGCGCTGCGCGCCGGCCACCGCGCCCGCACGGCACTGTTCCTGTTCGCGACGATCCTGCTGGGCGCCACCTTCATGGGCTTCCAGGCGTACGAATACCACCACGCCTATACCGAACTGAACCTGAAGCTGACCTCGGGCATCTACGGCTCGACCTTCTTCATGCTCACGGGCTTCCACGGCTTCCACGTGACGATGGGGGCGATCATGCTGTCCGTCGTGCTGTACCGCGTGCTGCGCGGCCACTTCACACCGGAACACCATTTCGCGTTCGAGGGCGCGGCGTGGTACTGGCACTTCGTCGACGTCGTGTGGCTGGGGCTGTATATCGTCGTGTACTGGTTGTAAATCAACCAATTTATGAACGTCGTCCCCGCGCAGGCGGGGACCGAAGTTTTTGCGTTACCTATGGCGCAAGCAAAATTGGGTCCCCGCCTCCGCGGGGACGACGTGTTTATGACGTGCTTAAAACGTGTTTATGACGTGCTTAGAACGTCCTTGCGACATGCTGACGATGCGCTTATGAATGCAGCCCTTTCGGCTGAATCCACCCCATCTTGTACGAGAACAGCACGAGCAGGAACAGCGCGATCGACAGCCCGACCCGCATCGCCAGCGCCTGGACGGTCCGGTTGCTGCGGCCCTTGTCGCGCATCAGGAAGAAGAGGGCGGAGGCAAGGCTGCCGATGATGAGCACGAAGGCGATGGCGACGACGATTTTCATGGGCGGCCGATGAGTTTGGTTGTTAGGGTTTCACTATCATTGTATGCGACTCCGCTTCCGTTTTAGAACCATTCCTTTCCTGGCGACGCTCGTGCTGGTCGCGCTCGGGATCGCGCTGGGCAACTGGCAGGTGCGGCGCGCGGCGGAAAAGACGGCGCTGCAGGCCCGGCTCACGCAGCGCGCCGCCTTGCCGCCCGTCGTGCTCGACGGGACGCCGGTCGACCCCGCCGCCATCGAATATCGCCGTGTCAGCGTGACCGGCGAATTCGTCCCCGGCTGGCCGCTGTTCCTCGACAACCGGCCGCTCGACGGACGCACCGGATTCGTTTTGCTGATGCCGTTTACAATAGCGGCTACCGGCAAGGTGGTCCTCGTCGCGCGGGGCTGGCTGGCGCGCGATCCGGCCGTCCACGACCGCGTGCCGCACGTGGCCACGCCGGCCGGCCGCCGGACCATCGAGGGCCTCGCCGTACTGCATCCGGCGCGCGTGATGGAACTCGGCAAGGCGCCGCCGGCCAAGCCCGGCGCCATCGTGCAGAACGTCGATCCGGCCGGCTTCGCCCGGGCCAGCGGTTTGAGCGTGCTGCCCGTGCTGGTCGAGCAGACGAGCGTGGACGGCACCGGCGCAGCGGCCGCGGAACCGATCCGCACATGGCCGGCCCCCGCCGTCGACGTCGACCGCAACCAGGGCTATGCCTTCCAGTGGTACGCGCTGGCGGCGATGGCTTTCTTATTTTTTGTGATGACAGGATTTCGAAGTGGAACCAAACAAGCTGGCTGACGCAGCCGCGATCCCCGCCGATGCCGCCCCCCGCAAGCGCGGGCGCCGGATGCTGTGGCTGGTGCTGGCCGTGTGCGCCGCGCCGGTGATCGCCTCCTATTTCACCTACTACGTCATCAAGCCGCAGACGCGCAACAACTACGGCACGCTGATCGACCAGCGCGCCCACCCGGTCCCGGCCATGGCCACGACGACGCTGGACGGCCGTCCGCAGGCGCTGGACCAGTTCAAGGGCAAGTGGGTGATGCTGATGACGGGGCCGGGCGCCTGTCCGGACGCCTGCCAGAAGCAGTTGTTCGCCATGCGCCAGCTGCGCCTGATGCAGGGCAAAGAAGCCGACCGCATCGAACGCGTCTGGCTCATCACCGACAAGGAACCGCTTGACACCCTGACCATCCGCGAATACGACGGCACCCACATGCTGCGCGCCGACGCCGCGGCGGTGGCCGGCTGGCTGCCGGCCGACGCGGGCACGACGCCGGCCGACCACATCTACATGATCGACCCGCTGGGCCACCTGATGATGCGCTTCCCGAAAGACCCCGGGTTCAAGGACGTACGCAAGGTCTACAAGGACATCTACAAGCTGTTGAAGGCGTCGTCCGTCGGCTGAGCGCATCATGGAAGTCTCCAATTTCATCCTGCTGGCCCTGACCGGCATCCTGGCGGCCAGCGTGCCGCTCGCGCTCGTGTGGACGGCGACCGGCACGAACAAATACCGCAAGCTGGCGTGGGTGATCGCCTTCTTCACGTTCGACCTGATCGTGTTCGGCGGTTTTACGCGCCTCACGGATTCCGGCCTCGGCTGTCCGGACTGGCCCGGCTGCTACGGCGAAGCGAACCCGTTCCTCGCGCACGCCCACATCGCCGCGGCCGAGGCGCTGATGCCCACCGGGCCCGTGACGACGATGAAAGCGTGGATCGAGATGATCCACCGCTTCCTCGCGATGGGCATCGGCGTCATGATCATCGGCCTGATGGCCGCCTCCTGGCTGGAATGGCGCCGCGCGCGCGCGCGCGGCGGCAAACCCGCGCACGGCCCGCTGCTGCCGACCGTCATGTTCCTGTGGGTGTGCGTGCAGGGCGCGTTCGGCGCCTGGACCGTCACCATGAAGCTGCAGCCGATCATTGTCACCCTGCACCTGCTGTTCGGCCTGACCCTGCTGGCGCTGGCCGTCTGGCTGGGCGGCCGCGAGGACAGGCTGACGGCGCCGCCGCGCTTTTCTCCCGTGGCCGCGCCGGTGTCCGTGCTGCGCCGCCTGCGTCCGCTGGCGTGGCTGGCGGGCGCCGTGTTACTGGTGCAACTGGCACTGGGCGGGTGGGTGAGTACCAATTACGCGACACTGGCGTGCAGCGATTTCCCGCTTTGTAATGGACAAATTGTCCCAGAGATGGATTGGCAACACGGCTTCACGTTGTGGCGCGAGCTGGGCAAGACGGCCGCCGGCCACTACCTGCCGTTCTCCGCGCTGACGGCGATCCACTGGGTGCACCGCAACTTCGCGCTCGTCGTCGTGCTCGTGCTGGGCTATACGGCCTGGCGCGCCTGGCGCCTGCCGGGCCTGCACGGCACGGCGCGCAACCTCGCGCTGGTGCTTGCCGCGCAGGCAACGACGGGCATCGCGACGGTGTTCCTGAACTTTCCCTTGCCGATCGCCGTGCTTCACAACGCGGGCGCGGCGGGTCTCGTCCTTTTGGTGACCATGTTAAACTACAAGGTACAGTATCAACTCGAGCTGGCGCTGCGCAGTCCACGACGTGAGGCCGCGACGTCCGCGAGCCATCCATGATTACGCAAACCGCCATCCATAAACCGTCCAGCCGGATCGCCCAGTACTGGTCGCTGACCAAGCCGCGCGTCACCCAGCTGGCCGTCTTCTGCGCCGTGATCGGCATGTTCCTCGCCACCGACGGCTTCCCTGGCTGGCACGTGCTCGTCTGGGGCACGATCGGCATCTGGCTGCTGGCCGGCGCCGCCTTCGCCGTCAACTGCCTGATCGAGGCCGAAGTCGACGCCCGCATGGCCCGCACCGCGCGCCGCGCCACCGCGATGGGCGAGCTGTCGCCCACGCAGGTCCTGATCTTTTCCGCCATCATCGGCGGCGCCGGCATGGGCATCCTGTACACGCTGGTCAATCCGCTGACGATGTGGCTGACGTTCGTCACCTTCGTCGGCTATGCGCTGATCTACACGATCCTGCTGAAGCCGAACACGCCGCAGAACATCGTCATCGGCGGCCTGTCGGGCGCGATGCCGCCGGCCCTCGGCTGGGCCGCCGTCGCGGGCGACGTGCCGATGCAGGCGTGGCTGCTCGTGCTGATCATCTTCGTCTGGACCCCGCCGCATTTCTGGGCGCTCGCGATGTACCGCCGCGACGACTACGTGCGTTCCGGCCTGCCGATGCTGCCCGTCACGCACGGCATGCAGTACACGGGCCAGCAGGTCTGGCTGTACTCGGTGGCGCTGGCCGCGTGCACGCTGTTCCCGTACGCCGTCGGCATGAGCGGCATCGTGTACCTGGCGGCGGCCGTCGTGCTGAACGCGGTCTTCCTGCGCTACGGCTGGCTGATCCACAAGCACTACAGCGACCAGGTCGCGCGCAAGGCCTTCGCCTGGTCCATCGTCTACCTGTCGCTGCTGTTCGCCGCGCTGCTCGTCGACCACTACGTGAAACATTACCTCTAGACCCGATGATGAAAAAACCGCTGCTTCTCGTGGCCGCCTGCGCGCTGGCCATCTCCCTCGCCGCATGCGACAAGCTGCCGGGCAAGCAGCAGCAGGCCTCCTTCCAGAACACGGACGTCACCGGCCTCGATTACGCGAAAGGTTTTGCGCTGACCGACCACACCGGCAAGCCGCGCACGCTGGCCGACTTCAAGGGCAAGGTCGTCGTCGTCTTCTTCGGCTACACGCAGTGCCCGGACGTGTGCCCGACGACGATGGCGGAGATGGCGTCCGTGATGCAGAAACTGGGGCCGCTGGCCGACAAGGTGCAGGTCCTGTTCATCACCCTCGACCCCGAGCGCGACACCCAGCAGCTGCTCGCCAACTACGTGCCCGCGTTCGACAAGCGCTTCATCGGCCTGCGCGGCACGCCCGAACAGACGGCGAAGACGGCCAAGGAATTCAAGGTGTTCTACGCGAAGGTGCCGGGCACGGACCCGGGCAGCTACACGATCGACCACACGGCCGGCAGCTACGTATTCGACCGCGACGGCCGCCTGCGCCTGTTCATCCGCCATGGCCAGGGCCCTGACCCTATCGTGCACGACCTCCGTCAGTTACTATCCTGATATCGTAAATCGAGCCGCATCAGGAGAGGCATGGATCGCCGACCAGGTAGAAACGCCACGCGCGCCGGCGCCGTCATCCTGCTGACCCTCGGCTGCCTCTACGTCCTGCGCCCCTTCCTGGCCGCGATCCTGTTCGCGGCCGCCGTCGTCATCTCGTCCTGGCCGCTGTACCAGAAACTGCTGCACCGCCTGCGCGGCCGGCGCACGCTCGCCGCGCTCACGATGACGCTGTCGCTCACGCTGCTCGTGATCATCCCGCTGGCACTGGTCGCGTACAACCTCGCGGACAACGTGGCGGCGTCGTTCGACCAGATCCGCGCCGCGCTGAACCAGGGCGAGCTGCTGCCGCCCGCGTGGGTGCGCGACATCCCGCTCGTCGGCGACCAGCTCGATAACTACCTGCGCCAGCTCGTGGCCAGCCGCGAGCGCATGATGGAGCTGGCGCAGCGCCTGGTCGAACCGACCCGGCACGCGCTGCTGTCCGGCGGGTTGATGCTGGGTGCCGGCGTCGCGCAGATGAGCCTCGCCGCGTTCGTCAGCTTCTTTTTCTACCGCGACGGCGAGACGCTGACGGCCGTCATCGGCGCCGCCATGCGCCGCATCATGGACGAGGAGGCGGCGTCGGTCACGGAGATCGTCAGCCAGACCGTGCGCGGCGTGATGTACGGCCTGCTCGGCACCGCGCTGGCGCAGGCGCTCGTCGCGGCGCTCGGCTTCTCCATCGCGGGCGTGCCCGCGGTGCCGCTGCTGTCGGTGCTCGTGTTCGTGTCGTCGCTGATCCCCGTCGGGCCCCCGATCGTGTGGGGCGGGGCGGCCGTCTGGCTGTTCACGCAGGGCGAGACGGGATGGGGCATCTTCATGCTCGTGTGGGGCTTCTTCCTGATCAGCGGCGTCGACAACGTCGTGCGTCCGATGCTGATCAGCCGCGGCTCCAGCCTGCCGTTCCTGCTCACGCTCCTGGGCGTGCTGGGCGGCGTGATGGCGTTCGGCTTCGTCGGCATGTTCATCGGGCCGACCCTGCTCGCGGTGGGCTATTCGCTGATGAGCGGGTGGACCCATACGCGCGACCCGATCGTGAAGCAGAACGGCGACGGCGTCTAGCGGCGCTGTCGAGCCGCCGGCCACACCATCTGTTCCGTCAGCACGTCGCCACCGTCGGCCGCGAAGCCGAGCGCGTCGTACAGCCGGCGGGCCGCCGGATTGTCGCGCCTTACCGTGAGCGCCAGCGTGGCGCCGCTGTCGCGGGCGCGGATCTGCAGGGCGCGCAACAGCGCCGCGCCGTGACCCTGGCCACGGGCCTGCGGCAGCAAGGCGACGTCGACGATGCGCCACTGTGGCATGCTGCGATCGACGAGCAGCCGGCCCACTGGCACGCCGGCGCGCTCGATGACCAGGCTGTCGGCATCCGGGAACGCTTGCCGGTAACCCGCCGTCTGCGCATGCCACTGCATGTCGATCAGCATCGCGAACAAGGCAGGCCCGGCGTCGACGGCACGCAGGTCGTCGCGCGTCGTCGCAAATAATGCCTTGAGAAAGGCGTCGTCGGCAGGCTGCGCGGGACGCGCGTGCAAATGGTCGAGGGCGAGTGTCAGCATGGTGAAGAATGATTGAGCTCGCACACGCGATCGCTCATAATGGGTTCGGCTCATATTGAACAATTGTCATGCACCCAAGCCTCGAACTTTTCACGCCGCTGCTCGGCACCGACTTCACGGTCGAGACCCAGGCCGGCCCCGTCGTGCTGCGCCTGGAGGGCTGCACCGAAGCGCCGCGCCGCGGCTTGCCGGAACAGTTCCGTGCCCCCCTGTCGCTGATCTTCAGTGGGCCACGCCAGCCGGTCCTTGCCCAGGACAACTTCGCCATCGAGCACCCGGCGCTGGCGCGCCAGGTATGGTGCATTGCGCCCGTGATGCCGCCGCTGCCCGGCACGCAGGGCAGCGTCGCGACGCCGCCCGACCGGCAGCGCTATCAAGTGCTGTTCGCATGACGGATGGCGGCGGGAGGCACTGCCCGCCGCCGCGGTGTCACGGCCGGGACGGATAGTAGCCGTTCACGCAGATGATGTAATTGAGACCGATGAAAGGCGGCATCATCGGCGGCAGGTTCACGACCGTGGTCACCGGGATCGGCGCCGGTGACGCCGAACCGGTCATGGCATTGGTCACCGTGCCGCCCGTGATCCCGCCGCCGCTGCCGCCGGTCGCCGTTGCCGCCGCCGTGTTCAATGCCGTGGTGCCGGCGTTCGCCGTGGCGACGTAGCCGCTCGGTGCCGCGCTCAGGCCGCTGCCTTTCAGGGGCGCCATATAGCCGTTGGCGAGTGGTGTCGGGCTGGTCGCCGCATCGTTGCTGACATGCAGCGTGACGGTCGGCTGGGACGCGGCACCGCCGCCGGTCGCTGCGAAGGTGGCGGTATGGGTGTGCTCCGGCAACTGGTTCACGTTGCTGATCGTGCCTGTGCCTGCTGCCTGGAGCGCGGTCGCGGTGGTGCCGCCTTTCTCGGCCCAGGCCAGGTTTGTCACGGGGCCCTGGCCGGGCTGGACCGGCACCCGGCCGCGCAAGTCCGGCAGCGCGAAGGTGGTGACGCCATCGCCCCCGAAGACATTGCTGATGAGGGAGAACAGGGCCTGGTATTGGGTCACTTGCAGCAATTGCCCCTGGCATAGCAGCCAGTCTTGCGGCGCCCAGTTGAAACTGACCAGATTGATTTGTCCTACGTATGCCTCTGCCATGATGCTCCTTTGTTTGTGAAGTTAACAGAGCCGGCATCGTTGCAAGGCCGGCGGCGCATCCGCAGGCCCGTTGCCTGCGGCTGACCTGGCACACCTCTACAGCGTTGGAATGCTGGTCGAGATGGTGCCGATCAATGCCACTTTTTCGGCCGAATCCGCAAAGGCGAGCAGTACGTCGCCCCGGTCGGCGCGGCCGCCGGCAAGCGAATCGACCCAATACTGCGCCTCGTTGCCGACAGGCTCGCGGTGCAGTGCGGTCTCGTACAGCGTATCGACGAACCGGACGTCATCCATCCCGCTGTACTGGCCCGAGCTCTCGGCCGACATGACGAACGCGTTGGCGATGCCCGTCATGGCCATGCCGTTCTCGTGCGCGCCGATCCAGTAATTCAGTCCGGCTTCGTCGGGTGCGCGGTCGAACAGGGCGCTGTACATGCGCACGAGCGTCGCGACGTCGGTGGCATTGACATCGGTGTCGGCCGGCGCGATCGCCAGCATTTCGGCCGAATCGGCCACCGCCAGCGCCACATCGGCGCGGTGCGTGCCGGCGTCCAGCTTGCCGGTCCAGAAGGCCGTTTCGTCCACGCCGGCCGTGCGGTGCAGGGCGTTCTGGTACAGCGCCTGGACGAAGGCGGCGTCGCTCAGGCCGCTGTCGCCGCTCTGGTCGTACAGGCTGTGGGCGATCTGGGACAGGCTGGCGCCCTTGCCGCTTGCCGCGGTCGCCGCATCCAGGGTCTCCAGGCCGGCCGGGTGGCCGGTCAGCGCCTGCACCAGGCGGCCCGCGGTGCCATACGCCGAGGTATCGCTGGTCGCACCGGTAAAGTGCAATGCCTCGACGTTGGCCACCACGTCGGCGCCGTCCGGGCCGTCGTTCAGCTGCGTCACCACCAGTTTGCCGCCGGCCACGCGCATGCTGTAGTCGCTGCGATTGGCGCCGGCCAGCTGCAGCGTATCGTGGCCGGTGCCGCCGTCGATGGTGTCGTTGCCGGCGCCGCCGAACACGACGTCATCGCCGTCGTCGCCGAAGATCTGGTCGTTGCCCCCGGCGCTGCCGACGATGTCGTTGCCGCCGCCGCCGTGGAGCACGTCGTCGCCCGGTCCCAGATAGATGGTCTGGGATGCGCTGTCACCCCACACGTTCTGCTCGCCCGCGCCGCCGCTGACGCTGACGGCGCCGATCAGCGCCACGAATTCGACGTTGTTCAGTTCGATGCTGGTTCCGGCCGGCAGGCCACGGCCATCGAGCACGATTGCCGTGGCGGGGCTGCCGGCACTGGCCGCGGTGCCGTTGATCGCGAGGTGATCCGGGCCCGGCGTCACGCCGCCGGTTGCGGCGATCGGGACGATCGTCTGCACGATCAGTGGCGCGTCGGACGCCAGGTCGCCCAGGAAGCCGCTGCCGCCCCCGGTCAGCATGCCCTGGTCGTGCGACCCGGCCGCCGTGTGGGCCTGGATCTCGCGGATCAGGTCCGTCAGCGAGTCGCCGGCGGCCTTCGGCTGGGCGGAACCCGTTGCCTGCAAGCCGATACCGACCGGCACCTGCGTCGTCAACAGCGCGCTGCCGTCCGCGCCGTGCGCCAGCGGAATGTCGGCCACCGTGTTGTCGCCGACCTGGTCGACGCGCCCGGCGGTCACGATCGGAATGCTCAGCGCCTGCGAGACCGAGCCGTCGCTGTTGACGACGGTACCGACCTGCACGGCGACGCCGTCGACGGTGGGCTGGACCGGCGCCGTCGGCGCTGGCGTATTGTTCACGACGCTGGTGGCGCCGAGGCTCGCCGCATCGTTGCCGGCGGCGTCCTGGATGGCGTTGATGTCGTCGGCGCCGCCCGGATCGCCATACGCCACCGTGACCGCCGCACCATCCGCGACCGGTGACGCCAGGTTCAGCGTCACGGTGTGCGCCGCGGCGTCGACGGCGATCGCCGTGACGGAGACCGCGCGACCGCTCGCCGTCACGGTGAAGTCGCCGGCAACCGGCACATGGGTCGCATCCAGCAGGCCGGTGTCGGCATACGTCATGACAAGGGTCGCGCCATTGACGCTCGCGCCCAGGAAAGCGGGGGCGACCGCGTCCACCAGCACGCCGGTGGTCGCCGGCACGTGGCCGGACAGGGTCAGGTTGGCGTCGTTGCTGGCCGCGTCGCGGATGGTCGACGTGCCCGGCGTGATCGCGCCGACCGCGATGCCGCCGGCATCGGCGTCGCCTGCCTGCACCGTGTAGGTGTAGGTGATGGTGTTGCCGGCGCTGGACGCGAACGTGGCACTGCGCGTCGTGCCGCCGATGGTCAGGCCGAGGGTGCTGTCGGTGCCGGCGACGGTCACGTTCTCGTCGAAGGTGACGGTGAAATTCAGCGTCTGGCCGGCGACGTAGGTCGCGTTGGCCGGCACGGCGATATTGCCGGCGATGCTCGGAACCGTGGCATCGACCAGCACGCCGGTGGTGGACGGCAGGTGACCGGACAGGGTCAGGCTGGCGTCGTTGCCGGCCGCGTCGCGGATGGTGCTGGTGCCCGCCGTGATCGTGCCGACCGTGATGCCGTCAGCGTCCGTATCGCCTGCCTGCACGGTATAGCGGTAGGTGATCGTGTTGCCGCTGCTCGACAGGAAACTGGCGTTGTGCGCCGTCGCGCCGATCGTCAGGCCGAGGGTGCTGTCGCTGCCGGCGACGACGACGTTCTCGTCGAAGGTGACGGTGAAGTCGAGATTCTGGCCGGCCACGTAGGTGCCGTTGGCGGGCACGCTCACGTTGCCTGCGACCGTCGGTGCGATCGTGTCGACCAGGATGCCGGTGGTGGCGGGCACGTGACCGGAAAGCGCCAGCGTGGCGTTGTTGCCGGCCGCGTCGCGGATGGTCGAGGTGCCCGAAGAAATGGCGCCGACCGCGATGCCGTCGGCATCCGCGTCACCCGCCTGTACCGTGTAGGTGTAGGTGATCGAATTGGCCGTGCTGGACGCGAACGTGGCGCTGCGTCCCGTGCCGCCGATGGTCAACCCGAGGGTGCTGTCGGTGCCGGTGACCACGACGTTCTCGTCGAACGTGACGGTGAAATTCAGCGTCTGGCCGGCGACGTAGGTCGCGTTGGCGGGCACGCCGATATTCCCCGCTACCGCCGGCGCGACCGCGTCCACCAGCACGCCGGTGGTGGCCGGTACGTGGCCGGAGAGTGCGAGGTTGGCGTTATTGCCGGCCGCGTCGCGGATGGTGCTGGTGCCCGTTGTGATCGCGCCGACCGCGATGCCGTCGGTATCCGTGTCGCCCGCCTGCACCGTGTAGGTGTAGGTAACGGTGTTGCCGGCACTGGACGCGAACGCGGCACTGCGCGTCGTGCCGCCGATGGTCAGGCCGAGCGTGCTGTCGGTGCCGGTGACGGTCACGTTCTCGTCGAACGTGACGGTGAAGCTCAGCGTCTGGCCGGCGACGTAGGTCGCGTTGGCCGGCACGGCGATATTGCCGGCGATGCTCGGGACCGTGGCGTCGACCAGCACGCCGGTGGTGGACGGCAGGTGGCGGGACAGGGTCAGGCTGGCGTCGTTGCCGGCCGCGTCGCGGATGGTCGACGTGCCCGCCGTGATCGCGCCGACCGCGATGCCGTTGGCGTCCGTATCGCCGGCCTGCACGGTATAGCGGTAGGTGATCGTGTTGCCGCTGCTCGACAGGAAACTGGCGTTGTGCGCCGTCGCGCCGATCGTTACGCCGAGGGTGCTGTCGCTGCCGGCGACGACGACGTTTTCGTCGAATGTGACGGTGAAATCGAGATTCTGGCCGGCCACGTAGGTGCCGTTGGCGGGCACGCTCACGTTGCCGGCGACCGTCGGTGCGATCGTGTCGACCAGGATGCCGGTGGTGGCGGGCACGTGACCGGAAAGCGCCAGCGTGGCGTTGTTGCCGGCCGCGTCGCGGATGGTCGAGGTGCCGGGCGTGATCGCGCCGACCGCGATGCCGTCGGCATCCGTGTCACCCGCCTGTACCGTGTAGGTGTAGGTGATCGAATTGGCCGTGCTGGACGCGAACGTGGCGCTGCGCGTCGTGCCGCCGATGGTCAACCCGAGGGTGCTGTCGGTGCCGGTGACCACGACGTTCTCGTCGAACGTGACGGTGAAATTCAGCGTCTGGCCGGCGACGTAGGTCGCGTTGGCGGGCACGCCGATATTCCCCGCCACCGCGGGGGCGACCGCGTCCACCAGCACGCCGGTGGTGGCCGGCACGTGGCCGGACAGGGTCAGGTTGGCGTTATTGCCGGCCGCGTCGCGGATGGTGCTGGTGCCCGATGTGATTGCGCCGACCGCGATGCCGTCGGTATCGGCGTCGCCTGCCTGCACCGTGTAGGTGTAGGTAACAGTGTTGCCGGCACTGGACGCGAAGGTGGCGCTGCGCGTCGTGCCGCCGATCGTCAGGCCGAGTGTGCTGTCGGTGCCGGTGACGGTCACGTTCTCGTCGAACGTGACGGTGAAGCTCAGCGTCTGGCCGGCGACGTAGGTCGCGTTGGCCGGCACGGCGATATTGCCGGCGATGCTCGGGACCGTGGCATCGACCAGCACGCCGGTGGTGGACGGCAGGTGACCGGACAGGGTCACGCTGGCGTCGTTGCCGGCCGCGTCGCGGATGGTCGAGGTGCCTGGCGTGATCGCGCCGACCGCGATGCCGTCAGCGTCCGTATCGCCTGCCTGCACGGTATAGCGGTAGGTGACCGTGTTGCCGCTGCTCGACAGGAAACTGGCATCGTGCGCCGTCGTGCCGACAATCACGCCGAGCGTGCTGTCGCCGCCGGTGACGACGACGTTTTCGTCGAACGTGACAGTGAAGTCGAGATTCTGGCCGGCCACGTAGGTGCCGTTGGCGGGCACGCTCACGTTGCCAGCAACCGTCGGCGCGATGGTGTCGACCAGGATGCCGGTGGTGGCAGGTACGTGACCGGAAAGCGTCAGGCTGGCGTTGTTGCCGGCCGCGTCGCGGATGGTCGAGGTGCCCGAAGAAATGGCGCCGACCGCGATGCCGTCGGCATCGGCATCGCCCGCCTGCACCGTGTAGGTATAGGTGATCGAATTGGCCGTGCTGGACGCGAACGTGGCGCTGCGTCCCGTGCCGCCGATGGTCAGGCCGAGGGTGCTGTCGGTGCCGGTGACGGTGACGTTCTCGTCGAAGGTGACGGTAAAGCTCAGCGTTTGGCCGGCGACGTAGGTCGCGTTGGCGGGCACGCCGATATTCCCCACCACGGCGGGCGCGACCGCGTCCACCAGCACGCCGGTGGTCGCCGGCACGTGCCCGGACAGGGTCAGGTTGGCGTTATTGCCGGCCGCGTCGCGGATGGTACTGGTGCCCGTTGTGATCGCGCCGACCGCGATGCCGTCGGTATCGGCGTCGCCTGCCTGCACCGTGTAGGTGTAGGTGACGGTGTTGCCGGCGCTGGACGCGAACGTGGCGCTGCGCGTCGTGCCGCCGATCGTCAGGCCGAGCGTGCTGTCGGTGCCCGTGACGGTTACGCTCTCGTCGAACGTGACGGTGAAATTCAGCGTTTGGCCAGCGACGTAGGTCGCGTTGGCCGGCACGGCGATATTGCCGGCGACGCTCGGGACCGTGGCATCGACCAGCACGCCGGTGGTGGACGGCAGGTGACCGGACAGGGTCAGGCTGGCGTCGTTGCCGGCCGCGTCGCGGATGGTCGACGTGCCTGGCGTGATCGCGCCGACCGCGATGCCGTCGGCGTCCGTATCGCCGGCCTGCACGGTATAGCGGTAGGTGATCGTGTTGCCGCTGCTCGACAGGAAACTGGCGTTGTGGGCGGTCGTGCCGATCGTCACGCCGAGCGTGCTGTCGGTGCCGGCGACGACGACGTTCTCGTCGAACGTGACGGTGAAATCGAGATTCTGGCCGGCCACGTAGGTGCCGTTGGCGGGCACGCTCACGTTG
>NZ_JAXOFN010000023.1:0-111021 GCF_034420155.1 Massilia luteola
GCTATAATGCGTGCCTCGGGCGGCTGTAGCTCAGCTGGATAGAGTACTTGGCTACGAACCAAGGGGTCGTGGGTTCGATTCCTGCCAGCCGCACCAGCTTTTTCGAAAGGCCAGATCGCAAGATCTGGCCTTTTTCATTTCTCACGGCGTGTCGCCGCTCCCCTCGTCGCTTGCGCGATCCGGATGCAACCTGCGCCGGCGTTTTCGACATTATTCACGCCGCATGCTTTTGCGCCGCCACAGCCTGGATCGCGGGAGAATGGATTTTCCCGTGATACGTATATCTCAGGCGGAATAATCTCATTGCTCCCACATATACTTGATCCATATCAATCTATTTTGTCGATTAATCTTACATCCCTTGTTTTAACCAGAAGTTATTAATTTTAAGTCGCTGTAAACACAGGCCTTTATTTTCCTGGCACGCGGATTGCTCTAATAACTGGTGCATTACTTGTCAAATTCAAAACCAGGGAGGAATCATGTTTTGTAAAAATCTCGCAAAAGCCACTGTGACATTTGCAGTCCTTATCGCTGTCCAGGGCGCGGCATCCGCTGCGACCGTATCCTGCACCGGATCCGGTTACGATATTTCCAACAATGTCAGCGGCAGCAGCGCCTGCGCCATCCTGGACCCGCTGAACGGCAACCAGAACGACAACCTGGCCCTCATCAACACCACGGCATTCTTCGGCATCAATAACTGGCTGCTGGACGGCAAATATGACAACCTGGACACGACGCCCACCGATACGTCCAATCTGTTCAACTTCACGGGCGGCGTAGAGACTGGCACGTACACCTATGTCGGCGGCACGCCCCAACCGTCCGACGTGATGCTGGTGTTCAAGGACGGCAACGATACCAACCTGGTCGCATACCTCCTGCAATCCCCATACGGCAGCGGCACCTATGCGTCGCCCTTTTCGGATCCGCCGTTCACGCTCGAGGGCAAATCGGTCCTCCACGACATCTCCCACATCACCGTGTACTACAGAGAGGGCGACGGCACTGGCGACGAGGGTGGCGGCAAGGTTCCGGAGCCCGCAACACTTGCGCTGGTCGGACTTGGCTTGCTCGGCATGACCAGACTGCGCCGCAAGAGCTGATCGCCGGCCGGCATACTCCGCATTCAGTTGATCGCCCACTTCGCAGTGGGCGTTTTTTATTCCGGCGCCTAATCCGAATTTTCGTTTTAACCGAAAGTTATTATTTCATTTTCCGGTTTTTCCGTTTTTTCCGAATTTCATTTTTTGAAATTCGATTAGCAGCCTTGTCACACCCGTTTCACTCCTAATATTGAACTGTTGCGGATTCGCAATAAATTCCCGTAACCGTAAGTTTTTATTTCCTACCGGCAGTATATCCTCACTCGAAAAGGATATGATTTCCCGAAACAGCTGAGTGCTGCTTATTGAAAAGGGCAAAGCCCGCGAAAGTGGGTGACGCAAAGTCAACGGTCTAACGGGCTTCGGCCCTACGACGGCAGGACTGCCAGATGCCAGCCTCGGACCGGCTCACGCCGGCCGCACCACGGATGTCACTGTGCACGATCCTGCCTTTACTTAAGGATATGTACGCAATGAAGTCCATCCACACTTCCCTCCGCATTCTCCCGACGCTGGTTACCGGCGCACTCGCCTTCGGTGCCGCACACGCCGCCCCGACGCAAGATGGCGGTTATGCCCGCGGCCGCATCCTGGTCGAAGCGCGGGCCGGCCTGTCGGACGCCGACCTGGACCGCGTCCTCAAGGAATTCGGCGGCAAGAAGCACAAGATCGGACAAAGCCGCCTGCACATCGTCGAACTGCCGGCCAATGCCTCGGAAGTTGCCGCGGTCGCCAGGTTGGCGCACCGCCCGGAGCTCAAGTTCGCCGAACTCGACCGCATTGTGCCGGCCGCGCTGGCCGTCAACGACCCCTACGCCGGCAGCGAGTGGCACCTGGCGAAGATCGGCGCGCCCACGGCCTGGGACAGCTCCCTGGGCCGCGGCGTGACGATCGCGGTGCTCGACTCGGGCGTCAACGTCAACCATCCGGACCTCAAGGACCGCATGGTGCCGGGCTATAACATCTACAGCGGCAACACGGACCTGACGGACATCTGCGGCCACGGCACGGCCGTCGCCGGCACGGCCGCCGCCACGGGCAACAACGCGGCCGGCGTCGCCGGTGTCGCGGGCGCGGCCAGCATCATGCCCCTGCGCATCGCGTACAGCGACAGCAACGGTTGCCACGCCTACTTCAGCACCATCGCCAGCGGCATCACCTATGCAGCGGACCATGGCGCCCGCATCGCCAACATCAGCTATACCGGCATCGCCGGCAGCTCCACCGTCCTGAGCGCGGCGCGCTACATGAAGAGCAAGGGCGGCCTCGTGATCGTTTCTGCCGGCAATAACAATATCGACGAGAACGTCACGCCGGATCCGGCGCTGGTCGTCGTGTCGGCCACCGACGCCAACGACGCCAAGGCGAGCTTCTCGAGCTGGGGCAGCTTCGTCACCGTGTCGGCGCCCGGCACCTACATCTGGACCACCGATAACTCGCTGGGCTATTCGCAGTGGCAAGGCACCTCCTTCTCGGCCCCGGTGACCGCCGGCGTGGCGGCACTGATGATGGCCGCCCGGCCAGACCTCGGCGGCGACCAGATCGCGTCCTTGATGTATTTGTCGGCCGTCGACCTCGGCGCCGCCGGCCGCGACCCCGTGTTCGGCTATGGCCGCGTGGATGCGGCCGCCGCACTGCGCGCGGCCGTGGCTTACCAGGCGCCGGTCGACACGACGGCGCCGGTGGCCGCGATTGCCGCCCCCCTCGCCAACAGCTCGGTCGCCGGCCTCGTCAACGTGACCGTGAATGCCAGCGACAACGTGGGCGTCGCCCGCGTCGACCTGCTCGTCAACGGCACCGTCGTCGCCACCGACGCCAGCGCGCCGTACGGCTTCAGCTGGAACTCGACCGGCAGCGCCAACGGCATGGCCAGCCTGGTCGCCGTGGCGTATGACGCCGCGGGCAATGCCGGCAAGTCCGCCGCCGTCGCGATCAACGTCGCCAACACGGTCACGACCGTGGCCAAGGACACGACGCCGCCCACCGTCGCCATCGGCAATCCGGTGGCAGGCACCGTGAGCGGCAACGTCGCGGTCTCGATCAACGCCGCCGACAACGCGGGCGCCGCCGGCATCACGACGGTGCTGGTGATCGACGGCCAGACCAAGGCCCAGGGCACGGGCGGGTCGCTCGGCTACAACTGGAACACGCGCAAGGTCGGCGCCGGCCAGCACACCCTGACGGCAACCGCCCGCGATGCCGCCGGCAACACGAGCACCACGTCGGTCATCGTCACCAAGAAGTAACGCCCTGCTCTTTGCCAAATCGCGCAATGCCGCTATAATGCGTGCCTCGGGCGGCTGTAGCTCAGCTGGATAGAGTACTTGGCTACGAACCAAGGGGTCGTGGGTTCGATTCCTGCCAGCCGCACCAGCTTTTTCGAAAGGCCAGATCGCAAGATCTGGCCTTTTTCATTTCTCACGGCGTGTCGCCGCTCCCCGCATCCGGCTCGACCGACGCGATCCGGATGCCCCGCCGCGCCAGCGCTTCGCGCAGCAGGAATTCGATTTCCGCATTCACGCTGCGCAGGTCGTTGGCGGCCAGGCGCTGCAACTGCTCCCACAGCGCGGGGTCGATACGCAGCGGATAGGACTTTTTACCGGGACTTGCCATCGATACGCGAATCAGTTGTACAGGGTGCCTGCGTTGATGATGGGCTGCGCGTCGCGGTCGGAGCACAGGACCACGAGCAGGTTGCTGACCATCGCCGCCTTGCGTTCGGCATCCAGTTCGACGATCTGGCGCTCGGCCAGGCCCTTGAGCGCGTCTTCCACCATCGTGACCGCGCCGTGCACGATGCGGGCACGGGCGCTGATGATCGCCTGGGCCTGCTGGCGGCGCAACATCACCTGGGCGATCTCGGGCGCATAGGCCAGGTGGGTCAGCTTCGCGTCCAGCGTTTCCACGCCCGCCGCTTCGAAGCGTGCCGTCAGTTCCTCGCTGAGCGCATGGCCGACTTCGGTGCCGCCGCCGCGCAGCGTCATCTCGCCCGGCGCCAGGTCCTCGCCTTCGTCATACGCATATTGCACGGCCAGGTGGCGCAGCGCGGCCTCGGCCTGCACGGTCACGTAGCGCTCGAAATCGTCCACTTCGAACAGCGCCTGCGCCGTATCGCGCACGCGCCACACGACGGCGGCCGCCAGCTCCACCGGATTGCCACGCTTGTCGTTGACCTTGAGCGTCGCCATGTTGAGGTTGCGCGCACGCACCGTCAGCTTGCGCTTGCGGTACAGCGGAAAGGCCCAGCGCAACCCCTCGCCGCAGTCGGTGCCCACATACCGGCCGAACATCGTCAGCACCGCCGTTTCGTTCGGCTGCAGCATGTACAGCCCCATGCACACGAACACGCCGGCGACGCCGAGAACGATACCGGCGACGCCCACGCCACCCGCCGCCGTGCCCATCACGGCTGCATGGAGCAGCCAGGCGCCCGCCAGCACGGCAAGCAGGCCGCCGGCGCCGGCCACGTAACCATTCATCGATGCGAGCGGGATTTCCTGACGAGTATGTGTAGACATGCCGGTGTTCCGTTGTTATATGAAAGTGATATCACTTTAGGATCACCTTAATGTATTGTCAAGCAGAAGTGTCATGCGCGTCACGCATCGGTCCGGACCGCCGCCGGTCCCTGCCGATCCCTGCCGACTTTGCCATTCGAGAGAGGCCTGCTATAATGCGTGCCTCGGGCGGCTGTAGCTCAGCTGGATAGAGTACTTGGCTACGAACCAAGGGGTCGTGGGTTCGATTCCTGCCAGCCGCACCAATCATTCGAAAGGCCAGATCGCGAGATCTGGCCTTTTTCATTGCTGTGCTTCCACAGCTTTAACGATGAGCCTGGCCTCATCGTTATCCCGCCCGGTCTTCTTGCCAACTGCGCAATGCTCGTTCGCCAACAGAAAAAACTCGGCCGCAGATTTTCTCGCGTCTTCACGTAGGAACCTACCTACGAATACCGTGCAATATCGCCCTATTTTGTCATTTGCACATACCAAACCGACCACGTTCTCTATGAAGAGCGGGTGAAAAGCGCATCCACGCAGAAACTCTTGATTTTCGGCATATTTCCATCAAGAAGCGCACACTTCGGTGAATTTTCGTGCGTTTTATCGTCGATTTGATACGATGAAGTTCCCCGATTCTTGAAAACCAAGCTGCAGGACGCGGCTGTTTCTTTGCGAGGTAAGAAATGAAAAAATCACTGATTGCTGCTGTAGTGTTGGCCTCTGCGTCGTTCGCTTCCACCGCTGCCATGGCGGCTACCGTCGGCAACACCCCGCAGGTCCTCGACCTGACCGACGGCAGCGGCTTCTTCGGCGACACGTTCGCGATGAACAACAACGGCAACACGTTTGCCGACCGCTTCACCTTCTCGGTCGCAGGCGCCGGCATGAGCCTGGACGCCATCATCTCGTCCGTGAGCCACTCCGCTGACACCGGTCTCGACATCACCGGCCTGTCCCTGTACAACGCCACCGGCGACGCGCTGGTCTCGTCGGGTGCTTCACTCCAGTCCGGCAACATCGACGTGTGGACGATCTCCGGCGACAACCTGGCCGCCGGTAACTACTATCTGCAAGTGAACGGCAATCTGGTCTCGGACCAGGCCGCGAGCTTCGGTGGCGCCGTCGCGATGGCCGCACCGGTGCCGGAACCGGAAACCTACGGCATGATGCTGGCCGGCCTGGGCGTGCTGGGCTTCCTGGCTCGTCGCCGCAAGTCAGCCAACCAGGCTTGACGCGCCGCTAGCTTGAGTCGGGCGGAAGCGTTCGCGCTTCCGCTTTTTTTTTGCCCCCGCCGCAAGTACGTTCAGGTACGCAGCTTCTTGATGATGCTGCGGTTCCCCAGGATTTCCTCGATCTGTTCGAAGCGGACGGGTTTGACCATGTGGTGGTCGAAACCGGCCTCGAACGCCAGCTGCCTGTCCTTTTCCTGGCCCCAGCCCGTGACGGCGACCATGACGGTCATCGTGCAGCACGACAGGTCGCGGATGCCCCGCGCCAGGTCGTAGCCGGACATCTGCGGCAGGCCGATGTCGAGGAAGGCGTAGTCCGGACAGAAGCGCTTGGCGGCCGCCAGCGCATCGACGCCATTGTGCGTGATGACGACGCTGTGCCCCATCGCCGTCAGCAGCGCGCCGATGCTGTTGACGAAGTCGACGTTGTCGTCGGCCAGCAGGATGCGGTAGGTTTCCGAGCTGATGAAGGACATCGGCGTCGGTTTGGCCGGAAGCTCCGGCTCGACGACGATCGGCAGCCGCACGACGAACTGGCTGCCGTGGCCGACGCCCGCGCTGCGCGCCTCGATGGTGCCGCCGTGCAGTTCGACCAGCTTGCGCGCCAGCGACAGCCCGACGCCCAGGCCCGCGTTCGAGCGCTCCAGGGTCGAATCCACCTGCACGAACATTTCGAACACGGAATCCAGCATGTCCGGCGCGATGCCGATGCCGGTGTCCGACACGGTCACCGTGAGCGTGCGGTCGTCCACGCTCGCACTCAGGCCGACGCGGCCGCCGCGGTTGGTGTATTTGGCCGCGTTGTTCAGCAGGTTCGAGAGGATTTGCGCAAGGCGCGTCGCATCGCCGTTCAGGAAGACCGGGCGGTCCGGCAGGTCGATCGCCAGTTCGTGGCCGTGCAGTTCGATGTATGGCCGGACGACTTCGAGCGCGTCGTTGACGACGGCCTTCAGTTCCACGCGGCCGCTCTTGATCGTGAACTTGCCCGTGTTGATGCGCGAGACGTCCAGCAGGTCGTCGACGAGGCGCACCATCTGGCGCAGCTGGCGCTCCATGATATCGGTGGCGCGCTGGGTGGCCTGGGCGTCGCCGCTGCGCAGGCGCAGGATGTCCAGGCCCGTGCGGATCGGCGCCAGCGGATTGCGCAGCTCGTGCGCCAGCGTGGCGAGGAATTCGTCCTTGCGGCGGTCGGCGAGGCGCAGCGCCTCTTCCGCGCGCTCGCGCACCTGCATCTCGTGCTCGAGCGTCGCATTCGCTTCCTGCAGCGCATGCGAGCGCCGGCCGATCTCGGCCAGCATGTCGTTGAAGGCGGCGACGAGCACGCCGATCTCGCCGCTGTCGTTGCCCGGCACGCGCAGCGTGAAATCGCGCCGCTGCATCACCTGGCGCGCGACATTGGTCACGGCCGCCAGCGGCCGCGTGATGGCGGCCTGGAGGCGCGATGCGACGAGCCCCGCGATCACGAGCGCGCCCAGCATCACGGCGCCGAGGATCGCGCCGTAGCTGAACAGGCGGTCGACGACGCCATAGCGCGAGCGCAGGTAGACCGTGCCCACCATCTCGCCGTTTTCCACGATGTTGCGGAACACGGCGACCTCGCCGCCCTCGATGCGGTAGCCGGACGGCGCCGGCCGCGCCGGAATGGTCTGGTTCGGGCTCACCGCATACGTGGCGAAGCGCGTGCCGTCGCTCGTATAGATGGCGGCGGCGAGGATCTGCGGCCGCACGCGCAGCACGGCGAGGTTCTGGCGCGCCGTCTCCTCGTCGTTGAACGTCAGCGCCGGTGCGGTCACGCGCGCCATGATGTCGGCCTGGGTCATCAGGTCGTCGGTCCAGTAGCGCTGGAACGCGCGCAGGTCGAACAGGAGCATGGCGACGGAAGCCGCCAGCAGCGCGACGAAGGTCGTCGATACCGCCATCAGAATCAGTTTGCCGCGGACCGTGCCGCTGTCGCGCACCACCATCACTGCGCTCCTTTCTGCACCCGGTTCGCCACCGTCAGGAGGCGCGAACTGAGTTTGATGCCGTTGCGTTCCGCCGCGTCGAGCGCGACGTCGAAGCGGACGCGCTCGTCGACGATGCGGAAATTGATCACACTGCCAAGCTGCAGCCCGTTGTCGCACTCGGTCACGACGAGCATCGCGCCGGTCGCCTGGCGCAGGATGCGCGCCACCCGCTGCGGATCGCTCCCGCCCACGAACAGCAGATGCACGCGGGCGCCGGCGTCGGCTTCGCGCAGCTCGCGCACTTCGATGGGGCGGCCGTTGACGGTACGTCCCGCCACCACGCGCGCCAGCTCGACGGCCAGGTCGTCCGCGCCGATCACGCCGATCGTCAGCGGCGCAGCGGCGTCGCCGAAGGCGCTCGGGGGAAAGTCGGTATAGCCGAGGAATTTATACAGGAAGGCCGCTTTCACGCGCCGTTCCAGCGGCACGCCCTGCGCCGCGCTCTGGGCGCGCACAGGCGGCGCCAGGCCCACGCCGGCGCACAGGACGGACACGGCGGCCAGCGCCCAGGCGGCGAGCGAGCGGCGCAGCCCGCGGTTCGTAAATCGGTTCAATTGACGATGCATCGGCCGGTTGGCAAACCCAGGACTGTAAACGGTGGCAGGGAGCGCCGGAACGTGCGGCGCCCTACGAAACGGCCGGGTAAGGCACGCCAGGCACGCAACACGCGTACCGGACATGTTCCTGTCAGTACAAACGGCGCCGCGCATGGCCGGCAACCGCAACGGGCATGATAGCCGGGTAAGGTCGACAATGGCAACGCACGGCGTGCGGATGGATCGAATCGGAAGAACGTGAGCGACAGCGGAGCGCTTTTAAACATTTTGCTATCGTAGAACATTTTCTTTAGTGCACCAAGAGCGGCACGATTGGCGTGCGTACCGTCGAGTCATTTATAAAAGCAATGGCAGACATTGAAAAACTAAATTGGATTTATTTTTTGCGATGCAGCATTATGATCCCTGTCTCCTCTATTCTCCTCCAAGGATAGATTCAGCCCGCTCCCGCAGCGGGCTTTTTTTTGCCCGCCGTCCCCGGCGACGCCGGATGGGCGTCCGCGCGCGGCGTCATATGCTGTGGTGCAATAGCGCCTGTTCATGATGTTGTTCTTTTACGACCGCATCGTAGTTCCACTGCAATTTTTCCCCTATGAAATCGTGTGCAGTCGTGCCGCCCCTGCTTCCGATTTGGTGTACGATGCATCCTCTTTTCGTTTAGATAACAATCGTTACTGCGCTATGCTCCTTTCCGGCAGGTCCGCACATTCCTCCAGCTCGTTCGACTGGTCCGCTTCCCGGCTCGGCGATCCGCAGCAGTGGCCGCAAGCGCTGAAGCTGGCCGCCGACCTGATGTTCAATACCCCGCTGCCGCTGCTGCTGGTGTGGGGCCGCGACATGACGGTCCTGTTCAACGACGCCTACGGCGCGCTGGCCGGTCCGGCGTATGGACGGGTGCCGGGCGGCAGCATACCGCCGGTGATGCCGCCGCCGCTGGCCGCGGGCGGCGCCGAGCTGGAACGCGCCTGGAACGGCGACGCCACGCACGCCTCCGGCCGCACGCTCGCATTCCCGGGCAGCGCCGGTGGCGGCGGGCGCTACGATTTGTATTTCACCCCGGTGCGCGCCGACGGCGACACGGTGGCCGGCGTGCTGTGCGCGCTGGCGCCGGCCGCGCCCGTGCCGGAGGCGGCGCCCGCCGAGGCGGACGGCCCGCTCCATATCCTGGTCGTCGAGGACAACGTCGATTCCCAGTACCTGGTGTGCGAGATGCTGCGCGCCTTCGGGCACGAGGCGGACGGCGTCGGCCATCCGGACGACGCGCTGGCACGGCTGGCGGCCGGGCACTACGACGTGTTGTTCACGGACGTCAGCCTGCCGGGCATGTCGGGCGTCGAGCTGGCGCGGCAGGCGGTGGCCAACGCGCCGGCCATGCGCGTGATCTTTGCGTCGGGGTACGGCGACACCCTGTTGCGCCACGTGGAATTCCCCTATCTGTCGCTGCAGAAGCCCTACGAGCTCGACCAGCTTCAGCAAGCCCTCGACAAGGTGGCGCACCCGCTGCCGGCGCGCACCTGAACGATGTATCAAAGGTGTGCAACAAAGCGCCCGGGCTGGGCTAGAATCGATGTACGGCTCGTTACGCGCCGTGGACCGACGTGCCTGCGCATTCCGCGCGGCACCACAGTCGCGCGCGCAGAGCCCAGAACGATGACCGATTTCGAGCCCACCGGCAGAGCACCCCGCCCCTCCGAGCCTATCAAGATGCCCGGTCCGGTGCCCGCTCCGGTGATCTCGTGGGGAGACCGACGGTGAACAACGAGCGCGACCAGCTGCGGCAGTCTTCCGCGCAGCCCGCTGCTGCCGTCCCCGCCCCCGCCGCACCCGATGCTGCCGCGGCCGCACGCGAGTTGCAGGAAGCCCGCGAAGCCCTGCACCACGCCAATGCGCGCATGGAAAACATGCTCGAGAGCCTCACCGACGGCTTCTGCGCCGTCGACCACCACTGGCGCATCATGTACATCAACGGGCGCGCGCTGGACATGCTCTCGCCCCTGCAAAAGACCCGTCCGAGCCTGGTCGGCCACGACCTGTGGGCCACGTTCCCGGAACTGCGCGGCAGCCTGCTGGAAACCGTCTACCGGCGCGCGATGGTCAGCCGCGAGACGGCGATCCAGGAATTCTTCTGGCCCGCGCTGAAGCGCTGGTTCGAGGTGCGCGCCCATCCGTCGCCGGACGGCCTCACGCTGTACTTCCAGGACATCAACCGGCGCAAGGCCGACCAGCAAGCCCTCCAGCAAGGCAACAGCCGCCTGCAGGTCGCGCTGGCCGCCGGCCGCCTGGGCGACTGGCGCTGGGACGCCGCCAGCGACCGCGTGATGCTGGGCGAACGCGCCGCCGCCATCTTCGGCCTGCCGGCGGAGCAACCGCTGGCGTGGAGCGAGCTGCGCGCCCGCCTCGACCCGGGGGACCGCGAAAGCGTGCGGCGCGCCGTGCTGCAGGCCTTCTCCGGCCATGGCGACCTCGAACTGGAATGCCGCCTGCCCGGCCCCGGCGGCGAGCCGCGCTGGGTCGCGCTCGTGGGCCGCGCCGACTACGCCGACCAGGTGCGGCGCGAGGGCGTGCTGGGCATGACGGGCGTCGTGCAGGACATCACGGCCCGGCGCAGCGCCGCCGACGCCCTGCGCCAGAGCGAGGAAGTGCTGCGCGCGCTGGCCAACACGATCCCGCAGCTGGCCTGGATGGCCCAGGCCGACGGCGCCATCGTCTGGTTCAACGAACGCTGGTTCGAATACACGGGCACGACGCCCGACCAGGTCGTCGGATGGGGCTGGCAAACGACCGTCGAACCCACCGTGCTGCCCGCCGTGCAGGAGCGCTGGAACGCCAGCATCCGCAGCGGCACCCCGTTCGAAATGGAATACCCGATCCACGGCGCGGACGATACCTACCGCTGGTTCCTCACGCGCGTGAACCCCGTGCGCGACCGCCACGGCAAGGTCTTGCGCTGGTTCGGCACGAACACCGACGTCGACGAAGTCAAGCGCGCCGAACAGGCGTTGCGCGACGAGTCGCACGTGCTCGAACTGCTCAACAGCACCGGCAGCGCGCTGGCGTCCACGCGCGACCTGCGCTCGCTGCTGCAGGCCGCGACCGACGCCGCCACCGGCATCGCCGGCGCGCGCCAGGGCGCCTTCCTCTACCACGGCCGCCATGACGGCCACGAGGGCGGCGCCGACGGCGGCAACCTGTTCACGCTGTACACGGTCTCCGGCGGCAGCCCGGCCGGACTGGAGTCGTTCGGCGCAGGCGGTCCCAACGGGCTGTTCGGCCCGGGGCTCGCCGACCGCCCGGCCGGCCTCGTCCGCTCGGACGACGTCACGCACGACCCGCGCTTCGGCGAGGCGGCGCCGTTCGGCCTGCCCACCGGCCACCCGGCCGTGCGCAGCTACCTGGCCGTGCCGGTCGTGGCGCACTCTGGAGAATTACTCGGCACCATGTTCTTCGGGCATCCGGAAACGGGCATCTTCAGCGACCGCACGGAGCGCATCGTGCGCGGCATCGCGGCCCAGGCCGCCGTCGCCATCGACAACGCGCGCCTGTACGAAGCCGCCCAGCGGGCCGCCGAGGAACGCAAGGTCTTGCTGGAAAGCGAACGCCAGGCACGCGCCGAGGCCGAACGCACGAGCCAGATGAAGGACGAATTCCTGGCCACGCTGTCCCACGAACTGCGCACGCCGCTGTCGGCGATCCTCGGCTGGGCCCAGGTGCTGCGCCGCGGCAGCCGCGACCAGAACGACTTGCAGAAAGGCCTGCAGACGATCGAGCGCAACGCGCGCGCCCAGGCCCAGCTGATCGAAGACCTGCTCGACATGAGCCGCATCACGTCCGGCAAGGTGCTGCTCGACATGCAGTCCGTGGCGCCGGCCAGCTTCGTCGACGCCGCGGTCGAGACCGTGCGCCCGGCCGCCGACGCCAAGAACATCCGCATCGAGAAACACTACGCCGCCGACCCTGGCCTCATCGCGGGCGATCCGGCCCGGCTGCAGCAGATCGTGTGGAATCTGTTATCCAACGCCATCAAGTTCACGCCCCGCGACGGCCTCGTCAGCATCGAACTGGCGCGCAACGACGCCAGCGTCGCCGTCACGGTGCGCGACAACGGCGTCGGCATCCGCCCGGAATTCATCACCCACGTCTTCGAACGCTTCCGCCAGGGCGACGCCTCGATGACGCGGCGCCACGGCGGCCTCGGCCTGGGACTCGCGATCGTCAAGCACCTGGTCGAGCAGCACGGCGGCACGGTCCGCGCAGACAGCGCCGGCGAGGGCAAGGGCGCCAGCTTCACCATCGAATTGCCGCTCGCCAAGCAGCAGCCGGCGTCGGCCGCGCGCGCCCGCGCCGCCATGATCCTGCCGACGCCGCCGACGCCGGACATGACGGTGCTCGACCTGTCCGGCGTCAACGTCCTGGTCGTCGACGACGACCGCGACGCGCGCGAACTGATCAAGCGCATCCTCAGCGATTGCGGCGCCGGCGTGCGCATCGCCGCCAGTGCGCGGGAAGCGTTCGCGCTGTTCAAGGAACAAGTGCCGAACCTCGTGATCAGCGATCTGGGCATGCCGGAAGTGGACGGCTTCGAACTGCTCGACTGGGTGCGCCACCTGACGCGCGACGAAGGCGGCCACGTGCCCGCCATCGCCCTGACGGCGTTCGCCCGCTCGGAAGACCGGTTGAGCGCGCTGGAGGCGGGTTTCTCGGCGCATATTTCGAAACCGGTCGAGCCGAGTGAACTAATTGCAACAGTTGCCTCGGTCGTAGGCCCTTCCGGCCCCATGGTGAGCCGCGCCGCGGCACCCGCGGCGGGCCGAAATGGCGTACGCTAGTGTCATGAATAAATCATGAATAATGTTCCTACCCACGCACGCGGCGCTGTCCTACAAGAAATTCTCGGCCATTTGCTAGACTACGGAATGTTGCGCTAGAGTCGGAATTCGTTAAGGAATTAACGACGCCGGCCTTGATTTGATGAGATTACGCATGCCCAGCCGACAAGACATCCTGAACGCGAAGATCCTGGTCGTAGACGATTCCCCCGACAATATCGAATTGATGGAAGAGATATTGCGCGAGGAAGGCTACACCGACGTCAGTTCGACGATGCTGCCGGAACAGGTATGCCCGCTGCATCGCGAGCACAACTACGACCTGATCCTGCTCGACCTGCAAATGCCGGGCCTGAACGGTTTCCAGGTCATGAAAGGCCTCAAGGAGATCGAACAGGGCGGCTATCTGCCCGTGCTCGCCCTGACGGCACAGCCCAGCTTCAAGATCGCCGCGCTGGAAGCGGGCGCGCGCGACTTCATCAGCAAGCCGTTCGACCTGCTCGAAGTGCACAAGCGCATCCACAACATGCTGGAAGTGCGCCTGCTGTACAAGGAACTGGCGCAGTACAGCCGCGCCCAGCAGGAACTGGCGCTGCACGACGCCCTGACGGGCCTGCCGAACCGCCGCCTGCTGGAAGACCGCATCGAAACCGCGCTGCAGCACGCCAACCGCAACCACCACAAGGCCGCGGTGATGTACCTCGACCTGGACGGCTTCAAGGCGATCAACGACACCTACGGCCACGCCTACGGCGACGAGATCCTGAAAATGGTATCGCAGCGCCTGCTGTCGAACTCGCGCAAGGAAGACACGGTGGCGCGCCTGGGCGGCGACGAATTCATCGTCCTGCTGGCCGACGTGCACAGCCTGGCCGACGCCCAGGGCCCGGCCGCCAAGCTCGTCGAGGCGCTGTCCGAGCCCTTCTTCATCAACGACCTCACGCTGCAGCTGTCGACCAGCATCGGCATCAGCCTGTATCCGGACGATGCCGAGAACGTCGTCGACCTGATCAGCATCGCCGACTACGCGCTGTACGAAGCGAAGCGCGCCGGCAAGAACCGCTACTGCGCCAACGGCAGCGCCGCCCGCCAGGCCGCGCTGGCCGTCAAGCCGAGCATGACGCCGCCGGCGGCCGCCGCGGCCGTCGCGCCGGCGCCGGAACTCGTGCAGCATCGCTGACGCCGACCCTGTCCCCTTCCAGCGTCACACCGGGCGGTTCGTTCCACATGGGGCGGACCGCTTTTCACATGCGCCGCCCGCGTTGGATGTTGGACATTAACAACATCGCATCTGTTGCTTAAATCACACGGTTGCACACGTAAACACCCTTCTCGGCGCACCCATGTCGTTACGCCAGCCACGGCCCCACTCTGCCGCGCAAATCGGCGTCGACTGTACCGAACATCAAACTATGCAATAGCCCGCCAGCGAATGGCAAATACCGTTTAACTACTTGATTTATCTGTTTTTCAAATAAATCAGCAGTAATCTTGTGCAAATGTTTTTACTGCTAGGATGGTTATTCTTTGCCAAACGACAAAGAAACAAGAACGAGAGAGTATCGATTCAGCAAGATCGATTTATATCAATAGCTCCAATAAAGGACGAGATGCGTAACATGCACGTACGACCCACCCGACTGTTCGCCCGTACCCTGCTCGCAGCCGCCGTGGCCGGCACATTCCCCCTGTATGCGCTGGCCGACGAACCCGATCAGCCCGCCGACCAGGCCGCCACGCAGGACACCGCCGCCAGGCCGGCCCAGCACCTAGAAACCGTCATCGTGACCGCCCAGCGGCGCGCCGAGAACCTCAAGGACGTGCCGATGTCGGTCACCGCGATCAAGGGCGACAAGCTCGACGTGCTGACGTCCGGCGGCGCCGACATCCGGTTCCTGGCGGGCCGCTCGCCGTCCCTGAACGTCGAGTCCGACTATGGCCGTTCGTTCCCCCGCTTCTACATCCGCGGCCAGGGCAATACCGACTTCGACCTGAACGCGTCGCAGCCGGTCGGCCTCGTCGTCGACGACATCGTGCAGGAAAGCCCGATGCTCAAGGGCTTCCCCGTGTTCGACGTCGACCAGGTCGAAGTGCTGCGCGGCCCGCAAGGCACGCTGTTCGGCCGCAACTCGCCGGCGGGCGTGATCAAGTTCGACTCCGCGAAACCGGTATTCAAGACGGAAGGCTACGCCGTGCTGGGCGCCGGCAATTACGGCACCATGAATGCGGAAGGCGCCTACAACATGCCGCTGTCGGACACGGCCGCGCTGCGCGTGTCGCTGCAGTCCCAGCACCGCAACAACCGCGTGCACAACCCGGAACCGAACGCGTACACCCGCGACTTCGAGGGCTATGACGACAACGCCGCGCGCGTGCAGCTGCTGGTCAAGCCGACCCGCGACTTCTCGGCCCTGTTCAACGTCCACGCGCGCGACATGCGCGGCAACGCGACGCTGTTCCGCGCGAATATCATCAAGAAGGGCACGAACGACCTCGTCGACGGCTTCAACTACGACAACTATCCGACCGACGGCGGCAACAACCAGACCCTGCGCACCAGCGGCGCCAACCTGCGCCTGCGCTGGGACCTGGACGGCATGACCCTGCACTCGATCACGGGTTATGAGCACGCCTATTTCTACAGCCGCGGCGACGTCGACGGCGGCGTCGGTGCCGTCTACGCGCCGCCGATGGCGCCGGACTATCCGGGCCAGCCCGCGTACATCCCGTTCACGGTCGAGACGGCCGACCTGCTGCCCGAACATAACCAGGCGACGCAGGAAATCCGCCTGGAGTCGAACACCAAGGACCCGCTGCAATGGATGGCCGGCGTGTTCTACTTCGACGAGCACATCCGGATCGACTCGATCAGCTTCAACACGCTCGCACCGGGCAATCCGCAGAACGACGCCTACGCGACCCAGACCCAGGACGCCCGCTCCTGGGCCGTGTTCGGTACCATGAACTACAAGGTGACGGACAAGCTGAAACTGCGCGGCGGCCTGCGCTACACCAGCGACAACAAGGATTTCGTGGCGCAGCGCTTCGAGCCGCCCAAGTCCAGCGGCCCGCTGCCGCTGCACAGCGACTCGCACAACATCAGCTGGGACGGCTCCGTCAGCTACGCGCTGGACGGCGACACCAACCTGTTCGCGCGCGTGGCCACCGGCTACCGCGCCCCGTCGATGCAGGGCCGCCTGAACGGCCTCTCCGACAAGCCGTCGATGGCCGGCGCGGAAAAGGCGCTGTCGTACGAGGCGGGCATCAAGGCGGACATGCTGGATCGGCGCGCACGCCTGTCGGCGACGGTCTTCCAGTACCGCGTGAAGGACAAGCAGCTGACGGCCGGCAGCGGCACGATCAACATGAACCAGCTGATCAACGCCGACAAGGTCACGGGCCAGGGCGTGGAAATGGACTTCCAGGCGATCCTGTCGGACGACTGGCGCGCCAGCGTCGGCGCCAGCTACAACGACACGGAGATCAAGGATCCGAACCTGTTCGTGCAGACCTGCGGCAACCAGCCCAACACGAACGGCGTGAACGGCTGCACCCCGACCGGCGTGCCCGGCCCGTTCCCGTACACGCAAAAGCTGAACGGCCTGCCGCTGCCCCGCTCGCCGAAGTGGCAGACCAACTTCACGCTGCGCTATTCGCATCCGCTGGCGGACGGCGAGCTGTACGCGCTCACGGACTGGTCGTACCGGACCGACTACAACATGTTCCTGTACGAGGCCAGGGAGTACAAGGCGAAGGCACTGCTGGAAGGCGGCCTGCGCGTCGGCTACAAGTGGGACAACGGGAAGTATGAAGTCGCCGCGTTCGCCCGCAACATCACCAACCGCATCCAGGTGGTGGCCGCGATCGACTTCGACAACCTGACGGGCATCGTCAACGAGCCGCGCAACTTCGGCGCGCAGTTCCGCGTGAACTTCTAGCAGGGTGGGCACCCCACGCGCGACGCCAGCATCATGCAAACGTCCGCGTGGGCACCTTCGCATGTGAGGCCGCCGGCCTCACACACCCAACCCAACGAACACGGCGCGGATCAGGCCGCGCCAGCCGTCTTCTCGCCGCCCGGGCCCAGCGCCCGGCAGCCGACGACCTTCTCGTTGTGCGCCTCGATGGCGGCGGCGTTCTGGTGGTCGGAGCTGGCGTCCACTTTTTCCGGCGGCACCTCGATGCGGGTGATGCTCGAGGTGACGGAGAGCGGATCGCTGGCCGGGAACGTCATTTCGACGGCATCGTCGAGCAGGGTTTCCTTGGCCACCGCTTCGCGCGGCTCGGCCTCCGCGCTGGCCATCGTACGGATCGCGCGCGCCCACTTCACCAGCTTGAGATCGGCCAGTTCCGCGATGGTGTTGATGCCGAACGCATCGCGCAGCGCATCCGCCTGCTGCTGACTGACATTGCGCAGCACCGTCACCGGCTGGTTGACCAGCTCGCGGAAGCATTTATCGTGATGCGTGTCGTTTACGATGATCTGGATATTCATGTCTGTCCTTTCATGTGGCTCCCTGACATGACCCCACTATCGCATACGGTCTTGACATGGTATGTGCGGCACCGAACGATGCCCCGCCAGTTGCCGCGCACGATTGATTTTTAGGGGCTTGAGCGGCCGTGCTATCATGATGAATTGCAACAGTTTTTATCAATTTATTTTGCAAAGCGGCATGCTCTGTTATTCTGATGAGCTTGTGAATACGTGTACCGAGCCCTTGTTCAAACGCCGTGTCCCTCACCGAAAAACCTAAGATTCTCGTCGTCAACGACGATGCCGCCAGCCTGCTTGCATTGACGAGCCTCCTGGAGCAATGGGCCGACGAGAGCAATTACGAGGTCTTGTCGGCGCGCTCCGGCCAGGATGCGCTGCGCCAGGTGCTCCGCCACGACTTCGCCGTCATCCTGCTGGACGTCAACATGCCCGGCATGGACGGCTTCGAGACGGCCGAGGCCATCCACCAGCGCCCCCGCTCCGCCGACATCCCGATCATCTTCGTCACGGCGTTCCTCGCCGACGAGATCGACCGGCTGAAGGCGTACCAGCGCGGCGCCGCCGATTTCCTGTTCACCCCCGTGATCCCGCAGGTGCTGCGCGCCAAGGTGCAGGTCTTCGTGGCGCTCGCGACGAAGAACGAACAACTCAAGCGCCAGGCCGAGAAACTGTCCCAGCGCACGACCGAGCTGACCGCGACGAATAAACGCCTCGTGCGCGAAATGGAAGAACGGCGCGCGGCCGAGCGCAAGAGCAGCGCCAAGGACGAATTCCTCGCGATGCTGGGGCATGAGCTGCGCAACCCGCTGTCGGCCATCAGCAGCGCCTCGTCGCTGCTGGGCATGCCTGGCATCGGCCCCGATTCCATCGCGCGCGCCCGCTTGATCATCCAACGCCAGAGCCAGCATTTGTCGCGCATCGTCGACGATCTACTGGATTTGTCGCGCGCAATGTCGGGCAAGATCCTGCTTTCTCGCAAGCGCCTGGACATCGCCACGCTCGTGTCGAGCTGCCTCGACACATTCCGCGCCACCGGCCGCACGACCGGCTACGACATCGACGTCAAGCTGGCGCCGGGCTGGGTCGACGGCGACGCCACGCGGCTCGAACAGATCGCGACGAACCTGATCGACAATGCGCTGAAATACACGCCGGGCGGCGGCCGCATCGAGATCGCCGTCGCGGCGCACGAGGCGGACATCGTGCTGCGCGTGAGCGATTCCGGCGTGGGCATCGCCCCCGACCTGCTGCCGCACGTGTTCGACGTGTTCGTGCAGGGCGCGATCTCGATCGACCGCTCGCAGGGCGGCCTCGGTATCGGCCTGTCGCTCGTGCGGCGCCTCGTCGAGCTGCATGGCGGGTCGGTCAGCGCAAGCAGCCCGGGCACCAGCAACGGCAGCACGTTCGAGATCCGCCTGCCGCGCGCGGAGCCCGGCGCCGCGACCGACGCCCCCGCCCATGCGCGGACGCGCGAGGCCGACAAGCCCACCGTGCTGCTGATCGAAGACAATGACGACGGCCGCGAGATGATGGCCACGATGCTGGCGTCGTTCGGGTATCCCGTGCTGCAGGCCGGCGACGGCCTGGAAGGCGTGCGCGTGGCGTGCGCCGAAAAGCCGGACGTCGCCCTCGTCGACATCGGCCTGCCGGGCATCGACGGCTATGAAGTGGCGCGCCGGCTGCGCCAGGAAGCGGGCACGCACGGCATCCGCCTGATCGCGCTCACCGGCTACGGCCTGGCGGAAGACCAGCGCCGGGTGCTGGAAGCGGGCTTCGACCTGCACCTCGTCAAGCCCGTCGAATTGCACGCCCTGCTCGACCAGCTGGCGGGCACGGCGGCCCGCCCGTCCGGCGAAGGGTTGCCCCTGGCCCAGCCGGCCGCCGCCGGCTGAGGGCTGAATGCCGACGGGCACGTAGGGTGGGCACCCTGTGCCCACGCGTCACCGGTGGCAGGGACCTGACGTTACGCGTGGGCGGAGGCCGCCCGCCCTACAGCGTCGCCATCAGTTCCTGCTTGCGCATCGCCATTTCCTGGCCCAGCGCGAGCAGGTCCAGCCCGCTTTTCTTCACTTTCGGGAACATCTCCTTCTCTTCTTCCTTGACGTGGTGCTCGATCTGCTCGCCGAGCACTTTCACTTTCGCGTCATACAGCTCGTCGTCCGGCTGCATTTCCTGCAATTGCTGGATGAGGTCCTTGGCCGCCGCGTGCTCGACGACGGCCTCGTCGACCATGTCCTCGCCCTCCTCGATCTTCGCGCGCACGGCCGGGTAAAAGATTTCTTCTTCGATCGTCGTGTGGGCGATCAATGCCTTGCAAATCTTGTCCTTGAGCTTTTCCTTGCTGGTGGTGGCGCGGTCGCCCAGCTGGTCGAACTGTTCGAACATGTCCGAGACTTCGCGGTGATCCGCGGTCAAGAGGGCGATGGCGTCCTGGCCGGCGGCCATGGCGTTCGTCTGGGTGCCGGCCTGTGCGCCGGTGTGGGATCTCGTGCTCATCTGTAGCTCCTTGCGTGGGGTTGTCAGCCTCCAGCTTGACCCGAAATGCAACACTAGACTGTACGGCAACTCACAAAGACGATTCCTGCGCCGTCCCGGCCCAAGCTGTTGTATCATCCCGAGAAACATAAATTGGTTGCCTCCATGAAAGTTTCGGAACCTCATCCGCCGGATTCCGGAGAAGACAGCCAGCATGCGGCGCGCGCCGCCGAGCTGGCCGAACTCCTGGCCCACGTCACGACCTGCTGGGACGAAGAGCGGCGCCAGCTGGCACGCCGGCTGCACGACAGTCTTGGTTCGTCGATGACGGCGCTGACGATGCATCTCGGCCTGCTGTCGCAACATTTGCAGGAACAGCCGCAGCGCGACCGCGCCTCGCAGATGAAGCAACTGCTGAACAACATCATCGAGACCAACCGCAAGATGCAGCTGGCGCTCTGGAACGACAAGCTCGAATTCCTGGGCCCCAAGGCGGCGATCGCGGAACTGGTCCAGGAATGGGGCCGCGAACACGGCGTCAAGGCCAGGGCCAGCATGCCGGACGAGGACCCCGACTACACGCGCGCCCAGGGCGTCGCGCTGCTGCGCTGCGCCGAGGAAGCCCTGCGCAACGTCGCGAAGCATGCGCAGGCGACGGCGGTCGATGTCATCCTCGACGACGATGGCGAGCAGGCCATGCTGACCGTGCGCGACGACGGCGTCGGCCCGGGCACGGGCGGCTGCGCCTCCCCCGGCTGCCACGGCCTGCGCATGCTGCGCGAACGCGTCCGCGGGTTGAACGGCACGCTGACCCTCGGCCCCGGACCGGACGGCAAAGGCACCGCCCTGAAGCTCGTCTTCCCCAAGTAAGCCGGCCACATCCCACCCGCTGCACGGCCGCCCTCCGGGCGCGGCCGGCGCACGTCCCTCGCCTGCGCGCCCATGCAATCATTGGTGAGAATTTTGTCAGTTAATCATGCTAGCCTTGTAAGAATTTGCCGATAGATTTGTCAGGCAAATTCTTACCCTGCACGGATAGATCGACGGGAACCCGGCACGTCGTCCGTGGTCAGCCATATCGACGCCCCGCGTCGCGCGCGATGGAGGTATGCATGGACACGCAATCGCACCAGCCGCCGGCGACGGCCGATGACCGTTACGTCGGGCGCATGCGCGACGAGCTCGCGCGGATCCGCCTGCGCCGGTCCGTGCCGGCGCAGCAGGCGACGTCCGCCTGGGGCCTGTGCCTGTCCGGCGGCGGCATCCGCAGCGCCACCTTTTGCCTCGGGGTGCTGGAGGCCCTCGGCCGCGCGCCGGCGCCGCCCGGAGCCGCGCCGCTCCCCCTCCCGGGCAGTCCGGCGGCCGCCGAGGAGAGCCTGCTGGGCCAGTTCGACTACCTGTCGACGGTCAGCGGCGGCGGCTACATCGGGACGTTCTTCGCCAGCCTGTTCGTGCCGGGGCGCGCCGATCCCGGGACGGACGAGGCTGCCAGCGCCGCGAATGCCTACGACACGCTGCGCCAGGAACCGCCGCGCCTGCGCACGTCCGCCGTCAGGAGCGCCGGCAGCGCGTACCGGGCCATGGCCTGGCTGCGCGAGAACGGCCGCTACCTCGCACCGTCCAGCGCCGGCGACCTGCTGTATGGCGTGGCCACCGCCGTGCGCGCCTGGTTCGCCCTGCACCTGGTGCTCGGCCTGCTGCTGCTCGTCCTGCTCGCCCTGCTGAACCTGGCCAAGAACGGACTGCTGTACGCGGCCGGGCAATCGCCGTGGACCCGGTTCATCGTCCAGCTGTCCACGCCGGGCACGTGGCTGGCGGACGTCTGGTTCAGCGGCCTGTGGATGTTTCCCGTGGCGGTGCTGGCCCTGCTGACGGTGCCGTGCGGCTGCGCCTACTGGATGACCTATCCCCCCTCAGGCGAAGGCGTGGACAAACCGGCCAGGCAATCCTTGCGGTACTGGCTCGGCTATGGCCTGTGCGCGGCCTGCGTGGCGATCGTCATCGCCTGCGCGGCGGGGATGATCCCGTGGTTCTGGATCGCGCCGGACCTGCCCTGGGACCGGGCGGGCACGCCGTTCGCCGTCGTCCTGGCCGAGATGGCGCTCGGCACCGTGTGGTTCCTCGTCGCCGCCGCGCACAAGACGTTCGCGGCACTGCGCCTGCACCTGACGCGCCAGCTCACCTGGACGCTGAAGCTGGCCGGCGTGCTCGCCTTCCTGGCGCTCGTCGACACGCTCGCCCAGAGCTTTTATGCGCACGACTGGACCCTGGGGCCGCCGCTGACGGCGACCGCCATCCTGACGTGGCTGACGCGGCGCCTGGCCCCGCGCCTCGCCAAGCTGTCCGGCATGCCGCGCACGCGCATCCCGGTGGACGTCCTGCTCGGGCTGGCCGCCGGGGCGCTGGCCGTGCTGCTGGTGTCCGTCTGGGATTACGGCGTGATCTGGATCCAGTGGCAAGGCGTGGATCTGCCGGGCCGCCACACGTCCGCGGCGGCCGGGCTGCTGACGTCGCAGTGCGGCTGGCTGGCGCTGCTGCTGCTGGCCGCCGGCGCGCTCACGGCGATGATCGGCCGCTTCCCGCAATTCCTCAACCTGTCCTCGCTGCAGGGCCTGTACAGCGCCCGCCTGACGCGCGCCTACCAGGGCGCCAGCAACGCCGACCGTTTCGCGGACGGCGACAAGACGCTGAGCTCGGCGGAACCGCTCGATTCCGACCACATCAAGCATGCCGACTACAACACCAACCGCTACGCGCCCCTGCATCTCATCAACGTGTGCCTGAACCAGAACGTCGACCCGGCCGAGCAGCTGGTCCAGCGCGATCGCAAGGGGCGGCCGATGGTGGTGCTCCCCGCCGTCGCCGGGGATGCGCCGGCCCTGCCGTTCGCGATCGACGGCAAGTGCTTTCCGGCCGGGGACACCGGCGCCAGCGACCCGTTGACGATCGGCGAGTGGATCGGCATCTCCGGCGCGGCCGCCGCCACCGGCAGCGGCCGGCGCACGTCGGCGGCCATGGCCCTGCTGCTCGGCCTGGCGAACGTGCGGCTGGGCCGCTGGTGGCGCTCCGGCCTGAAGGGCAACACCGAGCGCGGCCTGGCACGCCTGTTCCGCGCCGTGCTGCCGACCCAGGCCTACCTGGTCGACGAACTGGGCGCGCATTTCTACGGCACCCGCCGGCCCATGCACTACCTCAGCGACGGCGGGCATTTCGACAATACCGGCATCTACGAACTGCTGCGGCCCGAACGCGACCTCAAGTTCGTCGTCGCCTGCGACTGCGGCGCCGATCCCGGCTACCGGTTCGACGATCTCGCCGGCCTGATCCGCCTGGCGCGCATCGACTTCGGCATCGACATCGATGTCGACGAGACCGTCACGAATTCGCTGTCCCCGTTGCGCGACGTCTTCGGCACCGCCGCGGAGCTGGCGCGGCCCCAGTCCGGCGGCAACAAATGCGCCCTGCTGCTGAACGTGTTCCGCAGCAGCGGGGCGCGGCACGACAACGTGCCGGACATGCGCATCGTCCTGATCAAGCCGGTCCTGGTCGCCGAGGCCCCGCTGGACGTGCACAACTATGGCGCCGTGAACAAGGAATTCCCGCAGCAAACCACGGGCGACCAGTTCTTCGACGAGGCGCAGTGGGAAAGCTATCGCATGCTGGGCGTCGAGATCGGCCGGCGCATCTTCGACCCCGCCGACAAGGACCAGCGGCACCATCTGTGGAACATCCTGGCCGTGCGCTGAACGACCTGCCGTTTCCTTGATCGGGCCGAACACCGGGTTGCCGGCCCGTGCGAGCATCGGCGGGTTGCCAACCATCGTGGAGCTTCGCATGGACCCGACGCCACCGTTTGCCCGGCCGCCCGAGGCACTCAGCCCGACGCTCGAACGGCTCGAACCCATGCAGCGGCCGGCGCCGATGCCGGCCTGCGGGCATTGCCGGCTCGCACTGTGGTACCTCGTCGACGCCGACCTCGCGTGCTATTGCAACGCGATGCGGCGCGTCGTGTGGGACGGCATCCAGCCCGGCGTGCGCTGCTGCGACATCCCGCTGCTCGACGCCGCCTGCCGGCAGCCGCGCAGCGGGCTCAGTGCAGCTTGACGATCGGCGTCGTCCTGCGGATCAGGAAGCGCCCCACCGCCATCAGGCCCGTGCGCAGCGACCCCAGCACGGCCTGGTGGTGCATCAGGTGCAGGCTCATGTACATGATGCGCGCCAGGAAGCCTTCCACGAACAGGCTGGCGCCCCGCAACGAACCCATCAGGTTGCCCACCGTCGTCTCGCGGCCGATCGACACCAGCGAGCCGTAATCGCGGTACACGTACGGCGCCGTCCGCGGCGGCTTGCCGGCCGCCTGGTCGATGAAGGTCTTGAGGAGATAATCGGCCTGCTGGTGCGCGGCCTGGGCGCGCGGCGGCACGGCCTTGCCCTTGCCGTCCGTGCAGGCGGCGCAGTCGCCCAGCGCATACACGTCGGGCACGTCGTTCACGCGCAGGTGCGCGTCGACCTCGACCTGGCCGCCCTTGGCCACGGGCAGGCCGAGCGAGCCCAGGAACTCGGGCGCGCGGATGCCCGCCGCCCACACGCACAGGTCGGCCGGATACAGGTTGCCCTTGTTGTCGCTGACCTGCGTCTTGTCGATGCAGTCGACGCGGCAATCGGTCACGACCCGGATGGCGCGCTCGTCGAGCAGGCGCGCCGCCGCGCTCGACACCCGTTCCGGCAGCGGCGCCAGGATCCGCGGCGCGCCTTCGAGCAGGGTGATGCGCACGTCGCGCTTCACCTGCAGCCGGCGAAAGCCATAGGCGGCGTAGGCACCGGACGCTTCGCGCAATTCGGCCGCCAGCTCGACGCCGGTGGCGCCACCGCCGATGATGACGATGTCGAGGCCGCTGTCGGCGGCGCCGTCCTCCTTCTGCTGCTCGGCCTGGGCGAGCAGGCGCAGCAGGCGCAGGCGGAACCGCTCGGCGTCCTCGGTGGCGTTCAGGGAAATCGTGTTCTCGCGCGCGCCGGGCACGCCGAAATAATTCGACGTGCTGCCGACGGCGATCACGAGCGAGCGATAGCCGAGGGTGCGCTCCGGCAGCACTTCCTCGCCGTCGGCCGCCGTGGTGACGGGCGCGATCGTGATGTGCCGCGCGGCCGCGTCGAGCGCCGTCATGGCCCCGTACACGAAGGAAAAGCCGCGGTCGTGCGCCAGCATCTGGTACGACAGGCCTTCCTGGTGGATGTCCAGCGTGCCGGCCGCCACTTCGTGCAGCGACGGCTTCCACACGTGGTACAGCCGGCTGTCGACCAGCGTCACCTTGCCTGGCCCCAGTTTGCGGCCCAGTTTGCAAGCCAGTTCCAGTCCGCCCGCCCCGCCGCCCACGATCACGATATCGCCCTGCAAGCCTGCCTCCGTCGGTCACGCCCGCTGCCGGGCTCACGCGGACAGTCTACTACGGGGCGGCGCAACGCCCCGTCACGGATCAGTCGTGGCCGTGGCCGTGGCCGTGACCATGGCCGTTGCCGTTGCCGTTGCCGTGGCCATGTCCTTCATCGTGGCCGCGGCCGTGCTCCCGGTCCTCGTGGCGGCCGTGGCCGCCGCCGTCGCGGTATTCCACGCGCTCGACGACGCGCACGTCGCGCGGTCCGCCGCGGTGTCCTTCGCGATACCCGCCGAAATGCTCACGGTAGCGCGGCACATAGGTGTTCGTGTACCACTCGTCGCGCACGAACAGGACCGGGCGGCCGCACGCGCCGTAACGGCCGCAGTAACGCGCCCAGTGCCTGCGGTGGCCCGGCGGCACGCGCAGGTAGATCGGTTCGGCCACGTATTGCGGCGCCGGCGTGATGATCACCGGTTGCGGCGCATACAGGACGGGGCGCGGCGCGAAGTCGCCGATGTCGACCCGGCCATAGAAGCCGGGCTGGCCGACGCTGATGGACACATTCGTCTGGGCCAGGGCCGGGAGAGCGGCGGCGCACAGCGCCACGCCGAAGATCAGGGATTTCATAGGATGACCTCTTTGTAATGTTTGGGTCGAGTTTATCAAACGAAATGTTACGTACAATTCGTTGCAACACATGCTTACATTGTCGCCGGGCGGGATTACAACAGACCGGGCCGCAATATTTCTCTTGGAGCAAGTGCGCGGCTACAATCGCCGGCTCCAATCCACTGAAAGGTCATCGATGTTCGCGAAACAAACCGTGCTGGCGGCCGCCCTGCTGGCGGCGGGCGCCGCCAACGCGCAGGTCGGCGCAACGGCCGACCTCGGCACCACCGGCGTGGGCTTCCACGTCGTCGTGCCGATGGAAACCTATCTGAACGGCCGCTTCGGCGTCAACTATTTCCGCCACAACTTGACCAAGACGTCGAACCTCGTCGAGTACGACCTCAAGGGCAAGCTGCAGACGTTCGACCTCCTGTTCGACTGGTACCTGACCGAAGGCAGCAGCTTCCACCTGACCGGCGGCGTCCTCTACAACGGCAACAAGTTCGACGCCAAGGCCAGGCCGAACGGCGCCGGCGCCTTCACGCTGAACGGCCATACCTACTCGACGGCCGACGTCGGCCTCCTGACCGGCAGCATCGATTACCGCAAGGCCGCGCCCTACGTCGGCATCGGCTGGGGCAATGCGCTGGCCCCGTCCTCGCGCTGGACCAGCAACGTCGACCTCGGCGTGTTTTACCAGGGTAATCCGAACGTGCATCTGGCCAGCACGAGCTGCCCGACGTCGCTGACGGACTGCGTGGCGCTCATCAACGACATCGCCGCCGAGCAACTGCACCTGCGCGACGACGTGGACTCGTTCAAGGTCTATCCGGTCGTGCGCGCGAGCATCGGCTACCGCTTCTGAGCGTCCTCCAGCGGCGCGCCGTCTCCCGTGCGGGTCGGCTAGGATGAGGCCAAAGGAGAGAGCGCCATGAAACCCCATCGTGCCTGCCATCGCCTGCTGCTCCTGGCCTGCCTCACGCTGGTGGCCTGCCAGGACCGGCGCGAACCGGTGAAGCCCACCGTCGCGCTGGCCCCGGCCACGGCCGTCATCCCGGCCTGAGCCGCGCGCCGCGCAGCCTGCCGCCGTCCGGCCGCATTCGCGCGCCGGCGCCGCCGCGCATCCATCGCCTCGCTTGCTCGTCCACTTTGCCGCCGCGCCGCGGACCGGTTAGAATTCTCCCTGCCATAAGGCAACGCTAGGGGTCCTGCAGCCGCAACCGCGGCCCGCGGGTGAGAAACACCCTCCGAACCTGATCTGGGTAATGCCAGCGAAGGGAAGCATGCGGATACCGGTCCCCGCGCCGGCGCCCGCCCTCCCTTGCCGGCGCCGCCCGTCACCACGACGCCAACGAGGAGCGGCATGCAACTTCCTGTTTCCAGAACCCACCCACGCCGTAGCGCGGCGGTGCGCCGATGAACGTGCTCGTCCTCGGCGCCGGCATCGTCGGGACCGCGACCGCCTGGTACCTGCGCGAGGCCGGCCACGACGTCACCGTGATCGAACGCCAGGGCGGCCCCGCGCAGGAGACGAGTTTCGCGAACGGCTGCCAGATCTCCGTGTCGCACGCCGAGCCCTGGGCCACACCCGCCGGCCTGCTCAAGGTCGTGCAGTCGCTGGGCCGGGAAGACGCGCCGCTGCTGTTCCGCCTGCATGCCGACCCGCTGCAATGGCGCTGGTGCCTGCAATTCGTGCGCGAGTGCGCACCCGGCCGCGTCGCCGCCAACCTGCGCCGTATCGTCGCCATGGCCGAGTACAGCCGCCGCAGCCTGCAGGCGCTGCGCGCGCGGACGGGCATCGACTACGACAGCCTCACGCGCGGCATCCTCCATTTCTACACGGACGACAAGGAATTCGAGCGCGCCCGCCGCGCGGCCGCCGCGATGCGCGACCTGGGCTGCCCGCGCATGACCGTGGACGCCGACGAGGTCGTGCGGATCGAACCGGCGCTGGCGCCCGTGCGCCGCCAGCTCGTGGGCGGCGACTTCACGGCCAGCGACGAATCCGGCGACGTGTACCGGTTCACGTCGCAACTGGCCGCGCGCGGCGCGGACGCCGGCATCCGCTTCCTGTACAACGCGACGGCGACGCGCCTGCTGGCCGGCGGCGAGCGCATCGACGGCGTGGAAATCATCGACGCCGAAGGCCGCCACCGGCAGCTGCACGCGGACGCCGTCGTCGTCGCGCTGGGCAGTTTTTCCGCGCACCTGCTCGCGCCGCTGGGGATCCGGCTGATGATCTATCCGGGCAAGGGGTATTCGGCCACGTATCCGGTGATCGATGCCGACGCCGCGCCGACCGTGTCGCTGACGGACGACGGCCACAAGCTCGTGTTCTCGCGCCTGGGCGCGCGCCTGCGCGTGGCCGGCACGTGCGAGTTGAACGGTTACACGCGCGACCTGAACCCCGTGCGCTGCGCGGCGATCACGCGGCGCGTCCGCGCGCTGTTCCCCGGCGCCTGCGACTACGACGCCGCCACGTACTGGGCGGGCCTGCGGCCGTTGACGCCATCGAACGTCCCGCTCATCGGCCGCACGCGCTTCGCGAACCTGTACCTGAACACGGGCCACGGCACGCTGGGCTGGACGATGGGATGCGGTTCGGGGCAGGCGATCGCGGACATCGTGTCGGGGCGGAGGCCGGACGTCGATTTCCCATTCGCCGGCGGCGGCGCGTGACAATCGGCGTGTTTTCGGGGGTGTCCGGGCTGCTACACTCGCGCCGGCAATGGATCGGACCCGGCGTGGAAAGACTTCGGCATGAAAAAGAATTTGGCAACCAAGTGGTGGATCGAGCTGCCGTGCTGCGTCTGCGCGGTCTTGATCGTGCAGGGATGGCTGCAGGCCGCCGGCGTGGACGACTCGGCGCTGCACGGCGGATTCTCGTTCGCCAGGCTGGCGGTCTGGGCGTGCTGCTTCTATGTGGTCGAGCGCATCATCAAGTTCGCGCTGTGGGCGATCGTGCTGGCCATTGCGCCTGGCAAGGCCGGCGATATGCCTTAGGCGCCGGACGACGCACCGGCGGCATCAATACGTCCAGCCGACCCGGAACCACGCCTCCAGCCGCGGCGCCAGCCAGAACCAGTTCACCGGGAACGCCGCCGCGGCAAGGAAGAACGCGGCACCGGACAGGCCGTCGGCGGGCCTGCCCGTTTCCCCGAAACGTCGCCTGAGAACGAAGCCGGCGAGGCCGGCAATGCCGCCGACGCACGCCGTCACGACGAGGACGAATCCCCACGCGGACACCCGGCTCGACATGACGAGCGCGAAAGGCAGGACCACCGCAAGCGCACCGAGGCCGGCGCTCGCAACCGCCAACACGAGGGCCGCGGCCGTGCGGCCTCGCGCCCGGCATACGGCCCGGATAGCCATCGGGATGCCCAGGCACGAGAACCCGAGCAGCATTCCAAGAAACACGAGTAATAAAATCAAGCCCATCGGCCTTGTCGCAACGGAAGTCCACGAAGGCGCAGTGTACGTGCGCGTTGCACTCACGACAAGTGGACACCCGCCGTGACCCTAGGTTGGGCGACAGGTTACACTGTCGCCTTTTCCAAGACTGCCTCCGCCACCATGTCGTTCGCTTCGCTCGGCCTGATCGACCAGATCACGCGCACCCTCGCCTCGCTGTCCTACCACACGCCCACCGCCGTCCAGTCGCAGGCGATTCCCGCCGTGCTGGCCGGACGCGACGTCATGGCCGCCGCCCAGACGGGCACCGGCAAGACGGCCGGCTTCGCCCTGCCCCTGCTGCAGCGCCTCGTGCTGGATGGCGTGCAGGTCGCCGCCAATTCGGTGCGCGCCCTGATCCTCGTGCCGACGCGCGAACTGGCCGAGCAGGTGCACGAGAGCGTGCGCGCCTACGGGGCCGGGCTGCCGCTGCGCACGATGGTGGCGTACGGCGGCATCAGCATCAATCCGCAGATGATGCGGCTGCGTAAGGGCGTCGACGTGCTCGTCGCCACGCCCGGCCGCCTGCTCGACCTGCAGCGCCAGAACGCCGTGCGCTTCAACCAGGTGCAGACGCTCGTGCTGGACGAGGCCGACCGCATGCTCGACCTCGGGTTCTCGCGCGACATCGACAACCTGCTCGCGCTGCTGCCCAGGCGGCGCCAGACCTTGCTGTTCTCCGCGACGTTTTCCGACCCGATCCGGCTGCTGGCGACGAAGCTGCTGGTCGACCCCGTCGGCATCGAGGCATCGCCGCGCAACACGACGGTGAAGGCGATCCGCCAGTGGATCGTCCCCGTCGACAAGAAGCGCAAGCCGGAGCTGTTCCTGCACCTGCTCGAGCGCCATGGCTGGTCGCAGGTGCTCGCGTTCGTGAAGACGCGCAAGGGGGTCGACCAGCTCGTCGACCTGCTGGCCGCGCAAGGCGTCGGCGCCGATTCGATCCACGGCGACAAGCCGCAGCCCGCGCGCCTGCGCGCGCTCGAGCGCTTCAAGGCGGGCGAGGTGCGGGTGCTGGTCGCCACCGACGTCGCCGCGCGCGGCCTCGACATCGAGGAGCTGCCCGTCGTCGTCAACGTCGACCTGCCGATCGTGGCGGAAGACTATGTGCACCGCACCGGCCGTACCGGCCGCGCGGGCGCGTCGGGCGACGCCGTGTCGCTCGTGTGCGCGGACGAAGTCCAGCAACTGGCCGCCATCGAGGCGCTGACGAAGCAGCCCTTGCAGCGCAAGGAGGAAGCGGGCTTCGAGCCCGAGCACCGCGTGCCGCAGACGACTGCGAGCGGCGAGATCGTCAAGAAGCCGAAGAAACCCAAGAAGCCGAAGAACGGCAACAAGGACGCACCCGTCGTGCAGGAAGACGTGCGCTTCCGCCGCTGATGCGGCGCCAGGGGCTGTCAGGCTGACACGAGGTAAAAAGCGCAATTTCCGGGATCATGAGCACGTCGCGCCCCGGCTGGACGCCCCCCCTTGGCGTGACCCGGTTATGCGCGGGCGGCCTTTCGAACTTGGGTTCCCGCCTCCGCGGGAACGACGTAATAAATTATGCCGTTGGCCTTTCGTTAGTCGGATAGACCCTAGCGCAGCGGCAAGCGGAACTTCCGCACGCCCTCGTCCTCGTCCACCGGTCCGACGATGAAGCCGAGTTTCTTGACGAGGCCGATGACGGGCGCGTTCTGCGGCAGCGCCTCGCCCACGATCTCGCGCGTGCCGCGCGCGCGGCAGTAGGCGATCAGCTTGTTCATCAACATCACGCCCAGGCCCTTGCCCTTCAGGTCCGAGCGCACCGTCACCGCGAATTCGGCACTCATGTTGTCGGGATCGGCCACGACGCGGCCCACGGCCAGCGTCTCCGCGTGGCCGTCCGCGCCGGCGCGCGTGGCGATGAAGGCCATTTCGCGGTCGTAGTCGATCTGCGTGAAGCGCGCCAGTTGCGCCGGCTGCAGTTCACGCACGCGCACGAACATGCGGTAGCGGACGTCGTCCGGCGTCAGCGCGTTGAAGAAGGCGACGTGCGCGGCGCCGTCCTCGGGGCGGATGGGGCGCAGCAGGATCGTTTCGCCCTGCCACGCCACGAATTCTTCCAGTTCGGCCGGATACGGGCGGATTGCGAGGCGGTCCAGCGCGTGGCCGGCGCGGTCAGCCATCGCGATGCGCATGCGCGCGTCCAGCACGACGGCACCATTGGCGTCGGCCAGCAGCGGGTTGATGTCCAGTTCGACGATCTCCGGCACGTCGGCCACGAGGCGCGACACCTGCACGAGCACGGCGGCGATGGCGTCCAGGTCGGCGGCCGGATGGTTGCGGTAGCCGGCCAGCTGGCGCGCCACGCGCGTGCGCGAGATCAGGTCGCGCGCCAGCACCGTGTTCAGCGGCGGCAGGCCGACCGCGTGGTCGTTCACGGCTTCGACGGCGAGGCCGCCCTGCCCGAACAGGATCACGGGCCCGAACACGGGGTCGGTGGCGGCGCCCGCGATCAGTTCGTGCGCGGCCGGATTGCGCGCCATCGCCTGCACGATGAAGCCGTCCAGGCGCGCGTCCGGCTGCAGTTCGGCCAGGCGTTTCCGCATGCGTTCCGTCGCGGCGCGCACGGCTTCCGGCGTGTCCAGGTCGAGCGACACGCCGCCGACGTCGGACTTCTGCACCACGTCCGGCGACAGGATCTTGACCGCCACCGGATAGCCGATCTCGCCGGCCATGGCGACGGCATCGTCCGGCGTCACGGCCGCGCGCGTGGGCACGGTGGGGATGCCGTAGGCGTCGAGGATCGCCTTCGTGTCCGGGTCGTCCAGCAGGTAGCGGCCCGTCCTGCGCCCGCGCGCGAGCAGATCGCGGACGAGGGCGCGCGCGCGTCCGCGGTCCGGCTCGCCGTCGCCGACGGAGGCCGGGACTTCCATCAGGAGCTGCTGGTTGCGGCGGAAATGGACGATCTGCAGGAAGCCGTTCACCGCCGCTTCCGGCGTGCGGTAGGCCGGCATGCCCGCCTCGTACGCGATCGCGCGCGCTTCTCCCACCGACTGCAGGCCGAGCCAGCACGCGAGCACGTTGCGCGACGACGCCTTCGCCAGCGGCGCCACCGCGCGCGCCACGTCGGCCGGGTCGACGACGGCGTTGGGCGCGTGGATCATCACGACGGCGTCGGCGTCGCCGTCGTGCAGCAGCACGTCGACGACGTCGCGGTAGCGCTCCGGCGGCGCGTCGCCGCGCAGGTTCAATTCGCCGCTGCCGCTCCATTCGGGCACGAGGCCGCGCAGCTTCGCCACCGTCTCCGCCGACAATTCGGCCTGCTGGCCGCCGCCGTATTGCAGGGCGTCGGCGGCCAGCACGACGGGCCCGGCGCCGTTGCCGAGCAGCGCCAGCCGCTCGCCGTACAACGGCTTGGCGCGCGCCAGCGTCTCCACGGCCGCGAACAGCTGGTCCGTCGTGTACACGCGCAGCATGCCGGCGCGGCGGATCGCGGCGTCATACACGTCGTCGGGCCGCGCCAGCACGCCGGACAGGCAGGCGCCGGCCGTCGCCGCCTCCAGCGAGCGGCCGGCCTTGAGCATCAGGGTCGGCTTGCTGCGGGCCGCCGCGCGCGCGGCCGACATGAATTTGCGGGCATAGCGCACGCTCTCCGCGTGCACCAGGATCGCGGACGTGCCGGGATCGCTGGCCAGGTAATCGAGCACGTCGCCGAAATCGACGTCGGCCGAGTCGCCCAGGGCCAGGAACGTGGAAAAGCCGACGTTGCGCGTGCGCGCCCAATCGAGCACGCCGGCCATCAGCGCGCCCGACTCGGACACGAAGGCGAGGCGCCCCGGCGCCGCGCCGCCCACGGCGATGCTCGCGTTCAGGCCGATGCCGGGCGCCAGCAGGCCTGAGCTGTTCGGCCCCAGGATGCGCAGCAAATAGGGGTTGGCGGCATCCAGCATCGCCTGTTTGATGCTGCGCCCGCGCACGTCGCGCGCGGTCGACACGCCGGCGCTCATCACGATGGCGGCGCGCGTCCCCAGCGCGCCGAGCGCGCGCACGATGCCGGGGATCGTGGCCGGCGGCGTGCAGATGATGGCCAGGTCCGGCGCCTGCGGCAGCTGCGCCACGTCGGGCCAGACCTGCAGGCCGGCGAGCGCGTCGTACTTGGGATTCACGGGGAACAGCCGGCCCGCGAAGCCGCCTTCGCGCAGGTTGCGCAGCATGGTCGCGCCGACGCTGCCCGGCCGCTCGGATGCGCCGACGAGGGCCACCGACGTCGGGGCGAACAGTTGCTTGAGATTACGGACACTCATCCACACGCTCCCAGCCGTGCAAGCCGCCGGCGGCGGATTGGCTACACTTGGTTCGACATCTCATCGACGCCACCGGCGACAACCATACACCATGACGGACAAAGAGAACGAACAAGGCGGCTCGCGCAAGGTGATCTACGCGGCGATCCTCGCGAACCTGGGCATCGCGATCGCCAAGTTCGTCGTCGCCGCCATCACGGGCAGCGCCGCCATGCTGGCCGAAGGCATCCACTCGGCCGTCGACACCGGCAACGAATTCCTGCTGCTGATCGGCGAGAGGAACAGCGAGAAGCCGGCCGACAAGAGCCACCCGTTCGGCTACGGCAAGGCGCTGTATTTCTGGGCGCTGCTCGTCGCGCTGTCCGTGTTTTCGCTGGGCGGCGGCCTGTCGATCTACCACGGCATCAGCGCGCTGCGCCATCCGGAGCCGCTGGAAGACCCGATGTGGAACTACATCGTGCTGGCCGTCTCGGCCTGCTTCGAGGGCTATAGCTGGAACGTGTCGCGCAAGGAACTCAACAAGCGGCGCAAGCCCGGCGCCTCGCTGTGGCAGACGGTCCATGCGAGCAAGGACGCGTCGGTGTTCACCGTCTTCATCGAGGATACGGCCGCCCTGCTGGGCCTGACCATCGCGGCCGTCGGCATCACGCTCGGCTTCGTGTTCGACAGCCCGTATTTCGATCCGGCCGCATCGATCGCGATCGGCCTGTTGCTCGTGGGCGCCGCGTTCGCCCTGGCGCGCGAGACGGGCGCGCTGCTCGTCGGCGAAGGCATCGGCACCGAGGCCACGCGGCGCGTGTGCGAGATCCTGCGCACCGATCCCGCCATCCAGGACGTCGGCAAGCTGCTCAGCATGCAACTGGGGCCGGACGAGGTATTGCTGACGGCGGCCGTGCAGTTCAACCGCGGCATGCGCATCGACGAAGTGGAGGCCGCGATCGAGCGGCTGGAGAAGGCCGTGGCGGCCGCGTATCCGGCGATCCAGCACATCTATTTCGAGTCCGGCGCGCTGCGCTCGGCGCTGCGCTGACAACGGCACGGCCTTATGCGCCCGGCACCGCCGGCAGCGCGCGAAAGCGCGGGGAGCGGGCCTCGAATTCGCGCAGCAGGCCCGCGACGACGGCCTCCGTGTGCATCCGCAGCGCCTCGCGATCGGCATCGCGGCGTGCCGCCGCCGTGAGCGCGGCGCATTCGGTAAGCTGCGCCAGCGCCACCGCGACGCCGTCGCGGCCGGGCGCGAGGGGGACGCTGGAGAAGCGCGGGCGGCAGTGGCGATCGAGCCGGAACGTGCCCTGCACGAGGCGCTCGACGCCCATGTCGAAGATCACCCGATCGATGACCTGCGCGGCCCGTTCGCCCACCTGGCGCCGGCTGTGCATGGCCCGTGCCGCCCGCAGGCGCGTCAAGATGCCCATCATTGCCCGTAGTCTCCTTGTCATGTCAATATGCTAGCACGTGTGACCATTCTTGCATCACCGCAAAGGCGCTGGACGGATAAAAATGCAACGGTGCCGTGCTAGAATGCCCGCGTGAATATCGTCCTGCGCTCACTGTTCGTCTGGCTGCTGTTGCTGGCCCTGCCCTTCCAGGGCCTGGCCGCCGCGCGCATGCTGCCGTCCGTGAGCGCGCCGGCCGCCATGGCGGCGGCGCACGCCGCGCCGCCGGCGCAAAGCTGCCACCACATGCCCGCCGCCCACGCGGCGCAGGCGGGCAAGGCGTCCGGCGGCGATCATCACGACCATCATCGCGGCACCTGCCCCGGCTGCTGCATCGCCGTCGCCCTCGTGCCCGCGCCGCTCGTCCCGCCGGCGTTCGCGCCGCCCTCCGTCGCGATTCCCTTCCGCGCCGGCCACGTGGCCAGCGTCGACCCGGCGCTGCCCGAACGCCCTCCCCGTCCCTCGATCGCCTGAACGGCGCGGCCTTCCGGTCCGCGCCCGTATCACGCCGCCGGCGCTCTCGATGCGCGGCGGCGCCATTCACGCATTCGACACGAGGACGACATGAAACGACTTCACCCGACCTGCGCGCTGGCCTGGCTGCTGGCCGCCACGTGCGCGCACGCCGCCGCGCAGGCTTCTTCCGCCGGCGTCGCGGATCCGCAGGCGCCGGTGCCGGCCACCCGCGCGCAGCCGGCCATCGACGACCACGCCGAACCCGCGCCGGCAGCCGGCCCCGCCATGCCCATGCCCATGCACGAGCATCACCCCGGCATGGCCATGGGCGCGATGCCGTCCACGGCCGGCGGCGGCATGACAGGCATGCAGTGCATGGGCGGCGGCGATAAGAAAAACGGCGGCGGCGCCGACCATGCCGGCACGGGCGCGCAGCCGGCCGCGTGCAAGCCGGACTGCTGCGGCCACAGGGAGGCGAAGTGATGCCGCCAGCACGATTCCTGCCGGCGGCGGCCGCGCTGGCGCTGCTCGCGGGCTGCACGACGGTCACGCCGGACGGCGGCTTCGACGACGTCGCCGCCGCGACGCGGCACCGCATCGGCGTGACGCCGCAACTGGCGCGCGACGACGCCGGACAGGGCGCGCTGGCGCCGTCGTTGCGGGCGCTGCCCGTGTTCGCGGCGGGCGCACCGCTGGACATGGACACGGCCGTGCGCATCGCCCTCGTCAACCATCCCGGCCTGCAGGCCACGTACTGGAACGTGGGGATCGCCCAGGCCGACCTGGCCCAGGCCGCGCGCCCGCGCAATCCGTCGTTCGACTTCAAGCGGCTCGCGAGCGGCGGCGCCCTCGAGATCGAACGCGGCATCACGTTCGACCTCGTCGGCATGCTGACCGCGCCGCTGGCCGCGCGCATGGAGGCGCGCCGCTTCGAGCAGGTGAAGCGCGAGGTCGGCGCCGCCATCGAGCGCCACGCGCTGGAAACGCGCACGGCGTGGATCGAGGCGGTGGCCAGCAAACAGGCCCTCGACTATGCGCGCCGCGTGCAGGCGTCGAGCGCAGCCGGCGCCGAGCTGGCCGGCCGCATGGCCAGGGCGGGCACCACGAACCAGCTCGAACTGGCGCGCGAACAGGTCTTGCATGCGCAGGCCGCGAGCGACGTCGCGCGCGCGGCCAGGCGCGCGACGGCGGCGCGCGAGCGCCTCACGCGCGCGCTGGGCCTGTGGGGCAAGGACGCCGGCTACGCGCTGCCCGACCACCTGCCCGACCTGCCCGCCGCGCCGGCGGAACTGGCCGACGTCGAACGCATCGCGCTCGAACAGCGCCTGGACGTGCAGGCCGCGAAGGCCGAGGCGTCCGCCACCGCGGCGGACCTGGGCCTCACGCGCACGACCCGCTTCGTCGACGTGCTCGACGCGGGTTACGCCGACAAGTCGGACACCGGCGCGGCCAGGCAACACGGCTACACGCTGTCGCTGGAACTGCCGTTGTTCGACTGGGGCGGTGCGCGCGTCGCCCGCGCCGAGGCCACGTACATGCAGGCCGTGAACCGCGTGGCGCTCACCGCCGTCACGGCGCGCAGCGAGGCGCGCGAGGGGTATCTCGCCTATCGCAACGCCTACGACGTGGCGCGGCATTATCGCGACACGATCATCCCGCTGCGCAAGAAGATCGGACACGAGGTCCTGCTGCGCTACAACGGCATGCTGGCCAGTCCGCAGGACCTGCTGGCCGACGCGCGCGCGCAGGCGGAGGCGGTCGGCGCGTACATCGAGGCGCTGGACACCTTCTGGACCGCCCACGCCGCGCTGGAAGCCACGCTCGGCACCCGATTGAACCCGCAGCAAGTGAACTCGCAGAACAAGGACAAGACAGAATGACCAGCCGCAGAAACTTCATCACCGGCGCGGCCGGCGCCATGGTGGGCGCCTCGCTCGTGTCGAAGGCCGGCGCGGCCGCCATTCCGGAAGCACCGGTCCAGGCCTCCGCCGCGACGCAGCCGCCGCAGCATCCAACGAGCGGCCGCCCGTACAATCCCGTCGTCACGCTCAACGGCTGGAGCCTGCCGTGGCGCATGAAGGACGGCGTCAAGGAATTCCACCTCGTGGCCGAACCCGTCGTGCGCGAGATCGCGCCCGGCATGAAGGCGAACCTGTGGGGCTACAACGGGCAAAGCCCGGGACCGACCATCGAGGTCGTGGAAGGCGACAAGGTGCGCATCTTCGTGACCAATAAGCTGCCGGAGGCGACGACCATCCACTGGCACGGCCAGATCCTGCCGAACGGCATGGACGGCGTCGCGGGACTCGTGCAGCCGGCCATCGCGCCCGGCAAGACCTTCGTCTACGAATTCGTCGCGCGCCACGCGGGCACCTTCATGTACCACCCGCACAGCGACGAGATGACGCAGATGGCGATGGGCATGATGGGCTTCTGGGTCACGCACCCGAAGGATCCGCGCCGGCAGGCCGTCGACCGCGACTTCGTGTTCCTGCTGAACGCGTACGACATCGCGCCCGGCAACTACACGCCGAACGTGAACACGATGCTCGACTTTAACCTGTGGACCATCAACAGCCGCGCCTTCCCCGGCACCGACCCGATGGTCGTGCGCAAGGACGACAAGGTGCGCATCCGGATGGGCAACCTGACGATGACGAACCACCCGTTCCACATCCACGGCCACCGCTTCGAGGTGACGGGCACGGACGGCGGCTGGATTGCGCCGGCCGCGCGCTGGCCCGAGGTAACGGTCGACATCGGCGTCGGCCAGATGCGCGCCATCGAATTTGTCGCCGACAATCCGGGCGACTGGGCCTTCCACTGCCACAAGTCGCACCACACGATGAACGCGATGAGCCACGACGCGCCGACCCTGATCGGCGTCGACCAGGCCGGCGTCGCGCAAACGATCAACGACCTCGTGCCGGGCTATATGGTCATGGGCGACAAGGGCGGATCGATGGGCGGCATGCAGATGCCGCTGCCGGAAAACACGCTGCCGATGATGGCGGGACGCGGCCCGTTCGGCGGCATCGAGATGGGCGGCATGTTCACCGTCATCAAGGTGCGCGAGGGACTGGCGCGGGGCGATTATCGCGATCCGGGCTGGTACCGGCATCCGGCCGGCACGGTGGCGCGCGAGTGGACGGGCGCGGTGCCGGAGGCCGTGAACGCGCCGGCCGCGCCGGCGCAGGGTGAACTCATCGGGACCGCGCGCCGGAGACAAGGCGGCGGCGGGCACGAGGGCCACTGACCCGCACGTCACGCCGAACAGGGCGTCGGTCACACATTGTCTTCCGAACGCTCGAATGTCCCCGACAATCCGGTTCAACGGAATGAAAGGACATGATGTGCAGAAGACGATACGATCGTCGTTCCTGTGCGGCGTCGCCGCGCTGCCGCTGACGGCGCGCGCCGGCGACGGCGACGGCGATCCGGCCGCCCCGACGGTCACCGTCACGGCCAGGAAAGCGGCCGTCGCCAGACAACTCGACAAGACGGTCTACCAGGTCGCCGACACGCCGCGGGCCGCCAACGGCTCCGCGCAGGACGTGCTGCAGGCGACCCCTGAGGTCTCGGTCACGGCCGACGGGCAAATCGCGGTCAAGGGCAATACCCAGGTCACGGTCCTCGTCGACGGCAAGCCGACGGCGATGCTGTCGGGGTCCGGCGAAGAACGCGCGCTGGCGCTGCAGACCATGAGCGGCGCCGACATCGCGAGCGTCGAAGTCATCACGAATCCATCCGCCGCGTATCGCGCCAACGGCGGCGCGATCCTGAATATCGTCCTGAAGCGCAACCGCAAGCCCGGCGCGCATGCGCAGATCCAGGGCAGCGCCACGGACCAGGGCCTGTGGAACGCCGGCGCGTCGGGCGACGCGACCCGGGGCCGGTTGAGCGTGCACGGCAACGTGGCGTACCGCCATGACGGCACGCTGAAGATCCGCCGCTCGCAGGTGGACTGGAATAATCCCGTCGCAAGCGAGTCGGGACAGACGCTGCAGACTTCGCGCGTCTTCATCCGGCGCATCGTCGACAGCGCGGCGCTGGGCGCCGATTATGCCCTGAGCGACGCGGACAGCGTCAGCCTGTCGGCGCGCCATAACCAACGGCGCTCGCGTCCCTTGTTCGACGTCCTCAACGAGACCAGTACCGGCGCCGCCGCGACCACCTTTCACCGCATCTCCAACGGGCCGAACGAGCAGTCGGACGACAGCGCCAACCTGAGCGTCAGCCACCAGGGCGACGGCACGGCGCTCAAGGCGACGGTCCAGCACAGCGCGACGGCCACTATGGTCGACAAGTCGTATCGCGACGTATTCGTGGCACCCGCGCGCGCCACCGACGACAGCCATGGCGCGACGCGGTCGGCGCGCCGCCTCGACCAGGCCACGGTCGACTGGACCGGCGCGGCGGCACACGGCCAATGGGGCATGGGCCTGGATCTCCGGGACCAGACCGACGCCATCGGCAACTACCAGGCGCGGGTCGATCCCGCGACCGGCGCCGAGACGCCCGATCCGGCCACGACCAACGGCTACACCGTGACGACGACCGTGCACGCCGCCTACCTGACCGACCGGATCCGGCGCGGCAAATGGGAAGCGCTGCTGGGCGGCCGGGCCGAACGCATGGCGCTGCGCGTGAATCCGGCACAGGGAGGCGCGCAAACCGGACACTGGCAGGCATTCGATCCGAGCCTGCACCTGAAGTACGCGTTCGGCGACGACGCCGACCTGACGCTCGCCTATCGCCGCAGCCTGCAAATGCCCGATCCGCGCGACCGCAATCCATTCACGACCTATGTCGACGCGCAGAATCTGAGCCGAGGCAATCCCGGCCTCAGGCCGCAGCGGCTGACCGCATGGGAGATCGGCGCGCATGCCGGCACGGCACACCTGGACGGCAATGCCGGCGCCTTCTACCGCACGAGCCGCGATACGGTGACGGACGCGCGCAGTTTTGCCGAGAACGTGCTGGTCACGTCGAAGCAGAACGGCGGACAGGCCCGCTCGGCCGGCATCACGGGCTCGCTCGACTGGACACCGGATGCGGCGCTGCGCCTGGGCGTGGACGGCGGCGCGTATCGCGTGGTGCTGGACACGCCCGACCTCGCCGGCCCCGTGCGCCAGGCCGGCGTTGCCGGCTACCTGAACCTCAGGGCGGCGTACCGCGTCGGCCGCGACGACGTGGCACTCGATGCGCATGGCCAGTCGACCGCGCTCACGCCGCTGGGCCGCCTCGGTGCGACCAGCAGCGTGAACCTGACGTGGAAGCATGCCCTGAGCAAGACGCTCGGCCTGACGGTCAATGCGAACGACATCTTCGACGGCAGCGCACGCGCCTATCGGACCGACACGAGCACGTTCCGCCGGGCCGGGTTCGACCATTTCGTCGTCCGGCGGATCTATGTCGGCTTCGTCAAGAAGATCGAGTGATCAGGCGCCGCGGGCCGTCACCGGATACCCGGCCGCGTCGATCGCCCGCGCGATCGCGTCCAGGTCGGCGGTGCTCTCGACCTTGACTTTCTTGGTCGGCAAATCCACCTCGACCTTCGCATCCTTGTCGATGGCCTGCACGGACTTGGTGACGCGGCCCACGCAGTGGCCGCAGCTCATGTCTTCGACGGTCAATTCATACATCGTGTGTGCTCCTTGTACTTGGGGCAGGTCCGCCCCGGTGGTTGAAATCGTATCGTCGGCGGCGGGACGCGGCGCCGGCCGCCAGCGCCGCAGCAGCAGCGCATTGGTGACGACGCTGACGGAACTCAGCGCCATCGCCGCCCCGGCCAGCACGGGATTCAGCAGGCCCAGCGCCGCGACGGGGATGCCGACGACGTTGTAGATGAAGGCCCACATCAGGTTCTGGCGGATCTTGCGCCACGTGCGGTCCGAGATGTCGATGGCGTCCGCCACGAGCAGCGGGTCGCCGCGCATCAGGGTGATCGCGGCCGTGTGCAGCGCCACGTCGGTGCCGCCCGCCATGGCGATGCCGACGTCGGCTGCCGCCAGCGCGGGGGCGTCGTTGATGCCGTCGCCCACCATGCCCACCTTGCGCCCTTCCCGCATCAGGCCGCGCACGGCATCGGCCTTGTCCTGCGGCTGCACGTGCGCGACCCAGCGCGTGAGGCTGAGCGCCTGCGCGACGGCGCGCGCGCTGCCTTCGTTGTCCCCGCTGAGCATCATGCTGTCCACGCCGAGGGCGCGCAGGCGCGCGATGGCCGCCTGGCTCGTCGGCTTGAGGCGGTCGCCGAATGCGAGCACGCCTTCCACGCTGATCGCACCGCCCTGGTCGCGGGCCAGCCACGACACGGTGCGGCCGTCCGCCTCGTGGCGCGCGGCCGCGGCGACCAGCGCGGGCGGCAAGTCAGCGTCCGCGCCGATCTCGTCCAGCATGCGCCGGTTGCCGAGATAAACCGTGTCGCCGTCAACGCGGGCACGCACGCCGCGGCCCGGCAGCGCCGCGGATTCCGTCGCGGGCGGCGCGGCCACCGCGCGCGCCGCGGCCAGTTCCGTCACGGCGCGCGCCAGCGGATGCGCACTGCCCTGCTGCACGGCCGCGGCCAATGCCAGCAGCCGGCGCGTGTCGCCGCCTTCCAGCGCGACGACGCGCGGGCGGCCTTCGGTCAGCGTGCCCGTCTTGTCGAACACGACCATCTCGAGCGCGTGCGCCGTCTCCAGCGCCTCCGCGTCCTTGATCAGGATGCCGTGGCGCGCGGCGGCGCCCGTGCCGACCATGATCCCCGTCGGCGTGGCGAGACCCAGCGCGCACGGGCACGCGATCACCTGCACGGCCACCGCGTTCAGCAGCGCGTGCTGCCAGTCGCCGGTCGCCAGGCCCCAGGCCAGCAAGGTGACGAGGGAGATCAGGAGCACGACGGGCACGAACACGGCGCTGACCTTGTCGACGAGCCGCTGGATCGGCGCCTTGGCGGCCTGCGCATCCTCGACCATGCGGATGATTTGGGACAGCATGCTGTCGGCGCCGACCGCGGTCGCCTCGGCCAGCAGCAGGCCCTCGCCGTTGACGGCGCCGCCGGTCACGCGGTCGGCCGTGCCCTTCGCCACCGGCAGGCTCTCGCCCGTCAGCAGGGATTCGTCCAGATGGCTGGCGCCTTCCACGACGCGGCCGTCGGCCGGCACGCGTTCGCCCGGCCGCACGACCATCAGGTCGCCGGCGCGCAGGTCGTCGAGTGCGATCGTCACGTCGAGGCCATTGCGGCGGACGATGGCCTCGGCGGGCCGCAACGCCTCCAGCGCGCGGATCGCGGCGACGGTCTGGTGCCGCGCGCGGCCTTCCAGCCACTTGCCCAGCAAGACGAGCGTGATGACGACGGCGGCGGATTCGAAGTACAGGTGCCCGCCGCCCGCGTTCAACAGCTGGTACAGCGACAGGAAGTAGGCGGCCGACGTGCCGATCGCAACGAGCAGGTCCATATTGCCGGCGCCCGCGCGCACGGCCTTCCAGCCGGCCCGGTAGAAGCGCGCGCCGAGCCAGAACTGGACGGGCGTCGCCAGCAGCAGCTGCAGCCAGCCCGGCAGCATCCAGTCGATGCCGAACGGCGCCAGCAGCATCGGAGCGATGAGCGGGACGCTGAGCAGCGCGGCCACGGCGACGGGCCACCACGTCGGCAGGCCCGTCGCCGCGGGCGCCCCGGCCTTGGCGCTGCCGGCCGGCCGCGCCGCGTAGCCGGCCCGCTCGACGGCGGCCACGATGGCCGCCAGGTCCAGCCCGTCGCCCTGCACGGCCGCGCGCTCCGTCGCCAGATTGACGCTCGCGGCACGCACGCCCGGCACGGCCTTGATCGCCTTCTCCACGCGCGCCACGCACGATGCGCAGGTCATCCCGCCGATATCGATGTCGATCCCCATGCTGATTCTCCTGTGATTACCGACACAGGATATGCCTTCCTACAATGGGAAGGTCAAGGGGATTTTGTGGCGGACAGGGGCGGCAGCGGATCGAGCGGCCGGAGTTCGTAGCGGAGGTCGGCGCGGTCGGCCGCGGCGGCGGCGCTGAGCAGATAGCTGTCCAGGCCCAGCCGGCGGCCGGCCGGCGCCAGTCGCACCGGTCCCAGGTCGGCCCGGCGCAGCACGAGCACGATGTCGTAGGCGAGCGTCGGGACGGCGAACAGGCCGAGCAAGGTACGCAGCGCGCGGGCGCCCGGCGCGCCGGGCAGGAAGTGGTCGTAGCGGGCCCGGTCGAGGGGGCCGATGCGCACGCGCACGCGCAGGTCGGGGCGCCAGCTGCGCGCGCCCAGCAGCGCGCGCCGGCCGAGCAGCGCGCGGTTTTCGAATTTTGTGCCGAGGGCGCTCTGTTCGGACACAGCCAGGCGGTCCCAATGGCCGACGCCCTCCTGCACGCGCACGGTCACGCCGAAGTGGCTGGACAGCACCCGGCCCAGCACGACCGCCGACACGGGCCGCCGGCGCAGCAGGCCCGCGAACGCGGCCAGCGCCGTGTCCGCGACGCCGTCCTCCGCGAACGCCGCGCCGCCCGGCACGCCGGCCAGCGCCAGCAGCATGGGGAGAAACCCGTCGCGCGGGCCGGCCACGAGGTGCTCGACCCGGTATTTCTGCCACGCGCCGTACCACAGCGCGAGCATGCGCGTGCTGAACATGTCGAGGAAGGCGCGGGTGGCTTGTGCGTCCGGCGCGTCGGCCGGCAGCGCGAGCAGGCGCTCCGTCACGTGCAGCGGCAGCGCCCCGTGCGCGCCAAGGAGGCCCATGAAGCTGGGCGTCAGGCGGTAGCCGTCCCGCTCCCGCGCCGCCGCCTCCAGCTGGCTGGGCGGGAACGACAGCGCGACGCTGTTGGCGAAGCGCAGGTGGCGCTCGAGCGCGCGGCGCGCGGGGATGCCGCGCTCGTCCAGCGCCAACAGCAGCAGGCGCACGGCCTGCACGAAGTCGAAGCGCTGGGGCTCGGCCAGCAGGCGCGCGATCAGGTCCATCCGCCGCCGCTCGTCCGCGGAGCGCAGGCGAGGATTTCGCGGCCGGTCTGGTGCGACACGACCTGCAGCCGGGTGAAGCAGTTGAGCTGGCCGTTCAGGGCAAAATAATGGTCGAGCACCTGCACGAACGGATACAGGCCGGTGCCGGCGAACGCGTCCTCGTCGACCGTGAGGCGGATGCCCATGCCGGGCATGAGGCTGGCGACGGGCGCCGCGCCGACCCACGCGCGCACCGTACCGTGTTCCAGCCCGACGATGCCGGCGATCTGGCGCTGCGCCACGGGCGCACGCGGCAGGTCGTACAGCACGAGCATCTTGCGGAAATCGTCCAGGCCCGCCATCGTCAGGCCGGCATGGTTCAGCGCCAGGTGGGCGATCAGGCGCCAGTGCGTGCCGCGCGTGCCGGCGAAGCGCCAGCTGGGCGTCGGCTTGCGCAGCATGCGGATGGGGGCCAGGGCCGACAGCTCGTCGCTGCGCAGGTCGCCCTGCGGCTGGCCGTACGGCAGGCGCGACGGCACGTCGCGGTTGCTGCACGTCAGCTCGGTGGAAAGCGTCGCGCCGGCCGCGTCGAGCGGGTGGAAATCGCCGTCGACGAGCGCGATGCGCATCTCGTGGCCGGGACTGACGGCGGCCGTCGCGTAGTCGCGCCGCGCGATCCAGTAGTGCGCCGCATCCGCCCTGCCCGCGTCGCCGGATGCCGCTTCGCCCGGCGCATACAGCGGCGCGAACGGGGTCACGGTGCCGGTGCCTTCGCGCACCAGGCGCACCGCGTCCACGCTGTGGATTTCGTAGGCCGCCGCGTGGGCGCCGTCGGCGAGCAGCGGGTAGTCGGCGCTCGTGTAGGCGAGCTGCAGCGGCGCGCCGGCCTTGGGGAACAGATTGATGACGGGCGTGCAGCCGGCCAGCAGGTTGCGCGCGTCCAGCCCGGCCAGCAGGCGGGCGCCGTCGGAATCGGGGGCGATGCCGGACAGCGCGACATGCAGCGTGAACCGGCGGCAGCGCGGCGGCAGCAAATCGTCCAGGGCCGCCAGGTCGACGTCGATGAAATTGAATTTTTCCGGATAACAGAAATACTCCGTCAGCAGGCGCGGCGCCGGATGCGAGCGCGCGGGATACGGCAGCATCGCGTCCTCGTCCGCGAATCCGGCCAGCCGCAGCGGCACGCGCGCGAGCGGCAGCCAGCCCTTGTCGCCTTCCGGCTGCAGCCAGGCGGACGCGGCGCGCAGGAACAGCGCGTCGACCAGCGCGGCGCGGGTCGACGCGTCGCCGTCGGCGAACAGGCGCAGCGCCGGCGGCAGGCGGTCGGGAAAGCCGCCGCGCGCCGTCTCGAGCGTGAGGCTGATGCCGCAGGCGCTGTTGCTCGCTACCTTGCGCGGCGCGCGCAGTGCGCTTGGGACGTCGAGCAGCGGCACGAATGCGAGCCGCGCCACCGTGAGCGGCGCCAGCAGCACGTCGTAGACGGTGCGGAACAGGCATGGCGCATCCGTTGCGGCGCCGGTGCGCAGCATCGTGCCGCGCGCGAGCACGAACGGCTTTTCCGGCACCTCGGCGGGCGCGCGGTAGCCCACCTGGACGACGGAATACGACGGCAGCGGCCGCAGGTAATGGGGATACAGGCTGTCCAGCAGGGCTTCGGTGAACTTGGGATAATCGTCGTCGAGGCGCTTGTTGATCCGCGCGGACAGCAATGCGACGGACTGGATCAGGCGCGCGACGCCGGGATCGTCCCAGGTGTCGCCGGTCACGTGCAGGTCGCTGGCCGGCTTGGGGTAGCGGGCGCGGAATTCGCGCGCGAACTGCCCGAACAACCCCAGCTCTTCCTCGTAGTAGCGCAGCAGCTCGTCCATGGCTCCCCATCGTTGCCCAAGACCAAGATGCATGCTCCCACCCTGCGCAACACCGTATCTTGAGTACAATCAACGCAATCCAACCGACAGGAGAATCGTCCGTGACCGACCTGAACCAATTCCTCATCACGCAGAAATGGCCCGCGCAGCACCCCGACCGCCTGCAGCTGTATTCGCTGCCGACGCCGAACGGCGTCAAGGTGTCGATCATGCTGGAAGAGGTCAAGCTGCCGTACGAGGTGCACCGCATCGCGTTCGACAAGAACGAGCAGACGAGCCCGGAATTCATGGCGCTGAACCCGAACAACAAGATCCCCGCGATCATCGACCCCGACGGCCCCGGCGGCAAGCCGCTGCCGCTGTTCGAATCGGGCGCGATCCTGCTGTACCTCGCCGAGAAGACGGGCCAGCTGCTGCCCGCGGACCCGGCGCGGCGCTACGAGGCGATCCAGTGGCTGATGTTCCAGATGGGCGGCATCGGCCCGATGTTCGGCCAGCTGGGGTTCTTCCACAAGTTCGCCGGCCGCGAATACGAGGACAAGCGCCCGCGCGACCGCTACGTGCACGAGGCCAGGCGCCTGCTGGGCGTGCTCGACGCGCACCTGCGCGGCCGCGACTGGATCATGGGCGACGAGTACACGATCGCCGACATCGCGACCTTCCCGTGGGTGAACAACCTGATCGGCTTCTACGACGCGGGCGAGATCGTCGGCTTCGACCGCTTCCCGGAAGTGGGCCGCGTGCTGGAAACCTTCCGTGCCCGCCCGGCCGTCGCCGAAGGCCTGCAGATCCCGCGCGCGCCGGCCGCGTAACCGGGCCCGCGACAGCGCTCAGGACAGCGTGCGCAGGTCGGCGATCACCTCGGCCCCGAAACCGGCGCCGAGCAGGTAGTCGATCAGGTGTTCGGCGCATTCGTCCGGATCGAGGAGCGCGCCGGTCTCCTTGAGGTCGACGAAGCGCTGGCGCATGGGGAAGCGTTCCTCCGGCACGGCGCGGATCTCGGACTGCATGCTGGTGTCGATGACGCCCGGCGCCAGGCTGCAGATGCGCACGCCCCGCTCGCGGTCCAGCGCGACCGCGCGCGCGTGGTGGTCGAGGGCGGCCTTGGTGGCGCAGTAGACGCTCCAGCCCGCGTACGGGCTGCGGCCCGCGCCGCTGGAGATGTGCAGGATGCGCCGCTGCGCCCCGTCGCTGGCGCGCACGACGGCCGCCGCCAACGCCATCGGCGCCGCCACGTTCAGCTGCACGGCGCGCAGCACGGCCTGCGGGTCCTGGGCGTCGAGCGGGCCGACCGGGCTGACCATGCCCGCATTGTTCAGCAGCAGGACGGCGCCGGTGCCGTCCAGGTAAGCGCCGAGGGCGCCGCCCGCCAGCCAGCCGGACAACGCGACGCTGTCGGCCAGGTCGAGCTCGATCTCCTCGAACAGGTCGGGATACGCGTCGGCCAGCTCGGGCGCGCGGCTGCGCGCCAGGCCCAGCACGGGCACGCCGCGCGCCAGCAGGTTGCCGGCGAGCGCGGCGCCGAGGCCCCTGGTGTGGCCGGTGATGATCGCTTTCATGGTGGTCTCCCTGGTGCCGCCGCGGGCCGCCCTGCGCGGGCCGACGCCGATACAGGAAATGTTAACCCATGGACCGGGTCGCGGCCAATCGTGCGCGTGGTCCGCCGCGTGAGAATTCGATAGATTGCCGGACCGGGATGTGCGCTAGGCTGTCGCGATGATATCTATATCCTTCCTCAAGGCAGGCTGCGCCGCCCTCGCCTTGTGCGCCGCGGCCCCCGCGCTGGCCGCGCCCGACTATCCCACGACGCAGACCTTCGGCGTCCCGTTTTCGAAGGATGAGGCCTGGTACCGCCAGTGCATGCGCGTCGAGCATGCGGTGGCACCCGCCGCGCATGCCGCGCACGCGCCCGGCCCGGCCTGCGACGCGGCCGCGCTGTATTACCGGAAGCGCAGCCAGGCCGTGACGTCGCCCGCCGAATGGAACGCCGTCAGGGAATGCGCGCTGGCCCATGGCGACAATACCGTCCTGATGATGTTGTATGCGAATGGCTTCGGCGTGCCCCGCGACATCGACATCGCGATCCATTATGCCTGCAGCCTCGACTTCGCGGCCAAGGCGGAAATGGAAGCGCGCATCGCCCATCTGGCCGGCGGCCTGTCCGCCGGTGCCGTGTTCGACCAGTGCGACGACATCACCAGCGGCCGGATGGGCGCCGTCTGCGCCGCCATTGCCGCGTCGCAGGCCGGCCGCGTGCGCGAGGCGCGCCTGGACCGCGTGGCGCGTACCCTCCCGCCAGCGGCGCTGGCGGCGTTCAGGACGCTGCGCGCCGCGGCCGACGCCTATGCGGTCGGTGCCGCGGCCGAAGTCGACATGCAGGGCACGGCCGCGGCAGGGCTGGGCATCGGGCACGAGAACAAGCTGCGCGAGCAATTCATGCGCGCCGTGCTGGACGTGCTCGACAACAAACTGCCGGCCTCCCCGCACGCGGACGCGGTGGAACTCGACGCGGCGCTCAACGCGGCCTACCAGCGACTCATGAGCGCACCGTCGAAGCAGGCGGACGCGCCCGGCCGCATCGGCGACGCCACGATCGAGCGCGCCGATGTCCGCAAGGCCGAGCGTCTGTGGCTGGCCTACCGCGACGCATTCCTGGCCTTCCGCGCCGGGCTGGCAGCGGGGTCCGACGCGGACGCCGTCACGGCACTGCTGCTCCAGCAGCGCATCGCCGAATTGAAGAAAATCGCTTTATACCTATGAATCGTGCCGGTCAAGCAGTGGCACCGCATGATTATTATCGCAAACGAAATTCTAAAACCATATTCCAGACGATTATCTACGATCAGAAATCAATCATCATGACCTCACTGTCAACCAAGGAGGTCACCATGAACCAGCAAGCCCGGCAAACCACCCGCGTCGCCCTCGTCACCGGCGCCTCGCGCGGCATCGGCGCCGCCGTCGCCAAACGCCTCGCCGCCGACGGATTCGCCGTCGCCGTCAACTACGCCGGCAACGAAGCAGCCGCCAACGCCACCGTCGCCGCCATCGTACAGGCCGGCGGCCATGCCATCGCCGTCCGGGCCGACGTCGCCAGCGTGGCCGACGTGAAAGCGATGTTCGCGACGATCGAGGAACGGCTCGGCCGCATCGACATCCTCGTGAACAATGCCGGCATCCTGCCGTACGTGACCATCGCCGAGACGAGCGACGAGGTGTTCGCACGCACCATGGCCATCAACGTCACCGGCACGTTCAACACGATGCGCGAGGCGGCCGCGCGCCTGAACGGCGGCGGGCGCATCGTCAACTTCTCGACGAGCGTGCTGCATATGGCGCCGCCGACCTATGGCGTGTACGTCGCCACCAAGGGCGCGGTGGAAGCGCTGACCCGCGTGTTCTCAAAGGAGCTCCGCGGCCGCGACATCACCTGCAACGCGGTGGCGCCGGGCCCCGTCGCGACCGAGCTGTTCCTGGACGGGAAGTCCGACGAGCAGATCCGCCAGGCCGCGATGATGGCGCCGCTGGGACGCCTGGGCGAGCCGGACGACATCGCCGGCGTCGTGGCCTTCCTGGCCGGTCCGGACGGCGGCTGGGTCAACGGCCAGGTGCTGCGCGCCAACGGCGGCATCGCGTAATCCCGTATCCGACCCGAACACCCGGAATTCCCACACGCAGGAGACCGACATGACCGAGGCAGTCATCCTCATCGCGGGCGCCGGCAGCGGCAGCGGCAAGCTCGCGGCCCGGGCGCTCGCGCTGGCCGGCCACACGGTCCACGCGACGATGCGCGACGTCGACGGCCGCAACCAGGGCCGCGCGGACGCGGCGCGGACGTGGGCTCACGGCGCGGACCTGCGCCCGCTCGAACTGGACGTGCTGCCGCAAGCGTCGTGCGACGCGGCCGTGGCCGATGAACGGGTGCGCATCGTCGGCCTGCCGCGCGGCCGGCGGCCGGTCCGCACGGTGGTCGATGTCGGCGGCGACGGCGCGCGCGACGTGCTGGCGGTGGCGCAAGCCGTGCGCGTGGACGTCGCGCGCCGCATCGGCATCGCCGACCTGCCGCGGCCCACCGTATAATCCGGGGTTCAACGTCAGGAGGCGGCACGCATGGCGACGCAGATGGACCGGTTCCAGGAGATGCAGATTTTCGTGCGCATCGTGGAGCGGCGCAGCTTCACGCAGGCGGCCGAGGATCTCCTGATCCCGCGCGCCACCGCCACCAACGCCATCAAGCGGCTGGAAAACCGGCTCGGCACGCGGCTGCTGGAACGCACCACGCGCGCCGTCGCGCCCACGCAGGACGGCGCCGCGTACTACGAACGGTGCGTGCGCCTGCTGGCCGACCTCGACGAGGCCGAGGACGCGTTCCGCGGCAGCGAGCCCACGGGCCTGCTGCGCGTGAACCTGCAGCCGACCCTCGCGCGCTACTTCGTCTTTCCCGCGCTGCCCGCGTTCCTCGCCCGCTACCCGCGCATCCAGCTGCACGTCGGCGAGGACGACCGCCTCGTCGACCTCGTGCGCGAAGGCGTCGACTGCGTGCTGCGCGCGGGCCAGCTGCACGATTCCTCGATGGTGGCGCGGCGCGCGGCCGACCTGGAACAGGTGACGGTGGCGAGCCCCGCCTACCTGGAACGCCTGGGCGTCCCGGCCGCGCTGGCCGACCTCGCGCGCCACCAGGCCGTCCACTACGTGTCGACGGCGACGGGCCGGCCGTATCCGCTGGAATTCATGACGGACACCGGGCTGAAACTGGCGACGCCGCCCGGCGTCGTCTCGGTCACCGGCACCGAAGCCTATACGGCGGCGGCCCTCGCGGGCCTCGGCCTCGTGCAGGTGCCGCGCTACCGCATCGCCGAGCAGTTGGCGGACGGGCAGCTCGTCGAAGTGCTCGCGGACGTGCCGCCGCCGACCATCCCCGTCTCCGTGCTGTACCCGCAGGCGCGCCAGCTGTCGGCCCGCGTGCGCGTGTTCGCGGATTGGCTCGTGCAGCGGTTCACGACGGCTTGACCTGCCTGGCGGCAACGGCGCACCAAGCTCGTGCCTCCACTTCGCTTACCGTGGCAAAATGTCTTAACCGACCCGAACAAGACCCGCCATGCAGACCCCATCCATCCCGCTCGACGAAGCGCGCCGGCTGACGGCGCTGCACGCCACCCGCCTCCTCCACACCGCGCCGGAAGACGCCTTCGACCGCATCACCCGCATGGCCAGCCGGCTCCTCGACATGCCGATCGCGCTCGTGTCGCTGGTCGACAAGGAAGACCAATGGTTCAAGTCGCGCTGCGGCATCGACATGACGGGCACGCGGCGCGAGGTCTCGTTCTGCGGCCATGCGATCCTCGACCACGAACCGCTGATCGTCCCGGACGCGACGAAGGATGCGCGCTTCGCGGACAATCCGATGGTCGTGAGCCCGCCGCACATCCGGTTTTACGCGGGGGTGCAGCTGTACTCGATCGACCGGATGCCGCTGGGGACCCTGTGCGTCCTCGATCGCGTGCCACGCACGCTCTCCGAGGAGCAACTCGACATCCTGCGCGACCTGGCGCGCATGACGGAACAGCTGATCCACTTCCGCCAGCTGGCCGCGGCCGCGCAGTCGCTGCGCTCGCACATCTACGTCGACAATGCGAATCCCGAACTGGCGGCGGCCGCCGGCCAGGTCGAATTCCTGCTTACGCACGACATGCTGACGGGCCTCGCGAACCGCCAGGTGCTGGTGAAGACCATCGCCGACAACCTCGATCAATGGAAGCACGCCGGCGGCCACACGCTGGTCGCGACGGTCAACGTCGACAAGTTCAAGCGCCTCAACGAGCTGCTGGGCCACCACGCGGGCGACAAGGCCCTCGTCGCGATCACGTGGAGCCTGCAGAACCTGCTGCGGCCGGGCGACCTGCTGGCGCGCGCGGGCAGCGACGAATTCGTCCTGCTGCTGCCCGGCCTCGGCGACGACAGCGTGGCGCGCGACCGCCTGCGCCAGCTGCTGCAGTCCGTCACGCGCGAATTCAAGACGGCCGGCGGCGCCATCCCGCTCACCTGCAGCATCGGCTATGCCATCTTCCCGGAAGACGGCGCGGACGGCGACGTCCTGCTCAACAACGCGACGATGGCCGTGCGCCGCGCCAAGGCGCTGGGCGGCGGCCAGATCCAGCGCTATTCGGAAGAGCTGAGCCAGGCGCTGCAGCGCAAGCTCACGCTGGAGAACCAGTTGCGCCATGCCATCGCACGCAACGAACTCTCGCTGAACTACCAGCCCAAGACCGACCTGCACACGGGCGCCGTCGCCGGCCTGGAAGTGCTCGTGCGCTGGAAGCATCCGGAACATGGCGCGATCTCGCCGGCCGAATTCATCCCGATCGCCGAGGAATCCGGCCTCGTCGTGCCGATCGGCGAATGGGTGCTGCGCGCGGCCGTGGCCCAGCGCCGCGCCTGGAGCGACGCCGGCGTGCCGGACGTGCCGGTGGCCGTCAACCTGTCGGGCAAACAGTTCCTCGGCACGGACGTCGTGGCGCTCGTCGGCACGGTGCTGCGCGACTCCGGCCTGCCTCCGCGCCTGCTCGAGCTGGAACTCACCGAAAGCATCTCCATGGACGACCCGGGCCGCACCGCGGACCTGATGCGCCAGTTGCGCGAACTCGGCACCACGCTCAGCATCGACGATTTCGGCACCGGCTATTCGAGCCTCAGCTACCTCAAGCGCCTGCCCGTCGACAAGCTCAAGATCGACCGCTCGTTCGTCCTCGACGTACACCAGAGCGCCGAATCGCTGGCGATGGTGAAGGCGATCATCGCGATGGCGCACACCCTGCACCTGGACGTCATCGCCGAGGGCGTCGAGACCGACGGCCAGCTGGCCGCCCTGCGCAGCGCCGGCTGCGACCAGATCCAGGGCGACTACTACAGCAAGCCGCTGGACGCCGACGCCTGCGCCGCGTACCTGCGGCGGCACGGGGCGGCCGCGGCCGCATCCCACGGTGCGGAAACGGTGCCGGCGGCCGCCGCGGCCAAATAAGCCCTGAACGCTATCGTTTTTATATCGTAAAATGTCTGTGCGGCCCGTATGTATGCCGGGACGCAACACCAATTCCGGCAAATTCCGTGAAAATGGATGGCCGGAATTGTGGAATCCCACGCAAAGCCTTAAAATCGTGACACGGAGCGTTGCCAAATTTCATGGGCACATCCGTCGCCAGCGAGTCCGTCACACCCGGCCGCACGGACCGCAACCGATTACTGCATACCGACTCATAAGCATGCGTTACACGAGTAACCATAAGGCCGAAACGCGCCAGCGCATCATCGGCGAAGCCGCGCGCCGCTTCCGCAAGGACGGCATCGAGGGCACCGGCCTGGTGCCGCTGATGAAGGCGCTCGGCCTGACCCATGGCGGCTTCTACGCCCACTTCGAATCCAAGGATGCCCTCGTTCAGGCGTCGCTGGAAGCCGCCGCCGAGCAGACGCTGGAACGCTGGCAGGCGCCGCCTGCCGCCGATCCGCCGGCACGCGCCGTCATCGACCACTACCTGTCCACCCAACACCGCGACGAACCGGGCGACGGCTGTCCGCTGCCCACGCTGGCCGCGGAACTGGGCCTGCGCGGCCAGCCCAGCGCCACCGCCGACGCGATGGTGGCGCGCATGACCGCGCTGCTGGGGGACTGCAACCTCGCGGCCGCCCCGGGCGACGAGGGCATCGTGGCGCTGGCCGCGATGGTGGGCGCGCTCACGCTGGCGCGCGCCGTGTCCGACGGCGCCGCGTCGGACGGGATTCTCGCGGCCGTGCGCGCCGCGCTGCAACCCGCGCCGCCGGAAACCTGAGCCGGCGGCCGGCGTCAGCGATCCACCATCGCCATTGCCTTCGCCGTGTAGCGCGCGCCGGCCACGCCGATCTGCGCCAGCGCGCCATCCAGCCGGCGCAGGTCGTCCGCATCGAGCCGGACGTCGGCCGCGGCCAGGTTCTGTTCGAGGTAGGTGCGGCGCTTGGTGCCGGGAATCGGGACGATGTCGTCGCCCTGCGCCAGCAGCCAGGCCAGCGCCACCTGCCCCGGCAGGGCGCCGTGGGCGGCGGCGATGTCCTTCACCAGGTCGGCGATGGCCTGGTTGCGGTCGAAGTTCTCGCCCTGCAGGCGCGGGTCGTTCTGGGCGCGAAAATCGTCGGCCGGATAGTCCTCGGCGCGCTTGGCCGTGCCGGTCAGGAAGCCGCGCCCGAGAGGGCTGAACGGCACGAAGCCGATGCCCAGTTCGCGCAGCACGGGCAGCACGTCGGCCTCGATGTTGCGCTCCCAGATCGAATACTCGCTCTGCAGCGCCGTCACCGGCTGCACGGCGTGGGCCCGGCGGATCGTCGCGGCGCCGGCCTCGGACAGGCCGAAGTGCAGCACCTTGCCTTCCTGGATCAGGTCCCTGACGGTGCCGGCCACGTCCTCGATCGGCACGTTCGGATCGACGCGGTGCTGGTACAGCAGGTCGATGCGGTCGGTGCGCAGGCGCTTCAACGACGCCTCGACCACGGCGCGGATGTGTTCCGGACGACTGTCGGCGCCCGCGAAATGGCCCTTGCCGATGACGAAGCCGAACTTGGTGGCGATCTGCACGTCGTCGCGGCGGCCCGCCAGCGCGCGGCCCAGCAATTCCTCGTTGGTGAACGGGCCGTACACTTCGGCGGTGTCGAAGAAGGTGCAGCCCAGGTCGAGGGCCCGTTGGATCGTCGCGATCGATTCCGCGTCGTCGGGGGTGCCGTAGGCATGGCTCATGCCCATGCAGCCCAGGCCGATGGCGGAGACTTCCAGTCCCTGGGTTCCGAGTCGTCGTGTGGTCAGCATGTCGTTGTCCTTTCCTGGTGGATGCCGCCGGCGGCGGCCTGTCGACAATGTAGGCGTTGTGCCTTGCAAAGAAAACACCAATAATCGCATAATCGTTTTCCAAAAATGGAAGACGAGAGCGAACGCGTGGACTGGAACGACCTGAAATACTTTCTCGAAGTGGCGCGCGGCGGCAGCCTGACGCGCGCGGCGGACGTGCTGCGCGTGAGCCAGTCGACCGTCGGCCGCCGCATCACCGAACTGGAAACGCGCCTCGCCACGCGCCTGTTCGCGCGCCACCAGACGGGTTACCACCTGACGGACGAGGGCCGCGAACTGCTCGGGCGCGCGCAAGCCGTCGAGGACAATATGCTGGCGTTCGAACGCGGCGCATCCGGCCTGAGTCCCGCCGTGTCGGGGCTCGTGCGCCTGGCCACGACCGAGAACCTGGCGACCGACCTCGTGATCCCCGCCCTGCCCCGCCTCGTCGCGCGCCATCCGCGGCTGCGCCTGGAGATCGTCACGACGACGGCCACCGTGGAACTGGGCCGGCGCGACGCCGACCTCGCGCTGCGCGTCGTGCGGCCGACCCACGGCAACCTCAAGGCGCGCCGCCTCGGCGAGATGAGCCACGGCGTGTACGGACACCGCGACTACCTCGCCCGCCATCCGGCGCAAGCGGCCGATCCGCTGGCCGGCCGCGCCGTCATCACGTGGGACGAGGCGCATGCGCACCTGCCGGCCGCGCAATGGCTGGCGCAGCGCGCACCCGGTGCGCACGTGGTGCTGACGGCGTCGACCCTGCGCGCGCAGATCGCGGCCGTGCGCGCGGGCCTGGGCCTCGCGGTGCTGCCCGACTTCCTCGCGACGGGCGCCGATTTCGTGCGCGTGCTGGCGCCGGACCAGGTGTTCAGCGACGGCGTCTGGCTCGTGATCCACGCCGACCTGGCCGCGTCGAGCCGCGTGCGCGCCGTCGCCGATTTTCTCGCGGAGGCGGTGGCCGGCGCGGACGCGGCGCTGTCCGGCCGGCGCGCCGGCCAGGCACAGGACGAGCGGGCTTCGTGTTAACATCGGGCGATGGAAAGACGAAGCGACTACAAAACGGCCTTGATGATCGAGGCCACGATCCACGAGGCCCAGGACCAGAACCGCTCGCCCGCGCGCGCGCTGGCCGCGCTGGGCGTGCCGTTCGAGGTCGCGATGCGCGTGCTCACGCGGCCGGACGAGCGGCGCCATGCGGTGCCGCCGCCCCGCAGCAGCGAAGCCCAGGGCTGAGCACGGGCTTAGCGCGGGCCGAGTTCGGGGCCCGGTTCAGGGATAACGCACGGGCCGGCCCGGCAAATCCGGCAGCGGGATGAATTCCGTCTCGCCCGGCACGTGCGGAAAACGCTGGGCTTTCCAGTCTTCCTTCGCCTGCTCGATGCGGTCGACCGAACTGGACACGAAATTCCACGTCAGGTAGCGCGGGCCGTCCATCGGCTCGCCCCCCAGCAGCATGACGCGCGCGCCCCGGTTTGCCGTCGCCGCCAGCGTGACGACGGCGCCGGGCTTCAGCACGAGCAGCTGGCCCTGTTCGAAGCGGCCGTCGCGGCCCAGGTCGAGCGTGCCGTCGACCACGTACAGCGCCTGCTCCGGATATTCGGCCGGCAGCGTCAGCCGCGCGCCCGGCTGCAGCGCCAGGTCGACGTAAAACAGCGGCGATTGCACCGGCACCGGCGACGTCTTGCCGAAATAGCTGCCGGCGATGATGCGCGCGGTGGCGCCGTCGCCGTCGAGGATCGGCAGGTCGCCCGCGCCCGTGTGCGAAAACGCCGGGTCGCATTCTTCCTGCGCCTGCGGCAGCGCCACCCAGCACTGCAGGCCGAACAGGTTCGAGCCGGCGGCGCGCACGTCCGGGCCGGTGCGCTCGGAATGGACGATGCCCTTCCCGGCCGTCATCCAGTTCACCTCGCCCGGCTTGATGTCCTGCACGGTGCCGAGGCTGTCGCGGTGGCGGATCTGGCCGTCCAGCAGGTACGTGACGGTGGCCAGGCCGATGTGCGGATGCGGGCGCACGTCGATGCCTTCGCCGGCGTGGAACACGTGCGGTCCCATCTGGTCGAGGAAGACGAACGGGCCGACCATGCGCCGGTCCTTGTGCGGCAGCGCGCGCCGTACTTCGAAACCGCCGCCCAGGTCGTGCGTGCGCGGGACGACGATGGTTTCGACGCCGCTCTCATGATTCCCTTGGTCGAACGTGCTCATGTCAGATGGCCTCCGTGGTGATCTGGATGGTGCCCGACAAGGTCTTGTGCACCGGGCATTTGTTGGCGATGTCGGTGAGCCGGGCCTTTGCGTCGTCGTCCAGCGCGCCGATGTATTCGATGGTGCGGTGCAGGCCGTAGGCCGCGCCTTCCTGGCCATGCCGGATCGAGACCTTGACCTCGTCCAGCGCATAGCCCTTGCGCTTCGCGTACAGGCTCACGGTGAGCGTCGTGCACGCGGCCAGCGCGGCGGCCAGGATGTCGTGCGGTTCCGGGCCGCTGTCCTCGCCGCCGAATTCCGGCTTCACGTCCGTCAGGATGCGGTGCGGTCCGATCTCGACCACCTGCTGCAGCGGTCCCGTACCGCGATGCGTCGTCACTTCCATGGCCAGTTCTCCTCGTCTCATGCGTTTGCGTGGATGTCCGCCACCCGTGTGCACAGGTTGCGGACAGATTGTACCGGGTTCACGCCGGCAGATCGAACAGCAGTACTTCGGCATCCTGCGCGTCCGCCAGCGCAACGGCCGCTTCCTCGCTGATCCCGACGGCGTCGCCGGCGCCCAGCACGCAGCCGTTCACCGTCACGCTGCCCCGCGCCACCTGGACGTATGCCTGGCGGCCCGGCAGCAGCGGATGGTCGGCGCGGTCGGCGCCGTCCAGGATCGTCGCGAAGATGGCGGCGTCCTGGCGCAGCGAGACGGAGCCGTCGCGGCCATCGTTCGACGCGATCAGGCGCAGCCGGCCGCGCTTCGCATCCGCATCGAAGTGTTTTTCTTCGTAGCCCGGCGCGCCGTCCACGTCCGACGGGATCACCCAGATCTGCAGGAAGTGCACGGGCGCCGTCGCCGAGTGGTTGTATTCGCTGTGGGTGACGCCCGTGCCGGCGCTCATCCGCTGCACGTCGCCGTAGCGCAGGACGGAACCGTTGCCCATGCTGTCCTTGTGCTCCAGCGCGCCGTCCAGCACGTAGGAGATGATCTCCATGTTCTTGTGGCTGTGCGGGTCGAAGCCGCGCCCGGGCGCCACGCGGTCCTCGTTGATCACCCGCAGCGGACCGACGTTCATGTGCGCCGGGTCGTGGTAGTGGCCGAACGAGAAGGTGTGCTGCGAGCGCAGCCAGCCGAAACTGGCGACACCGCGATCCGCGCTTTTACGTACTTTCAGCATGATGTTCTCCCTGTGATTGTGAATTCCTGCGTTCGAACCGTTCGAACACACCGCCCTTCGCGGGCTCGGCCGTCTTGCCGGCTTGCCGTCGAAAGCGCGTTTCCATGGAAAGCATTATGGTCGCTGCGGGGCGGGATGAAAAACGAGTTGTTTCATGGACTACGATCGATTTTTTCGATCATTTGAAGAAAACTTCGTTCCGGCGCTACACTTCAGGGAAACAGGAGAGAGACATGCATCAGGCCAGCTATGTGCACGGAGCGCATCCGCTCCCCCTCATCGGCGACACGATCGGCGCCCACCTGGACCGCGTCGCCGCACGCTTCCCCGGGCGCGACGCCCTCGTCGTGCCGCACCAGGACGTGCGCTGGTGCTGGCGCGAGCTGCGCGAGCGGGCCGACCGCCTCGCCGCCGGCCTGCTGGGCCTGGGCCTCGATCCCGGCGACCGCGTCGGCATCTGGTCGCAGAACCGCGCGGAATGGGTGCTCACGCAGTTCGCGACCGCGAAGGCCGGCCTCGTCATGGTCAACATCAACCCGGCCTACCGGCGCGCCGAGCTGGAATACGCGCTGGCAAAGGTCGGCTGCCGCGCACTGATCCTGGCGCCCGGGTTCAAGTCCAGCGACTATCTCGGCATGCTGCGCGACCTCGTGCCGGAACTGGACGCGCATGCGCCCCATCCTGCGCCCGGCGACCTGCGCGCCGCGCGCCTGCCCGAGCTGCGCCACGTGATCCGCCTGGGGCCCGGCTCGACCCCGGGCATGCTGGACTTCGACACGGTGGCGCAATGCGCCGCCCCGGCCGACTTCGCGCGCCTGGCGGACGTCGCGCGCACCCTGCAGTTCGACGATCCCGTCAACATCCAGTTCACGTCCGGCACGACGGGCGCGCCGAAAGGCGCCACGCTCACGCACCACAACATCCTCAACAACGGCTTCTTCATCGGCGAGGCCATGCGCCTGACGGAACACGACCGCCTGTGCATCCCCGTCCCGCTGTACCACTGCTTCGGCATGGTGCTGGGGAACCTGGCGTGCATGACGCACGGCGCGGCGATGGTCTATCCGGGCGCAGGCTTCGATGCCGGCGCGGTGCTGGCCACCGTGCAGGCCGAGCGCTGCACGGCGCTGCACGGCGTGCCGACGATGTTCATCGCGCTGCTCGACCATCCCGGCTTCGCGTCGTTCGACCTGGCGAGCCTGCGCACGGGGATCATGGCCGGCTCGCCCTGCCCGGCGGAAGTGATGCAGCGCGTGATGCGCCTGATGCACATGGACGGGATCACGATCGCCTACGGCATGACCGAGACGTCGCCCGTGAGCTTCCAGACCGCCGTCGACGACCCGCCCGCATGCCGCGTGGGCACGGTCGGGCGCATCCATCCTCACCTCGAAGTCAAGATCGTCGATGCCGACGGGCGCATCGTGCCGCGCGGCGAAACGGGCGAGCTGCTCACGCGCGGCTATTCGGTCATGCTGGGCTACTGGGGCGACGACGCGCGCACGCGCGAAGCGATCGACCCTGCCGGGTGGATGCACACGGGCGACCTGGCGACGCTGGACGCCGACGGCTATTGCCGCATCGTGGGCCGCGCGAAGGACATGGTGATCCGCGGCGGCGAAAACGTCTATCCGCGCGAGGTCGAGGAGTTCCTGTACCGCCACCCGAAGGTGCTGGACGTGCAGTGCGTCGGCGTGCCCGATCCGAAGTATGGCGAGGAGCTGTGCGCCTGCATCGTGCTGCGGCCGGGCGAGCAGGCTGACGCGGACGAGATCCGCGCCTTTTGCCAGGGCCAGATCGCGCACTACAAGATCCCGCGCTACGTGCGGTTCGTGGACGGGTTTCCGATGACGGTGACGGGGAAGATCCAGAAGTTCATGCTGCGCCGGCAGGCGGCGGACGACCTCGGGCTGGGAGACGGCGCATGAAGTGTCTCGTCGTCGTCACCCATCCCGTCCACGACAGCCTGTGCCGCGCGCTGGCGCAGCACGCCATCTCCACGCTGACCGCCCACGGCCACGACGTGATCGTGGAAGACCTGTACGGCGCGGGATTTTCTCCCGCGTTGACCGCGACGGAACGCGGGTCGTATTACGGGCCTGCGTTCGACGGCGGAGCCACGGCGCCGCACGTGGCGAACCTGCTGGCCGCCGAGGCGCTCGTGCTGGTGTTCCCGACGTGGTGGTTCGGCTTTCCGGCGATGCTCAAGGGCTGGTTCGACCGCGTCTGGGCGCCGGGCATCGCGTACGACCACGCCAGCGACCTGGGGCCGATCACGCCGCGCCTCGGCAAACTGCGGCAAGCCGTGGCGATCACCTCGCTGGGATCGCCGTGGTGGGTCGACCGCCTCGTGCTCCGGCAACCCGTGAAGCGCGTCCTGAAGACGGCGCTGCTGGGGACCTGCGCACCGCGGTGCCGCTTCGGGATGCTGTCGCTGTACCGGGCCGAGTCGCTCGCGCCGCACCAGGTGCAGGCATTCCGCGCGCGCATCGGACGGACCCTGTCGAAGTGGGCGTGACAGGCGCAATTTTGATACGATGCGCTCCCCGATCCTTCAAGCCCCCACATGCTCAAACTCAGCCTGGACGCCCTCCTCACCGTCGACACCATCGCCCGCCGCGGCAGCTTCGCGGCCGCCGCGAAGGAGCTGTACCGCGTGCCGTCGACGATCTCGTACACCGTCTCCAAGCTGGAGGACGACCTGGGCGTGCAGCTGTTCGAGCGCTTCGGCCCGCGCGTCGTGCTCACGCCCGCGGGCGAGGAGCTGCTGAAGGAAGGCCGCTACCTGCTCAAGGCGGCGGGCGACCTGGAAAGCCGCGTGCGCCGCGTCGCCTCCGGCTGGGAGACCGAGTTCGCCATCGGCATGGATTCCGCCCTCGCGCCGCTCGGCCTGCAGGACGACATCCGCGCGTTCTATGAGGTGGCCGACCAGACCCGCTTGCGCATCGTGCGCGAGGCCCTGGCCGGCACCTGGGAAAGCCTGCTCGACCGCCGCGTCGACCTGCTCGTGGGCGCGGCCGGCGAGGGGCCGTCCGGCGGCGGCTACACGGCCGAGCCGCTGGGCACGATGTCGTTCGTGTTCGCCGTCGCGCCTTCGCATCCGCTGGCGCAGGTCCGCTACCGGCTGGGCAAGGCGGAGCTGACGGCGCACCGCGCGGTGTCCGTCGCGGACTCCGCCCGGGTGCTGCAGGCGCGCACCGTGGGCCTGCTGTTCGGCCAGGACACGCTGGCCGTCCCCGACATGCAGACGAAATACGAATTCCAGCTGGCGGGCCTCGGCTTCGGCTTCCTGCCCGAGGCCTGGGCCCGCGCCGACATCGCCGCCGGCCGCCTGGTCGAAAAAGAGGTCGAGGAACCCAAGCCGGACGAGACGTTGTACATGGCGTGGCGCACGGGCGAGGAAGGCGCCGCGCTCAAGTGGTGGCGCGAGCGCCTGCGCGCGTCGATGCCGCTGGCGCGCATGCTCGCCCTCAACTGCCCGATCGAGCGGGCAACGACCGATACCGGCAAGTAAATACCTATACGTTCGTATGACTAGACCGCCCGCGCATCCCTCCCGACAATGACCGGGCCCGGATGCGGCGGCCCGCGCCGTCCCTTCCGGCTTCCTGCCACCAACCGAAGGGATTCGCCATGACCATCACCCGCACGAGCAACACCGTCACCACCCGCGACGGCACCATCATCCGCTTCACCGACTGGGGCCATGGTCCCGCCGTCGTGTTCAGCCACGGCTGGCCGCTGCAGGGCGACGCGTGGGAAGACCAGATGATGTTCCTGGCCGACCACGGCTACCGCGTCATCGCCCACGACCGCCGCGGCCACGGCCTGTCGAGCAAGCCCTGGCACGGCAATCACATGGACGACTACGCGGACGACCTGGCCCAGCTGATCGAGGCGCTGGACCTGCACAACGTCACCCTCGTCGGCCACTCGACCGGCGGCGGCGAAGTCGCGCGCTACATCGGCCGCCACGGCGCCGACCGCGTCAAGCGCGCCGTGCTGGTGGGCGCCGTGACGCCGCAGATGGCGCAGTCGGACGCGAACCCGAACGGTGTGCCGATGGCGGTCTTCGACGGCATCCGCCAGGGCGTGCAGGCCGACCGCGCGCAGTTCTTCAAGGACCTGAGCGGCCCGTTCTACGGCTTCAACCGCGAGGGCGCCAAGGATTCGCAGGGCATGCGCGATACGTTCTGGCTGCAGGGCATGCAGTGCAGCATCCGCGCCGCCTACGAGTGCATCAAGCAGTTCTCGGAAACCGACTTCACGGCGGACCTCAGGAAGATGACCATTCCGACGCTCGTGATCCACGGCGACGACGACCAGATCGTACCGATCGACACCACCGCGCGCCGCGCCGCCGAGCTGCTGCCGCAAGGCCGCCTGCTCGTCTACGAAGGCGCGCCGCACGGCCTGCCGGCCACGCACAAGGACCGACTGAACGCCGACCTGCTGGCCTTCCTGCGCGCCTGATCGCGCGGCGCGGCCGGTCATGCCGGCAGCGCCGCCGCCTGCGCGGGCGCCCCTTGCGGCATGGCGCGCGCCGGCCGGCCCCCGCCACGTCGACGCACGGGGCGCCCCACGCGCCGGCACGCGGCGCTGTCGTATCCCAACGTATAGCTGGACGGGGCCCGGCATCGACAATCGTCCGCAATCCCGACCGAGACCCACGCCGTGAACATCCGCCCCGCCCCCGCCGCCGCACTCGCACACGCGCCCGCCATGCGCCTGCGCGCCCGCCCGGTCGCGCGCGCGCGCGGGCGCCGGCCGGCGCCGTCAATACGCACGACGTTCATCCTTTCGTATGAGGGAATTGTCGGACCATGCCGCGATACTGGTTCCGCGCCGGCCCAACTCCCGCCGGCGGCAATCCCGAGCGCGCAGATGACCCGACCGTTACCACCGACCCGACCCGTTCCCGCCCCGCACGCCCCGCCCGCCGGCGGCACGGCGGCACCGGAGCCTTCCATTGCCGCGTGCCGGCGCGCCTGGCAGCTGCTGTGCGGCGCCGGCGTGACGACGCTGGCGGCCACCCCGCTGCTCGGCGCCGATCCCGCGCTGACCGACGCGCTGCAGGATGCCTTCGATGCCGGCCGCCTGCCCGGCGCGCTGATCGAAGCGGAGATCGGCCGCGCACTGCTGGATGGCCCGCGCGACGCCACCCTGCTGGCCGCCATGCTGCTGGCCGCCGTCGCGCTCGACCGTTTCCGCGGCGGCCGGCGCGCCCTGCTGCTGGCCGGAGCCTGCGCGGCGCGCGCCCGTCGGCCGGATCTCGGCGCCGTCGGCGGCGCCGTGCTGCGCGCCCACGCCACCCTCGTCCTGGCGCGCCGCGCCCCGCTGCGCGACGCCGCCCTGCTGCAGGCCGAAGCCTGCCGCATCGACGCCGGCCGTCCCGCCACGCTGGCCCGCAACGCCGTCCTGTGGACCGGCGTGCGCCTGCTGTGCGGCGCGCCGTTGACCGAACTCCTGCACTACGCGCAAGCCGTGCGCCAGGCCATCCCGCCAGGCGGCGCGTCCGCCGCCGCGTGCCAGCTGGACGGCCGCGTCGCGCTGTTCCGCGCCCTCGCGGGCAGCAGCCACGAACCGGACTTGCCGACGGTCGCGCCGGACGCCATGCAGTTCGGCTGCTGGCTCGGCTGCCTGCAGGCCGCGTGGCTGCGCGGCCGGACGGGCGCCGCGCGCGCGGCGCTGGCGGCGGCGCGCCAGCTCGTCACGCCGCTCACGCCGCCGTGCGAACTGCTGCCGTATCACCTGTTCGGCGTGCTGACCCTGGCGCGCCTGCGCGGCATGCCCGGCTCGAGCGCGCAACTGCGCGACCATCGCCGCGCGCTGCAGGCCTGGGCGCGGCGGGCGCCGGACCTGGCGGGCGCCATGGCGCTGCTGGCGCGCGCCGCCGAACAGGATGCCGGCGGCGCCCGCGCCCTGTGCGCCTACGAAGGCGCGGCCGCGCTGGCGCAGTCGAACGGCCAGGCGTGGATCGCCGCGCTGGCCTGGGAAGGCGCCGCCAATCTGTGCGGCCGGCTCGGTCTCGCGGGCGCGCTGCCGGGTTACCGCCGGCTGGCGCTGGACACCTGGCGCGACTGGGGCGCGCACGGCCGCGTACGCGAGCTGGTACAGGCCTGGGACGCCGTCCCGGCCACGCTGGACCCCGACCAACAGACGCGCGCCGCCCGTGCCGGCACGGTCGGCGAACTCGGCATCGCCATCGCGCACGAGGTCAACCAGCCGCTGGCCGCGATCCTGCTGCACGCGGCCGCCGCGCGGCGCTGGCTGCGCCGCGGCCAGCCCGACACGGCGCGCGCGCTGGACGCGCTGGAACAGATCAGTGCCTGCGGACGCCAGGCCGGCGACATCGTGCGCAGCGTGCGCGGCCTGGCCCGGCGCGAAGGCGAGGCAGCCAGCACGTTCGCGCTCGACGGCGCCGTCGGCGACATCGCGCAACTGCTGCGCGCGCTGATGGTCCGGCAGAACGTGCAGCTGGAAACCCGCCTGCAACTGGCGGAGCGCCAGGTCCACGCCAGCCGCGCCCAGGTCCAGCAGGTGCTCATCAACCTGCTGCTGAACGCGATCGAGGCGCTGGCGACGGTCAGCGACCGGCCGCGCCGCATCGTGCTGGAATCGGCGTCCGCCGGCCCTGGCCTCGTCGAGCTGCGCGTACGCGACAACGGTCCCGGCATCGCGCCCGCCGACCGCGAGCGCATCTTCGACGCGCTGTACTCGACCAAGCCGCACGGCACCGGCGTCGGCCTGTCGATCAGCCGCGCCATCGTCCGCGCCCACGGCGGCCGCATCGAATGCGTACCCGCCGAGCCGCACGGCGCCCTGTTCCGCGTCGTGCTGCCCGTGCGCAGCGTGGCCGCGACGGCGCCGCCATCCGCAAGCCACGACCATGCCTGAAATCCCGCGTGCGGGCGGCCAGCGGGCCGCCGCAGTACCATGTCCACACTTCCGGAGAAACCCATGAACACACCCGTCATCGCCGACCTGATCCTCACCAACGGCCGCTTCCACACGCTGGACCGGTCCAATCCGCAGGCCGACGCGGTCGCCATCGGCGCCGGCCGCTTCCTCGCCGTGGGCGCGGCCGCCGACGTGATGCGCCATGCCGGCGCCGCCACCCGCGTCGTCGACCTCGACGGCCATACCGTCATCCCGGGCCTGAACGATTCGCACCTGCACCTGATCCGCGGCGGCCTGAATTACAACCTCGAGCTGCGCTGGGAAGGCGTGCCGTCGCTGGCCGACGCGCTGCGCATGCTGAAGGCGCAGGCCGACCGCACCCCGAACCCGCAGTGGGTGCGCGTGGTCGGAGGCTGGAACGAATTCCAGTTCGCCGAAAAACGCATGCCGACCATCGAGGAACTCAACGCGGCCGCGCCGGACACGCCCGTGTTCGTGCTGCACCTGTACGACCGCGCCCTGCTCAACCGCGCCGCCCTGCGCGCCGTCGGCTACGACAAGACGACGCCGAACCCGCCCGGCGGCGAGATCGTGCGCGACGCCGCCGGCAACCCGACCGGCATGCTGATCGCGCGCCCCAACGCGATGATCCTGTACGCGACGCTGGCCAAGGGCCCGACGCTGCCGCTGGACCAGCAGATCAATTCGACCCGCCACTTCATGCGCGAACTGAACCGCCTCGGCCTCACGAGCGCGATCGACGCGGGCGGCGGTTTCCAGAATTATCCCGAGGACTACCAGGTCGTCGAACAGCTGGCCGCGCAAGACCAGCTGACGATCCGCATCGCCTACAACCTGTTCACCCAGAACAAGGGCCGCGAACTCGACGATTTCAAGAAGTGGACGGCGATGGTCGCGCCGGGCCAGGGCAGCGACTGGTATCGCCACAACGGCGCCGGCGAGATGCTGGTCTTTTCCGCCGCCGACTTCGAGGACTTCCTGGAGCCGCGCCCCGACCTGCCGGCCGGGATGGAGGCGGAGCTGGAACAGGTCGTGCGCCACCTCGTCGCCAACCGTTGGCCGTTCCGCCTGCACGCGACCTATGACGAATCGATCTCGCGCATGCTCGACGTATTCGAGAAGGTCGACCGCGAGAACCCGTTCGCCGGCCTGCGCTGGATGTTCGACCACGCCGAGACGATCACCCCGCGCAACATCGAGCGCGTGAAGGCGCTCGGTGGCGGCATCGCCATCCAGCACCGCATGGCGTTCCAGGGCGAGTACTTCGTCGAGCGCTACGGCGCCAAGGCGGCCGAGACCACGCCGCCGATCAAGCGCATGCTGGACGCCGGCGTGCCCGTCGGCGCCGGCACGGACGCGACCCGCGTGGCCAGCTACAACCCGTGGACGGCGCTGTACTGGCTCGTCTCGGGCCGCACCGTCGGCGGCCTGCGCCTGTACGACGCGGGCGCGCGCCTCGACCGCCACACGGCGCTGGAACTGTGGACGGCGGGCAGCGCCTGGTTCTCCAGCGAGCAAGGGCATAAGGGCCGCATCCAGGAAGGCATGCTGGCCGACCTCGCCGTGCTGTCGGCCGACTTCTTCCGCGTGGACGAGGAAGCGATCAAGGCGATCGAATCCGTGCTGACCGTCGTCGGCGGCCGGATCGTGTTCGGCCAGGGCCCGTTCGACAAGCTGGCGCCGCCGGCGCTGCCCGTGCTGCCCGAATGGTCGCCCGTCGCGAAGGTGCCGGGGCACTACCGCCCCGTCCAGCAGCCGGCCGCGCCGGCCATGGCCCACCAGTGCCGCGGCGCGTGTTCCGTGCACGCGCATGCGCACGACCGCGCGCGCAAGTCCGATGTGCCGGTGTCGGACTTCACGGCGTTCTGGGGCGCGTTCGGCTGCAGCTGCTTCGCGTTCTGAGGAGACGGTCATGTCCATCAAACCGACCGACCTGACGCTCGGCGTGGGGCTCGGCCTCCTGGCCGGCTACATCGACACGTCCGCGTTCGTCGCCCTGTTCGGGCTGTTCACGGCGCACGTGACGGGCAACTTCGTCCTCATCGGCAGCGAGCTCGCGCGGCCGTCGCACGCCGGCGTGCTGATGCTGAAATTCCTCGCGATCCCCGCGTTCGCCGCGGGCGTCGTCGTCGCGCGCCAGATGGACGTGCGCTGCGCCCGCCTCGGCCACAACCCGGCGCGTCCGCTGCTGGGCATGCAGCTGGCGCTGCTGACGCTGTTCATGGCCGCGGGCGTCGCGGCGGCGCCGCTGTCCAATCCGCAGGCGCCGCTGGTCCTGGCCTGCGGCATGCTGGGCGCCGCGGCGATGGGCGTGCAGAACGCGGCCGGCAAGCTGCAGTTCGGCCGCATCGCGCCGACGACGGTCATGACGGGCAACGTGACGGAACTGCTGATCGACATGACGGACCTGGCCAGCGGCCGCGCCACGCCGGCCGTCAGGGCACGCTTCGTGAAGTTCTTCTGGCCCGTGGTCGCGTTCGCGCTGGGCTGCGTCGCGGGCGGCGCCGCGTACATGGCGTTCGGCTTCTGGTGCCTGCTGCCGGCGCTGGCGCTGCTGGCGTTTCTGGTGCTGCTGGACTGGCCGGCGCTCGAGCCGGCCGCCGCCGCCGCGTAACGCGTGGGCGGAGGGCCGCCCGCCCTACCTTCCGGCACGTGTGTTTTATACGCGCATCAGGCATCGTAGCGCCTGAACATCGGTTCACCACAACAACCAGACAACAGGGAAAACGATATGAACGATATGAACGATATGAACGGAAAGCGCCGCAACCTGCTGGGCAGCGCGGCCGCGCTGCCGCTCGCCGTGATGGCCGCCGGGTCGGCGCGGGCCGCCGCGGCGCCGAAAGGCGGCGTCGCGCGCATGACGACGGACACGGTCCGCACCAGCGACGGCGTCGACATCTTCTACAAGGACTGGGGCAGCGGCACGCCGATCGTGTTCTCGCACGGCTGGCCCCTGAGCTCGGACGACTGGGATGCGCAGATGATGTACTTCGTGCAGCGCGGCTTTCGCGTCATCGCGCACGACCGCCGCGGCCACGGCCGCTCCACCCAGGTGGGCTTCGGGCACGACATGGACCACTACGCCGACGACCTGGCCGCCGTCGTCCGGCACCTCGACCTCAAGGGCGCGATCCACGTCGGCCACTCGACCGGCGGCGGCGAAGTCGTGCGCTACCTGGCCCGCCACGGCCAGTCGCGCGCGGCGAAGGCCGTGCTGATCGCGGCCGTGCCGCCGCAGATGGTGAAGTCGGCCACGAACCCGGGCGGCCTGCCGAAGGACGTGTTCGACGGCATCCAGCAGCAGGTCGCCACGAACCGCGCGCAGTTCTACCGCGACCTGCCGGCCGGTCCGTTCTACGGCTTCAACCGGCCCGGCGTCAAGCCGCAGGAAGGCATCATCCAGAACTGGTGGCGCCAGGGCATGATGGGCGGCGCCAAGGCCCATTACGACGGCGTCGTCGCGTTCTCGCAGACCGACTTCACGGACGACCTCAAGAAGATCACCCTGCCCGTCCTGGTGCAGCACGGCGACGACGACCAGATCGTGCCGTACGCCGACGCCGGCGTGCTGTCCGCGAAGCTGCTCCCGCACGGCACGCTGAAGACCTATAAAGGCTTCCCGCACGGGATGCCGACGACGCACGCCGACGTCATCAACGCCGACATCCTCGCCTTCATCAAGGGCTGACGCGCTCCCGTGATCCGGCCGCGCGCCGGATCACGACCGGCACCGACTTGTACGACGGCGTGCCGCTGCGCGCATCGCGGTTGGCGAGCGCGATCAGGCCGTTCGCCTCCGGATAATACGCGGCGGCGGCGCCCCGCGCGATGTCGTGCGCCACGGCCACGAAGCCGCACAGCACGCGCGCTTCCGTGCTCCCGTCGTGCGCCGCGACGGCTTCGATGTCCACGATGTCGCCGTGTTCCAGCCCCCGCTCGGCCAGGTCGGCCGCGTTGACGAAGACGACGTCGCGCCGTCCCGTCACGCCCCGATAGCGGTCGTTCTTGCCGTAGATCGTCGTGTTGTACTGGTCGTGGCTACGCACCGTGGCCAGCACCAGGACGCCTTGCGCGTCCGGGCGCGCGAGCGGCCGCTGGTCGCGCGCGGCGACGATGAAGTTCGCGCGGCCCGACGTCGTGCGCCACTCGCGCCGGCTCGCGGGCACGTCGAGGCGGAAGCCGCGCGGCTGCGCGACCCGCTCGTTGTAGTCTTTAAAATCCGGGAACACGGCCTCGATCGCATCGCGGATGCGCCCGTAGTCGGCCACGAATCCCGCCCAGTCGACCTTCGACTCCGGCAGCGTGGCGCGGGCGATGCCGGCGACGATGGCCGGTTCCGATCTCAGCGCGGGCGACGCGGGCGGCAGGCTGCCGCGCGACGCGTGCACCATCGACATCGAATCCTCGACCGTGACGGATTGCGGCCCACCGGCCTGCACGTCCAGCTCCGTGCGGCCCAGGCAGGGCAGCAGGTAGGTGTGCTTGCCGACGAGGAGGTGCGAGCGATTCAGCTTGGTGGCGATGTGCACGGACAGGTCCAGCTTCCGCATCGCCTCGAAGCAGGCCTGCGGATCGGGCATCGCCACGGGCAGGTTGCCGCCCAGGCAGACCAGCGCACGCGAGCGCCCGTCGCGCATCGCTTCCAGCGCCTCCACGGCGGCATGGCCCTTGGCGCGCGGCGGCGCGAAGCCGAACACCCGCTGCAGGCTGGCGAGGAATTTTTCGCTCGGGATTTCCGTGATGCCGACCGTGCGGTCGCCCTGCACGTTCGAGTGGCCGCGCAGCGGACAGATGCCCGCGCCTTCGCGGCCGATATTCCCACGCAACAGCAGCAGATTCGCGAGTTGCTGCACGTTCGACGTCCCGTGGCGGTGCTGCGTGATGCCCATGCCGTAGCACAGGATGACCCGCTCGGCCTGGGCATACACGTCCGCCGCGGCCTCGATGTCGGCGCGCGACAGGCCCGCCACGTCCTCGATCTCGTCCCAGGACAGCACGGCCAGGCCGGCCGCGAGGGCGTCGAAGCCGGCCGTGTGGTCGCGGATGAAGTCGCGGTCCACTGCATCGCGCGCGAGCAGCGCCTTCATCATGCCCTGCACCACGGCCGCGTCGCCGCCGACCTTGACCTGGTAGTACGAGGTCGCGATGGAGACCGCCTTCCCGACCGTCATCTCGACGGGACTCTGGGGCGACTTGAAGCGCTCCAGGCTGCGTTCCTTGAGGGGATTGAACACGACGATGGGCACGTCGCGCAGGCGCGCCTCGCGCAAGGTCGCCAGCATGCGCGGATGGTTCGTGCCGGGGTTGTGGCCGAACGAGAAGATGGCGTCGCAGTGGTCGAAATCCTCCAGCGTGACGGTGCCCTTGCCGACGCCGATCGATTCCGGCAGGCCGACGCTGGTCGCCTCGTGGCACATGTTCGAACAGTCGGGGAAGTTGTTCGTGCCGAACTCGCGCACGAACAGCTGGTACAGGAACGCCGCCTCGTTGGACGTGCGCCCGGACGCATAGAACTCGGCCATGTCCGGATCGGGAAGGCCGCGCAGGTGCGCGCCGATCTCGGCGAACGCCTGGTCCCACGCGATGGGCAGGTAGCGGTCCGACGCCGCATCGTACTTCATCGGGTGCGTGAGGCGCCCTTCCCATTCGAGGGCGAAGTCTTCCCGGCCGAACAATTCGGTCACCGTGTGCTGCGCGAAGAACGCGGGCGTGACGCGCTTGTGCGTCGCTTCCCACGACACGGCCTTGGCGCCGTTCTCGCAGAATTCGAACGACGAACCCTGGCGCGGATCGGGCCACGCGCAGCCGGGGCAATCGAAACCCTCGGGCTGGTTTACCTGCAGCAGGATCGTCGTGTCCTTCGCGGTCATCTCGCCGCGGATCGCCTTCGCCACGGCCTGCAGCGCGCCCCAGCCGCCGGCCGGGCCGCCGTATTCGCCGATGCCCGGCACGTCCTTCTTTCCCATGCAATCCTCCGAACGTAACACGTGGAAGCGCATTGTACGGGGTCTCAGCGGCTGCGCGAACTCTCGATGCCGAGCTTCTCGGCCATGCGCACCAGTTCGGCCAGGGTGCGCGTCTCCATCTTCTGCATCAGGTTGCGCTTGTGGACCTTGGCCATGATCTCGCTGATGCCCATCGCGTCGGCGATCTGCTTGTTCAGCAGGCCGCCGATGGCGAGCCCGAACACTTCGCGCTCGCGCGGCGTGAGCCGGGCATGGCGCCGCGCCAGCTCGTCGGCCTCGCGCCGCTGCGCGATGCGGCCCGCGTCGCTGTCCAGCGCTTGTCCGACGGCGGCCAGCAGCGCGTCCGGGTCGACGGGCTTGGTGAGGAATTCGTCGGCGCCGGCCTTCATGGCGGCGACGGAGAGCGGAATGGTGCCATGGCCGGTCAGGAAGATCACCGGCAGCGCCAGGTGGCGTTCGGCCATGTGCTGCAGCACGCTCATGCCGTCCAGCCGCGGCATCTGCATGTCGAGGATCAGGCAGGACGGCGCCGAGGGCGCGGGCTGCGCGAGAAAGTCGGCCGCGTCGGCGAACGCGCGCACGGCATAGCCTTCCGCCTCGAGCAGGTGGGCGAGGCCCAGGCGCACGCTCGCGTCGTCGTCCACCACCATCACCATCCGCTCGCTCATGCCCGCCTCCATCTCGTACGCAGGCGCCAGCATAGCGGAAATCGCCGCTGCGTGCCGAAGCGCGGGCGTCATGGGATGGCGTCCGGCGGCGCTGGAATCGCGTCGATCAGCGCCAGCAGGCAGTCGGCGTCGACGGGCTTGTGCAGCAGCGCCAGCGCGCCCGCGGCGTCGGCACGTGCCGCGAGCGCGGGGTCGATGTCGCCGGTGATGAAGATGACGGGCAGGCGCGGCGCCAGCGCACGCAGGCAATCGCGCACCGCGAAGCCGTCCGGCTCGCCGATGTGGATGTCCAGGACGGCGCAACGGACGTGCACGGGGTCGAAGCCGTCCAGCACGGCGGCCGCGCCGGGATAGCCGCGCGCCGCGTAGCCCGCCGCATGCAGCAGCGCGACCATGCCGGCGCGGACGGTGGCGTCGTCGTCGACCACGAGCACGGTCTGTCCGGCTTCAGGCGGCACGGTCGTTCCCGGCCGTGCCGTCCGCCTGTGCCTGCAGTGCCGGCGGCGGCTGGATGCCGCTGATCCGTGTCACGCACTCGGCGCGGAACCAGGACACGGTCACGGGTTCGCCGGAGAGCAGGCGCTTGGCGATGGGCACGGCCTGCTCGCCGACGAGCATGCCGAACAGGCCGATCAGGGCGATGGCCGGCGGCGCCGGCGAGCGTACCTGCAGCAATGCGTAGATGCAGCCGACCAGCAGGCCGGCCGCCAGGGACACCAGGTAGAACTTCATGCTTTCCCCTGTCGATGGAAGGGAGCGGCCCCGCGCGGATCGCGCGGGGCCGCGGATGCGCGCACGGGGGATCGCCCCGGCGCGCGTGATCAGCGTGCCGGTACCGGCGCGAGCGTCTCGTGACTGGTGGTGCCGCGCTGCGGCGCCTTGTGCACCATCGTGTAGGCGTAGTCGATGCCCATGCCGTACGCGCCCGAGTGCTCCTTGGCGATGCCGACGACGGCGTCGTAGGTGTCCTTGTGCGCCCAGTCGCGCTGCCACTCGAGCAGCACCTGCTGCCACGTCACCGGCACGACGCCGGCCTGGATCATGCGCTGCATGGCGTAGTCGTGGGCTTCCTTCGACGTGCCGCCCGACGCGTCGGCGACCATGTAGATCTCGTAGCCGCCTTCCAGCATCGCGCACAGGGCGAACGTGGTGTTGCAGACTTCCGTCCACAGGCCGGCGACGACGACCTTCTTGCGGCCGTTGGCGGCCAGCGCGTCGCGCACCTTCTGGTCGTCCCACGAGTTCATCGACGTGCGCTCGAGGATGGGCTGGTTCGGGAAGACGTCCAGCAGTTCCGGGTAGGTGTAGCCCGAGAAGCCTTGCGTTTCCACGGTGGTGATGGTCGCCGGGATGTTGAACGCGGCGGCGGCCTTGGCCAGCCCCACGGTGTTGTTCTTCAGGACCTGGCGGTCGATCGACTGCACGCCGAAGGCCATCTGCGGCTGGTGATCGATGAAGATGACCTGGCTGTTCTGCGGCGTCAGCACTTCGAGTTTTGGATTGCTCATGGGATGATCCTCTGCGGGGAATGGTGGGTGGACGGTGGTGCACCGGCAAGCCATGGTAGTCCCGTCGCCCCCGCGTCGCCAGTATCCGTTCGTATAGGCGCGCGGGTGCCGCCTGCAGCGCGGGGCGTCCTGCTTTACAATCCGGCCAATGTTCCGCTTCCCGTTCCGCTTTGTGTTCCCCCGTGCGCTCGCCCTCGCCGGCGCCCTCGCCTGTGGCAGCGCGCAGGCCCTCGATCCGGCGCTGTCCATCGCCCAGCTGCACCATGACGCCTGGACGAGCAAGGACGGCATGCCGGGCGACGTGTGGGAGATGACGCAGGACACGGGCGGCTTCATGTGGTTCGCCACGCCGTCCGGGCTGTACCGCTTCGACGGCGTGCGCTTCGAGCGCATCCACGCGCTGGGCGGCACGCCGCTGCTGTCGAACGCGGTGGCGACGGTGCGCGCGTTCCCCGACGGCGCGCTGTGGATCGGCTACCGCTTCGCCGGCATTTCCGTGTACCGCGACGGCCGCCTGCGCCATTACACCGCGGCGGACGGCATCGATCCGGAGGGCGTGGGTTCCATCGTCGCGGACGAGCGCGGACGCACCTGGGCCTCGACGACCAAGGGCCTGTTCGTGCTGGACGGTGCGCGCTGGCACAGGATAGGCGCGGACCAGGGCCTGCCCGGCATGCCGGAAGGCCTGCGGCGCGATCCGGCCGGGCGCCTGTGGGTGCACACGGAAACCGCGCTGTATTATCGCGATCCCGGCGCCGACCGCTTCGTGCCCGCGGACCTCGAGGGCCAGCGCTTCGACGTCATGGCGGCACCAGGCGGCCACCTGTGGCTGTGGTACATGGACCATATCGAGCGCCTGCCGGCGCGGCTGGCCACACCGCCGCGTCCGCGCGACTGGTGGACGACGTCGTATTCGATGGATGCCGTCTTCGACCGCGACGGCAACCTGTGGTCCGCCGACTGCGACCAGGTATGCCGCCTGGCGCCGCAGGCCCTCGCCCACCTCGACGCCTGGCACCACGCCACCGATCCGGCCGACCGGCCGCCGCCCGGCGCCACGACCGGCAAACCGATCTCGGTGTTCGAAGACCGCGAAGGCAATATCTGGGTCGGCACCCAGCGCGGCGTCGACCGGTTCCGCCGGAACCGCGTCGTCTCGATGGGGCTCCCGGTCGGCAGCTACGGCGTCTCGTTCGCGCTGGACGAGACGGGCCGCCTGTGGACGCGCGCCCAGCACCCGCGCGGGATGGGCCTGTGGACCCAGGGCCCGGACGGCCCGGTGGCACAGCCCGAGACCGACGTCAATGCGCTCGCGACCGCGGCCGACGGCGCCCTGCTGCTCGGCCACACCGGCTACATCGAGCGGCGCAAGGGCGGCGTCCGCACCCGCATCCCGTTTCCGGACGACGTCCCGCAGACCGCCATGAACCCCGGCGTGCGCACGATGCTGGACGACGGCACCGGCCTGTGGACCGGCTTCGCCTACAGCCGGCTGTACCGCTGGACCGGCGGCCGCTGGCATCCCGCGCACGAATACGGCCTGCCCGACACGCCGCCCGTCTGCATGGCGCGCGGGGCGGACGGCACGGCGTGGTTCGGCTACCGCGACAGCGCGGTACTGGCCCTGCGCGACGGGAAGGTCAGCCGCTACGGCCTCGCGCAGGGCCTCGACGCCGGCGTCGTCGGCAACGTGGTCGACGCCGGCGGCGTGGTGCTGGCCGGCGGCGACAAAGGGCTGTTCATGCTGGCCGGCGGCCGCTTCCGGCCCGTGCGCCTGGCCGACCCGCAAGCGGCCGCCGGCGTCACCGGCATGCTGCTGGATGCGAGCGGCGACCTGTGGCTGAACGCGAACCTGGGCCTCGTGCGCATCCCGTCCGCGCGCTGGCGCGCCTTCCTCGCCGCGCCGGACGGCACCATCGCCGGCTACGACCTGTTCGACGCCCTCGACGGCTATCCCGGCGTCGTCCAGCTGCGCCCCGGCCAATCCAGCCTGCTGGCCACGCCCGACGGCCGCCTGTGGCTGCACGGCAGCGACGGCGCCGCCTGGAGCGATCCGGCCCGGCTGCCGCGCAACCGGCTGGCACCGCCCGTGCACATCATGAGCGTCGCCGCGAACGGCCGCAGCGTGGGCGTGGGCAAGCCCGTCGACCTCGCGGCCGGCACGCAGGACCTGCAGATCGCCTACACGGCGCCCAGCTTCACGATGCCGGAGCGGGTCCGCTTCCGCTACCGGCTGGACGGCGTGGACGACGAGTGGCGCGACGCCGGCACGCGCCGCACGGCGTATTACACGCGCCTCGCGCCCGGCCACTATCGCTTTCTGGTGAGCGCCGCCAACGAGGACGGCGTGTGGAATCCGGCGGGGGCCGCGCTCGACATCGCGATCGCGCCGACCTTCGTGCAGGGCGCGCCGTTCAAGGCGCTGTGCGGCGCGGCCCTCGTGCTGGCGGCCTGGCTGCTGTACCGCCTGCGCCTGCGCCGCGCGACCCTGCAGCTGCGCCGCCTGCTGCAGGAGCGCGCGGGCGAGCGCGAACGGATCGCGCGCACCCTGCACGACACGCTGATGCAATCGGTGCAGGCGCTGCTGATGCTGTTCGAGCACGCGCGCGGCCGCCTGCCGCAGGAGAGCCCCGACCTGCCGCTGATTGACCGCACGCTGGACCAGGCGAGGAGCGCCTTGCGCGAAGGCCGCGACGAACTGACGGCGCTGCGCGGCGCGGCGGCGCCCGCGCAGGACCTGGTCGGCGCGCTCGTCCCGCTGGGCCACATCCTCGGCGAGCAGTTCGGCGTCACCTTTGCCGTGCGGGTGGACGGCCAGCGCCGCCCCCTGTGCCGCGACGTCGCGCAGGAGGCCTGCTTCATCGCGCGCGAAGCGCTGCAGAACGCCTTCCGCCATGCGCGCGCGGCGCAGGTGACGCTGGCGGTGACGTTCGGCGCACAGGCGTTCGAGCTCATGGTGCGCGACGACGGCCGCGGCATCGGCGAGGCCGCGCGTCCCGGCCACTGGGGCCTCGCGGGCATGCGCGAGCGCGCGGCGGCCATCGGCGCGCGGCTCGACATCGGCGCCGCGCCGGACGGCGGCACGCTCGTCGCGCTCGCGGTGCCGGCCGGCCAGGCGTACGAACGTCCGGCGCGGCAATCGTGGTGGCGCCGCCTGGGGCGCGGCGTCCCGGCGGGCCAGCCGTAGCCCATACATATGTGTCTTTGGCGGCGACGATCATGTTACGATCGTCATTGCGCGAAGACGCACGCCCCATTACCAGCGACCGACACCATGATGACTCTCCACGACCTCCGCCACCTCGCCATGCGCCACGCCGGCACCGGCCCGGACTGCGCCGTGCCCGGGCTGCGGGTGCGCGCCGTCACGGCGCCGACCGCCCCGATGAGCGGCATCGAGGAGCCGATGTTCGCCCTGATCCTGCAGGGCCGCAAGCGCTCGACGATAGCCGGCCGCACCTACGAATACGGCCCGGGCGACTGCGTGATCGTGTCGCTGTCGATGCCGTCGACGGGCCAGGTGATCGACGCCAGCGAGGACGAACCGTACCTGGGCGTCGCGCTCACGTTGCGGCCGGCCGAGATCGCGGGCCTGATCGTCGAGGCGGAAGCCGATGCGGCGCCGGACGCCGTGCCGATGGCCGTGCACGCGGCGTCAATCCAGCTGCTGGACGCCGTCGGCCGCCTCGTCACCCTGCTCGACCACCCGGACGACGTGCGCATCCTGCGTCCGCTGCTGGAAAAGGAAATCCTGTGGCGCCTGCTCTCCGGCCCGCACGGCCCGATGCTGCGCGAAGTCGGCCTGGCCGACAGCCGCGCGTCGCGCATCGGCCGCGCAATCCGCTGGCTGCAGCAGCACTACGCGGAACCGGTGTCGACCCAGCAGCTGGAAGCCGTGAGCGGCATGAGCGCGTCGACGCTGTTCCGCCACTTCAAGGAATTCACGTCGCTGAGCCCCCTGCAATACCAGAAGCAGATCCGCCTGCACGAGGCGCGTGCGCGGCTGGCGGCGAGCAGCCGCGACGTGGCGGCGGTGGCGTACCAGGTCGGCTACGAAAGCCCGTCGCAGTTTACGCGCGAGTACAGCCGCATGTTCGGCAGGCCGCCGAGGGATGATCTGAGGCGGGTCAGGGAGCCGGTCGTGTGATTATTCCGGACAGCTGTGCGGGCGATGCGTCTCCCGCGGGGCGCGCTCGCCCCGGTGCATGACAGGACGTTATCCAAAATTCATTTCGGTAACATTGCGCGCCCCGAAAACCCGCTCTCTGTCACAATCTCGTCATAATCGGCTTCTACACTCCGTTGTCACGAGTGAAATCTTTCCGAAAAATGGATATGAAGTTGAAGACGGACGAGGCCCTTGCCGCGCTTCCGGCCGATAGCCCGCACCTGTTCCTCAACCGGGAACTGTCCCTGCTCGAGTTCAACCGCCGCGTGCTCGAACAGGCCGAGGATGCTTCGGTGCCCCTGCTCGAACGCCTGCGCTTCCTCACCATCGTCTCGAGCAACCTCGACGAATTCTTCGAGGTGCGCGTCGCGAGCCTGCTGGCGCAGCACCAGGCGCATGGCGGGCCCGATCCCGGCCAGGCCGACCTGGCAGGCGCCAGCGAGGAATGCCGCCAGATCATCGGGCGCCAGTATGCGCTGCTCAACGCCCAGATCCTGCCGCAGCTGTCCGCCAACGGCATCCACCTGCTGCGCCGCTCGGACCGCAACGCGGCGCAGAAGGCCTGGGTCAAGCAGTACTTCGACAAGGAGGTGCGGCCGCTGCTCACGCCGGTCGGCCTCGATCCGGCGCACCCGTTCCCGCGCGTGATCAACAAGAGCCTGAACTTCATCATCGAGCTGGCCGGGAAGGATGCGTTCGGGCGCGGCTCGGGCATCGCGATCATGAAGGCGCCGCGCGTGCTGCCGCGGCTCATCCGCCTGCCGGACGACCTGTCGGACAAGCCGGGCGCGTCCTACTGCCTGCTGACGTCCGTGATCCAGGCGCACATGGCGGACCTGTTCACGGGGCGCGAGATCGTGTCGTACTCGCAGTTCCGCGTCACCCGCAACAGCGACCTCTGGGTGGACGAGGAAGAAGTCAAGAACCTGCGCCAGGCGCTGCAAAGCGAACTCCATAGCCGCAACTACGGCTTCGCGGTGCGCCTCGAAGTGGCGCGCGGCTGCCCCAAGCATCTCGCCGACTTCCTGCTCGACCAGTTCTCGATCGACCGCTCGCGCCTGTTCACCGTCGACGGCCCCGTCAACATGGGGCGCCTGCTGGAGATCGTCAACAGCAATGCGCGGCCGGACCTGAAATTCGCGCCCTACGTGCCGGGCTTCCCGGCCAAGCTCGTGAACGCGCACGACACGTTCGCCGTGCTGCGCAAGCAGGACGTGCTGCTGCACCATCCGTACCAGTCATTCCAGCCGGTGATCGACTTCGTGCGCTGCGCCGCCACCGATCCGAACGTCGTCGCGATCAAGCAGACGATCTACCGCGCGGGCTCGAACTCCGAACTGATGGATTCCCTGATCAACGCGGCCCTGCGCGGCAAGGAAGTCACCGTCATCGTCGAGCTGATGGCGCGCTTCGACGAAGAGGCGAACATCAACTGGGCCGAACGGCTGGAGGAAGCCGGCGCCCAGGTCGTGTACGGCGTCGTGGGCCTCAAGACGCACGCGAAGATGGCGCTCGTGCTGCGCCGCGAGCCGGACGGCCTGCGCCGCTACGCCCACCTCGGCACCGGCAACTACAACCCGACGACGGCGCGCTTCTACACCGACTTCGGCCTGCTCACGGCGGACGACGAGATCACCGCCGACGTCAACGAAGTGTTCATCCACCTCACGAGCCTGACGCGGCCGACGCAGCTGGCGGCGATGTGGCTGGCGCCGTTCACGCTGCAGAAGGAAATCGTCAAGGCGATCCGCCAGGAAGCCGCGATCGCGCGCGACGGCAAGCCGGCGCGCATCATCGCCAAGATGAATTCACTGACCGACGAATCCGTGATCCGCGCGCTGTACGAAGCGTCCGGCGACGGCGTGCGCATCGACCTGATCGTACGCGGCGCGTGCTCGCTGCGGCCCGGCGTGCCGGGACTGTCGGACAACATCCGCGTGCGGTCCATCGTCGGCCGCTTCCTCGAGCACACGCGCATCTACTACTTCCGCAACAATCTCAGGAACGACGTCTACCTCGGCAGCGCCGACTGGATGAACCGCAACCTGTTCCGCCGCGTCGAAGTCGCCTTCCCCATCCGCTCGCCCGCGCTGAAAAAGCGCGTGCTGCGCGAGGGCCTGCAGGTCTATTTGAAGGACAACGTGAATGCCTGGGAACTGGGCAGCGACGGCCGCTCGCGGCGCCGCAAGGCGCGCGGCAGCCAGCCGGCCTTCGGCGCCCAGCAGTTCCTGATGGATACGCTGGGCGCGCAGGGCACCGTCAACGCGCACGACAAGGAGAACGACCATGGAACTGATCCTGTGGCGCCACGCCGAGGCTGAGCCGCACGCGGCCGACCGCGAGGGCGACCAGTTGCGCGAACTGACGGCCAAGGGCGCGCGCCACGCCTCGCGCATGGGTGCGTGGCTCGACCGCCAGCTTCCCTCGCACTGCCGCATCCTCTCCAGCCCGGCCGCACGCTGCGTGCAGACGGCGCAGGCGCTGGGCCGCAAATTCACCACAGTGGAAGCGCTGAATACGGATTCGACGGCGGAACGCCTCCTGGAAGCGGCGGGCTGGCCGGCCAACCGCCACACGGTCGTCGTCGTCGGGCACCAACCTGTGCTCGGCCAGGTGGCGTCGCTGATCTTTTCCGGGACGGCGCAGGACTGGAAGATCCGCAAGGCGAGCGTGTTCTGGATCGCCAGCAAGGGCGACGACGATCCGGCGCCGTTCGTGCGGCTGGCGGTCGGCCCGGATATCGTGGGCAAGCTGCGCTGAAGCCCGGGTCGATCCGACTGACGACAGGCCGGCGGCATCACTGTTTACGTCGTTCCCGCGCAGGCGGGAACCCAAGTTCGAGCGGCGGCCTGCACGACATCGGGGCCCCGCCAAGGGCAGCGCCTGGCCCGGGACACCGCGCCAATGATCTCGGAAATTGTGCTTCTCGCCTCATATCAGGCAGATCGACGCTGGCGTCCCGTCACAGCGTCCCGATGCGCATATTGATGGGCCAGCGAACGGTCCGCCTGATGTTCGGGTCGCCCCACGCATCCGCGATGTCGTTGGCGAAGTCGATCAGCAGCCCTTCCCTGCCGGCCTCGCGCGCGCTGCGCACCGCGGACCACGTCAGCAGATAGCCGATGAATTCGTTCAGGTGCCAGTCGAGGCGGATGTCGAGCGCCGGCGCCGCGCGCTCCGCGAACGGAAAATCGATGGTCGCGTAACCCGTGTCGACCAGCTTGCGCTCCGGCGGCCAGTACGGCCCGATCTCGTCACGGTAGAACGTCTGGAAGCGCGCGTCGAGGCGCGGTTCGAGCGTCAGCACGCCGTAGCTGATGAGCGCGACGACCGCGCCCGGCGTGCCGACCCGGCGCACCTCGCGGTAAAACGCCGGCAGGTCGAACCAGTGCGCCGCCTGGGCCGCCGTGATCAGGCTCGCGCTCGCGTCAGGCAGCGGCAGCCGCTCGGCGGGGGCGCAGCGATACTCGATCCTGTCGCCCGGCGTGGCGTTCGCGATCTGGTCGGCGCTGGGGTCGAGGCCGACGACCTTGTCGAAATGCGCTGCCAGCAACCGGGTCAGCTGGCCGTTGCCGCAGCCGACGTCGACCGCGAGTCCGCGCGCGGGCGCCGCCGATGCGAGGAAGTCCGCGAGCCGGGGCGGATACTCGGGACGGAACCGGGCGTACGCGCGGCCGCCCTCGTCGAACCAGTTGCGTGACAGTGAACGGTCAGTCGGCATGCGCATGCTCCTTTTTCAGTCTGGTCTTCGCGGCCGTGACGCGGGCCGCGAATCCTTCGCGCTCCAGCGCTTCGGCCGCGGCTTCGAGCGCGCGCCGCAACGGATGGCCGATTTCGTCCTCGAGGCCGGCGATGGCCGCGAACGTCGCGGTCCAGTGGCGCTCGAGCTTCGCGACCAGCGCCCGGCCGGCCGCGGTCAGGCGGATGCCGCTCTTGCGCCCGTCGTCGACGGCGTGGCGTGCGACCAGGCCGTCGCCCTCCAGCAGCGCCACGGTCTGGCTGATCGCACCCTGCGTCAGGTGCGTGCGCGCCGTGATGTCGGTGACGGTGCACGCGCCGGCGTGCAGCGCGCGCAGCACGGGCGTGTAGCGGGCGCGGTAATCGAGGCGCATCGCGCGGTAATGCTCCTCGGCCCCGTGCTCCACGAGTTCGCCCACGTAGCGGAGCAGTTCCCCGAGGCCGGGATTCGATCTGGTGTCCATGTCCGCATAATACATTAGCGCTAATGTAAATTCAATGGCGCCGCTCAGGCGTTCTGCAGGCGCGCGCCGCGCGTCCCGCCGCCGACGCCCACCGCCGTCACGATCGCCAGCGCCTGGAACAGCGCGATCCCGGCGAACAGCCAGCCCGGATGCCCCGCATCCATCACGAGCCCGAACATGGCCGGCCCCACGGACAGGCCGCTGTCGAGGCCCGAATAGACGACGCCGTACACGCGCCCGGTGGCGTTCTGCGGCGCGGCCGCGCGGATCATCAGGTCGCGCGACGGTCCGGCCACGCCCGAGAAGAAGCCGATGAGCGCCATCAGCGGCAGCGCCAGCCAGCCCGGCAGGACGGCCGCGCCCAGCAGCAGCGCCAGCGCGGCCGCCACGGCGAAGGCGATGGCGACCGTGCGGTCGTGGTCCTGGCGGCCCGCGCCGGTCGCCCGTACGCCCACGAAGCCGCCCAGCAGCATGCCGACGGCGGACGCCAGCATGTACGCGGTGTACGCGCCCGTCGCCAGCTCACGCGAGACGCCGTACAGCTGGATCAGGCCGATCGACGCGAACGCCTGGATCCCGCCCAGCGACACCGCCGTCAGGAAGAAGAACGCGAAGCACATCCACACGGCGCGCAGGCGCAGGAAGGACAGCGTACCGGCGGCTTCCCCGGCGGCGTCGATGGAGGCCGCGGCCGGTTTCGGTTCCGGACGCAGGTGCGCGCGGTTCAGGAACAGGATGCCCAGCACGGCGAACGGCAGGATCGCGGCGTACGCGAGCGCCATGCGCCAGCTGGACAGCGTCGCGACCGTCGTCATGAACAGCGGCGCCGCCGCCCAGCCGATATTGCCGCTGATCCCGTGCACGGAAAAGCCGTGCGCCAGGCGGGCGCGCGAGACGCGCTGGTTCAGCAGCGTGTAGTCGGCCGGGTGGAAGATGCTGTTGCCGATGCCGGCCAGCAGCGCGCCCGCCATCAGCGCCGCATAGCTGCCGGCCGCCGACAGCACCAGCGCCGACACGCCCAGCATCGTCATGCCGAAGAACAGCACGCGGCGCGCGCCGACGCGGTCGACGACGAAGCCGGCCAGCGCCTGGCCGACGCCGGACACGACGAAGAACGCCGTCAGCAGCAGGCCCAGCTCGGCATAGCTGAGGCCGAACGCGGGCTTCAGCCAGGGAAACAGCGCGGCCAGGATCAGGTGATAAAAATGCGAGGTGCCGTGGGCCAGGCCGACCAGGCCGATCACGCGCGCGTCGGTGCGCAGGTTGGTGTCTCGGGACATATTCACTCCGGAAGAAAAGACCAGTGTAGGCAAACCGACCACGTCTGAATTACGATAGCAGGACAAAATTTGTCGAGAACCGGACATCCATGCGCATCCCCGTCGTGCACCACACGCAGCCCTTGCCGGACTGCTTCGACCCGACACCCGAGCGCCCCGTCACCCTGACGGCGCGCGACCTGGAAGCGGCCGACAACGTGGCGCCGCATACGCATCCGTTCGGCCAGCTGACGTATGCGCGCGAGGGCGTGATCCGCCTGACGGCGGCCGGCAGCAGCTGGATCGTGCCGCCGTCGCGCGCCATCTGGACGGCGCCCGGCGTCGTGCACGAGGTCACGGTGCTCGAACCCGTGCGGCTGCGGCCCGTGCGCATCCACGCCGCGCGCACACCGTTCCCGGGCGAGGATTGCCGCGTGCTGGACGTGTCGACCTTGCTGCGCGAGCTGATCCTCGCGCTGGAACAGCTGCCGCCGCTGGCGCCGTCGGCGCGCGCGAGCCTGCTGTCGGAGCTGATGCTGGACGAGCTGGCGCGCGCCCCCGCGCTGCCGATCCGCGTGCCGCTGCCGCGCGACAAGCGCCTGCAGAGCCTGTGCGCGCGCCTGCTCGACGAACCGGGCGCCGCGCACACGCTGGCGGACTGGGCGCGCCAGGTCGGCGCGTCCGAACGCACGCTGGCGCGGCTGTTCGAAAAGGAGCTGGGGATGCCGTTCAGCCAGTGGCGCCAGCAGGCGCGCCTGGCGCACGCGGCGCCGCTGATCGCCCGCGGCATGCCGCTCGCGCGCGTGGCGGAACAACTGGGCTATACGAGCCAGTCGGCCTTTTCGCACATGTTCCGCAAGACGTTCGGCTGTTCGCCGTCGGCGTTTTTCGCGCAGCGCTGAGTCAGGCCGGCCCGGCCGCGCCCAGCCGCCGCTCCAGGCGCGCCCGCACGTCCGGCCAGTCGAGGTCGGTCACGGCGAACAGCACGCTGTCGCGCACATGCCCCGTCCACGTCACGCGCTCGCGCCGCAGCACGCCTTCGCGCACGGCGCCCAGTTTGGCGATGGCGGCCTGGCTGCGCGCGTTGCGGGCGTCCGTCAGCAGCTCGACGCGGCGCATGCCGGCGGCGAAGGCGTGGGCCAGCATCAGGTATTTCGCTTCCGCGTTGACGAGGGTGGCGCGCGCGTCCGGATGGATGAAAGTGCCGCCGATCTCGACGGTCTGGCGCGTGGGCTTGATGTTCAGGAAGCTCGTCGTGCCCACGATGGCGCCGGTCGCGGCATGGCGGATGGCATAGGCGATCCAGCCGCCCTGCGCGACCTGGCCGTTGAGGGCGCGCCAGAAGGCGTCGAAGTCCGCGCCCTGCCCGTTGATCGCGAACAGGCGCCACGCGTCGGGATCGCAATCGAGCGCGGCCCGGACCGGTTCGCGCAGCGACTCGTCGAACGGTTCCAGCCGCACGTGCCGGCCCGCGAGGGCGGTGTTGTTCAGGGTAAGCGGATCGGTCGTCATGGGCAGGCGAACGCAGTCGAAGTGCCGCATGATAACAGAATGACAAATTGAAACGGCCACGCCCGGGGGCGCGGCCGCGTGCCTGGAAGAATGGCGGTTAATGGACGGCCGGACGCGTTGCGCCCTTGCCTGCAGTCGCGCCGGCGCCGGCGCCCTGCGGCCGGTAGGCCTGCGCGGCCCTGTAGGTATCGTCGTATTCCTTGAAGCTGGCGATCTTGCCGCCGGCGACACGGAAGACGTGGCACCAGTCGCTGCTGAACTCGGCACCCGTCGCCTTGACGGTGAACGTGCCGTGCCCGAGCACGATGACCTGGTCACCCTGGCCGATGAACTGGTCTGGCCTGAATTCGCGCGGTTCCTGGCATTCGGCCATGACGCGGAAGAAGTCGGCGACCTGGTCCACGCCGCGGCGTTTGCCCGTGAACGGGATGCCCTCCACCTCGGGCAGTTCCCACTCGATGTCCTGCGCAAGCAGGCCGATGAGGCGCTGGATGTCGCCTTTGTCGTAAGCGTCGTACGCCTGTTTGAGCAGGCCGATGTTTGCTTGCTCGTTCATGATCCTCTCCCTGGAATCCGCTGATCGGACTTCCAGTATCGTCGCCGGTCGGCGGATTGCAATGGTCGGAGAGAAAGCGTGCAAACTGGCGCGAAGCAGGCGCGGACCAGGTGCGCCTGGCCGTCCGCGGGTATGGGGCAAAATCTCGTCCGCCCCCCGGGAACGTCGTCCTGCCAAGTTTGCATGCTGCGAGACGCAACGACCTTGGGTCCCTGCCTGCGCAGGGACGACGGTCTGACTGCTGGCACAACAAGTCGGTCAGAGAGCCCTACGTCGTCACGCTGAACGGCACCCCGACGTCATCCCACGCGGACGCTTCCTTTTCGAACCACGCGGCCACGGTCGGATGCTGGCGCAGCCAGCCGCGCGGCGTCTCGATGTCGATGCGGCCCTTCATGCGCAGGCGGACGGCGTCGACGTCGTCGTCCACGCGCGCATGCATGAACACGGCCGCCAGGCGCAGCGCCAGCACGGCCTTGGCCAGGTCGGGCACGCCCAGCACCTCGCGCACCTTGCGCAGATTGCCCTTCTGGCCCAGCACGATCAGGCTCATCAGGCGTTGCTCGCGGGCCGTGAAGCCCGGCAGGTCGGCGTGCTCGACGATGTACGCGGCATGCTTGTGCGCCCCCGTGTGCGAGACGGCTTGCCCCACCTCGTGCAGCATGGCGCTGCGCAGCAGGTGGTGGACGACGCCCTCGTCCTGCGGCGACAGCTTGTCGAACAGCTTCTTCGCGATGGCGGCCGTGCGCGCGGCGCGCTGGACGTCGACGCCGAAGCGGCGCATGCAGTCCTGGATGGCCAGGTCGCGGCGGTCGTGGCGGTTGGCGCGCAGTTCCAGGTCGGACAGCACCCCGAGGCGCAGGCCGGCGTTAATCGCCGTCATGCCGGGCACGCCCAGTTCCTGCATCACGCCGATCAGGATGGACAGGCCGGCCGTCATCACGATCACGCGTTCGCGTTTCACGCCCGGCAGGTCGAAGGCGTCGACATGGCCGAGTTCGATCAGCCTGGCGCGCAATGCCAGCAGGCTCGCCAGCGACATCGTACCGTCGCCGAGCCGGTTGCGCGAAATCACTTCGTGGATCGCGCGCATGGTGCCCGAGGAACCGTAGACGGCCTCCCAGCCGTGCTCGCGGTATTGGCCGGCCGCGTCTTCGAACTGGGCGCGGGCCGCGTTGACGGCCGTCTCGAAGGCGTCCGCGCTGATGTGGCCGCCGTGGAAATACGTCGCGCTCTGCGGATGCGTGCCGATGCTGAACGATTCGACGATGTGGATGTCGTCGCCGTGCGCCGCGATGACTTCGGTGGAGCCGCCGCCGATGTCGATCACGAGCCGCCGCTCGGCGCGCCGGCCCAGCGCGCGCGCGACCCCCATATAGATCAGGCGCCCTTCTTCCTCGCCGGAGATGATCTCGATGGGATGGCCGATCGCCTCTTCCATGCGCGGCAGCACGGCCGCGGCATTGCTGGCCACGCGCATCGTGTTGGTCGCGACGACGCGCACGGCGTCGAGGCGGAACTGGCGCAGGATGCCGCTGAAGTCGCGCAAGGTGCGCAGGGCCGTCTCCACGGCGGCGTCGCCCAGTTCGTTGTCCGGACCGAGGCCGGCCGCGAGGCGGATCGGGTCGCGCGCCGTGCGCACGATGTGGATCTGGCCCGCGATCGGCTCGCCGATGTGGAGGCGGAAGGAATTGGAGCCGAGGTCGACTGCTGCGTACATGGATGGGCCCGGATGAAATGGCGTTGACCGCAGTATAGCGGCCGGCGAGTCCGCCGCGTCGCCCGGCGCCGCCGTCAACGCAGCGCCTCGGTCAGCGCGCGCCCCTCCGAACCCGCCGGACGGCGCACGTGCAGGATCTGCGCGAGCGTCGGCGCGATGTCCACGACCTCGGCATAGCCGGCCTGCTCGCCCGGACGGATCCAGCGCTTGCCCATGATCAGCAGCGGCACAGACGTGTCGTACTGCCAGGGCGTGCCGTGGCTGGCGCCCGACGTGCCGCTGCTGAAGATCGTGTACGGCGTCGTCACCACGAGCAGGTCGCCGGACAGCGCGCGGTTCCAGGCCCGCTGCATCAGCGTGCCCAGGCGCGACGTCGAGGCGACGCCCTGCTCCAGCTGCGTGCGCGTGAAGACCTCCGCAATGCCCGGCTGCGCGAGCAGGAAGCGGGCGGCGGCATTTTCCACGTCGGCACGGGCGAGGCCGCGGCGTTCGATGGCGGCGTAGTCGAGGTGAATCTCCGGCAACAGCGACGTCTTGACCAGTTTCGCGACGCCGAAACGCTCGGCCAGATGAGCGTCCAGCTTGTCCAGCAGCGCCCGCGGGTTCACGCGCAGCGCGTCCGCGTGCTGCGCGCGGGAGAACTCGGCCGTGTTGGCGAAGCCGTGGTCGGCCGTCAGCACGACGAGCACATTGTCCATGCCGACGCGCTTGTCGAGGAACGCGAAGAACTGCGCGATCTGGCGGTCGACCTGTTGCAGGTGGTCGTGCGACATGCGGCTTTCCGGGCCGTAGGCATGGTTCACGTAATCGTGGCCGGACAGGCTCACGCCCAGCAGGTCGGTGGCGCCGGTCGGATTGCTGCCCAGCCGTTCGCCGTCGACGGCGGCCTCGGCGAATTCCAGCGTCAGCGCGTCCACGGCCGGGCTCTTCTTCAGCCGGACGTAATAATCGGCCGCCGGCTTGCCGCTGTCGCTGTAGAACGTGAACGGGAAGCGGTTCGTGCCGGACGTCGTCGGCTCCGGGTACGGCGCGTCGTCGGCATAGGCCCTGTCGTCCAGCAGCGGCGTCCACGACTTGGCGTAGTAGCGGTCCTGCGGCTTCGCGGCGCGGAAGCGCTCGGCCCAGGCGGGATACCGGTCCAAGTAATACGTGCTGCTGGCAAAATCGCCCGTCTTGTCCATGTACATGTAGGCCGTACCGGTCTTGCCGGCGAGCAGGATGGCGCCGCGGTCCTTGCCCGACACGGTCACGACCTTGCTGCGGTTGCCGCTCGCGTAGCGCAGCTGGTCGCCGAGGGTGTCCACGCGCAGGTTCGCGGGCGACGTGCCGTCGTGCGGGTCCGTCTCTTCGTCGATGTAGTGGTAGCGGGTGTCCTCGGTGCAGTAGACCTGCCGGCCATCCGGCGCGATCCAGTTGTTGCCGATGATGCCGTGGCGGTAGGGATAGGCGCCCGTCAGCACGGCCGAGTGGCCGACGGCCGTCACCGTGATGCCGTGGGCCTGGTGCGCGTCCGTGAACGACGCGCCCTGCTCCAGCAGGCGGCGCAGGCCGCCGGGGCCGAACTGGCCGCGGTAGCGCTGCACCTGCTCGGACGGCAGGCCGTCGATGACCATCACGACCACCAGCTTCGGCGGCTTCACCGACGCGGCGACCTGGGCCGGTTTGGCGGCCGGCGCGGCGGATGCGGGGCCGGGCAGCCACAGCGCGGCGCACGTGATCAGGGTGAGCGAAGTCTTCAGCCGGGAGGGTCGCATGCGGTCGGTCTTTCGGTCGGGTTGCTGGTTATTGGCAATCGTACATTGTATGAAGGGTAAATGTCAGTGGCGTGACAGTGCGTGAGCTTTGCTCCGGATGCTCATCGCCGCTTGCCGCCCGGGCCGGCGCGGCATCGCACGCGGCGGCCGCAACGATTGCCGCACGGCCTAACGCCGGCCTGGGCCTGGGCCTGCTGGCCGTCCTGCCCTTGTTGAAGGATGCGGTGACGGCAGCGGCTGCGAGTGGTAGCGCCGCCGCGCGGCCGGCGTCAGCCGGTGAAGTGCGCGGCCAGGCCCAGTTCGCGGAACCGCTCGACGACGAAGTCGACGAACACCCGGGTCTTGGCCGGCAGCAGGCGCCGGCTCGAATAGTAGAGGAACAGCGGCCCCGTCTCCGCATACCAGTCCGGCAGGATGCGCACGAGCCGTCCATCGGCCAGCAGCGGCCCCGCGTGCGGCGCCGGCAGCAGCGCGATGCCGAGTCCCGCCGCAGCCGCGTGCGCCATCGCTTCCGGATCGTCCAGCACGGCCACGGGCCGGCATTCGTACGGCGCCACGCCGCCGGCGTCGTCGCGCAGGGTGAGCGCCTGCAGCCGGCCGAAGCGGATCGAGCGGCGCGCGATGCCGTCGTGCGCGGGCAGGTCGTCGGGATGCCGCGGCGTGCCGCACCGCGCCAGGTAATCGGGCGACGCCGCGAGCACGATGCGCACCCGCGCCAGCTCGCGCGCGACGACGCCCTGCGGCAGCTCGACGCCGCCGCCGATGGCCACGTCGAACCCTTCCGCGATCAGGTCGACCTGGCGGTTATCGAAATGCAGGTCGGGCAGCACCTCGGGATAGCGGCGGCGGAATTCCGCCAGCATCGGCACGAAATGCATGCGCCCGACGGCCGGCGCCAGCGCCACCTTCAACGGTCCGGCGGCGTGGTTGGCGCCCTGGCGCACGACGGCCATCGCGTCCTGGATGCGGTGCCACGGCTCGGCCACCTCGCGCAGCAATTGCTCGCCCTCTTCCGTCAGGCTCAGCTTGCGCGTGCTGCGCCGGAACAGGCGCACGCCGAGGCTCGCTTCCAGCCGGCCGACGTTCTTGCTGACGCCGGCCGGCGTGAGGCCGAGGCGGCGCGCGGCGGCGGAAAAGCCGCCGTCCTCGGCGCTGTGGATGAAGGAATCGAGGTGGACGAAAGCGTCGTTCATGGCTGATCTTTAACCCGCAGTTGAAAGTCTTACGCGTTTTGTCCGGCTAGTTTGAACCGGGAGTTGGAATGATACTGCATCCATCAACCACCCCAACCGAATGGAGAACAGCATGGCAACCACGCATTTCGAACACAAAGTCGCTTTCGTCACCGGCGGTTCGCGCGGCATCGGCGCCGCCATCGTCGAGCGCCTGGCACGGGACGGCGCGGCCGTCGCGTTCACGTACCAATCGTCGGACGCCGCCGCGCAGGCGCTCGCCGGCCGCATCGAGGCCGCCGGCGGCCGCGCGCTGGCCCTGCGCGCCGACGTCGCCGACGCGCAGGCGCTGACGGCGGCCATCGACGCGGCCGTCGCCAAGTTCGGCCGGCTGGACATCCTCGTCAACAATGCGGGCGTGTTCCTCGGCGGGCACGTGACGGAATTTTCGCTCGCGGATTTCGACAAGACGGTCGCGGTCAACCTGCGCGCCGTGTTCGCCGCGACACAAGCGGCCGTGCGCCACCTCGGCGACGGCGGGCGCGTCATCAACATCGGCAGCACGAACGCGCTGCGCGTGCCGTTCGCCGGCGCCGCGGTCTATGCGATGAGCAAATCGGCGCTGACGGGCCTCGTGAAGGGCCTCGCGCGCGACCTGGGCCCGCGCGGCATCACCGTCAACAACGTGCTGCCGGGCCCCGTCGACACGGACATGAACCCGGCCGACACCGATTTCGGCAAGTCGCTGCACGCCTTCATGGCATTGCCGCGCCACGGCCGGCCGCAGGAGATCGCGTCGATGGTGGCGTGGCTGGCCAGCCCGGAAGCGGGCTTCGTGACGGGCGCCGACCTCGCCGTGGACGGCGGCTTCGCAGCCTGAACACCGGGGTCAGAGCCCGAATTGTCGATCAGTCGACCGGTTTGACGGACTCGCGCACCACGAGGTTCAGCTGCGGCACCTCGATGTCGAGCGTCTCGTGGCCGATCATCTTGACGATGGCGCGGCCGAGGCATTTGCCGACGTCGAACAGCGGCTGGCGCACGGTGGTCAGCGGCGGCGTCGTGTACATGGAGCTGTGCAGGTCGTCGAAGCCGATCACGGAGATGTCTTCCGGGACGCGGATGCCGCGCCGGTACAGCGCCAGGCGCGCGCCGTACGCCGTCAGGTCGTTGGCGCAGAAGATCGCGGAAAAGCGCTGCTTCGATTCCAGCAGGCGCTCGACCGCGAGCAGGCCGCCCGATTCCTGGAAGTCGCCGCCCACGATCAGCTGCTGCTGTTCCTTGATGGCGTGCTTGGCGAGCGTGTCGCGGTAGCCGGCCAGGCGGGCCAGCGCATCCTGGTGGTCGGACGGACCGGTGATGAACGCGATGTTGCGGTGCCCCTGCGCGATCAGGTGGCCCACCGCTTCGCAGGCGCCCCAGTAGTTGTCGAGGCAGAAGCCGTAGGCGCGCGGCGCGCTCAGGTCGCGGCCGAAGGCGACGATGGGCACGCGCTGCGACAGCTTCAGGATCTGCGCATCCTTCAATTTGCCGCTCAGGATCACGAGGCCGTCCACGCGCCGCGCGATCAGCAGCTCGATGCGCTCGGCCTCCTCGTCCGCATGCCAGTGGCCCGAGACGATCAGCGGCGCGTAGCCCGTGCCCTGCAGCGCTTCGTCGATGCCCGCCATCGCGTCGGCGAAATACCCCGACACGAGCGACTGCGTCAGCACGCCGATGGTGCGCGAGCTGCCCGTCTTGAGGTTCTGCGCCAGCACGTTCGGCTTGTAATTGAGCCTTTCGATGACGCTTTCGATGGCCTGGCGCTTTTCCTCGGACACCTTGGCGGTGCCGTTCAGGAAGCGCGACACCGTCGCCGCCGACACGCCCGCCACACGGGCGACCTCGTGGACGGTGACCATCTGCGGGCTGCTGGAATCCTTTTTCATGCGTTTCGGCCTGGTTCTTCGACACGGCAGTTGCCGCGAAGCTCGTGAATATACACCAGGACATGCCGGTTTGACATGTCGGCGGGCGGCTTGCAGGGAAAAAATCTATTTGACACCCGGGCAATGGCGCATGTACGATGAAATCGATTTCAAAAGTTTCAACCTACAACGACCAACCGAAGCATCATGACCGACTCCATCCGCTTTCCTTCCAACTTCACGTGGGGCGTCGCCACCAGCGCCTTCCAGATCGAAGGCGCCTTTGACGCCGACGGCAAGGGCCCTTCGATCTGGGATACGTTCTCGCACGATGCCGCCAACATCATCGACGGCAGCAACGGCGACGTGGCCTGCGACCACTACCACCGCTACCGCGAAGACGTCGCCCTGATGGCGTCGCTGGGCGTGGGCGCCTACCGCTTCTCGATCGCGTGGAGCCGCGTGCAGCCGACCGGCAAGGGCGCGTGGAACGAGGCCGGTTTCGATTTCTACACGCGCCTGCTGGACGCGCTGGACGAAAAGGGCATCGTCGCGCACATCACCCTGTACCACTGGGACCTGCCGCAGGGCCTGCAGGACGACGGCGGCTGGATGTCGCGCGACACGGCGCACCGCTTCGCCGACTACGCGGCCGAGGTGGCGCGCCGCTACGGCAACCGCGTGGCCGCCATCGCCACGCACAACGAACCGTGGTGCACGGCGAACCTCGGCTACGGCAACGGCCAGTTCGCGCCCGGCGTCGCGGACAAGAAACAGGCGATCCAGGTGTCGCACCACCTGCTGCTGTCGCACGGCCTGGCCATGCGGGCGATGCGCGCCGTGAATCCGACCGCGCAACTGGGCATCGTGCTGAACCAATGGACGGCCGAACCGGCCACCGACACCGCCGCGGACCGCCGCCTGGCCGCACTCGAATGGGCCAATTCCATCGAGTGGTTCATGGACCCGATCTTCAAGCGCCGCTATCCGGCGCTGTCGCTGGAAGCGCACGGCGCCGACGCGCCGGTCGTGCACGCGGGCGACTTCGACATCATCGCCCAGCCGCTCGACTTCCTCGGCGTGAACTACTACCGCCGCGAAGTGATGAGCGCGGAAGTCCCGCCGAAGAAGCCGGAAGGCGGCATGGGTTTCACCGACATGGGTTGGGAAATCTACCCGCAGGGCCTGACCGATCTGCTCGTGCAGCTGAAACAGGAGTACCCCGACCTGCCGCCGGTGTACATTACGGAAAACGGCATGGCCTCGGTCGATGCGATCGAGGGCGGCCAGGTCAACGACACCCAGCGCCTGGAGTACGTCCGCACCCACCTCGAGGCCCTCAAGGCCGCGATGGACCAGGGCGTCGACGTGCGCGGTTACTTCCTGTGGAGCCTGATGGATAATTTCGAATGGAACTCCGGCTATGACAAGCGGTTCGGCATCGTCTACGTCGACTACGCCACGCAGCAGCGGACGCCCAAGGCGAGCGCGCTCTGGTACCGCGATTTCATCGCCGGCCAGCGCGCCGCGCTGCGCGCGGCCTGACGCCGCCGCGGCCAAGAACAACAGGAGACCGAGCAAGACATGAGGGACACCATGGATGATGTGCTTTTCGGCGGCGCCCGCCTGCTGGCCGACATCGGCGGCACCAACGCCCGCTTCGCATTGCAGCGCGGCCCCGGCCGCATCGAGGAAATCGCGACGCTGGCCTGCGCCGCCCACCCGACGTTCACCGACGCCGTGCGCGCCTACCTGGCGCGCCACCCCGGCGCCGCGCGCGAAGTGCGCCACGCCGTGATCGCGATCGCGAATCCGGTCGAAGGCGATTTCGTCAAGATGACCAACCACCACTGGCAGTTCTCCATCGACGCCGCACGCCGCGACCTCGGCCTCGACACGCTGCTCGTCGTGAACGACTTCGCCGCGCTGTCGATGTCGGTGCCCAGCCTCGCGGATGCGGACCTCGAACAGGTCGGCGGCACCCGCGTGAGCCCGGACGCCGTGATCGGCCTCGTGGGCGCGGGTACCGGCCTCGGTGTCGGCGGCGTGATTCCCGACGCCGGCCGCTGGAAGGTGCTGCCCAGCGAAGGCGGCCACGTCGCGTTCTCGCCGTCGAATGCGCGCGAGCAGGCGATCCTCGCGTACTGCTGGACGAAATGGGACCACGTGTCGGCCGAGCGCCTGATCTCGGGTCCGGGTCTCGCCACCATCCACGAGGCGCTGTGCGCCATCGACGGCATCGAAGGCGATGCCCTCGAACCGGCGCAGGTCGTCGAGCGCGGCCTGGCGGGCGATGCGCTGTGCGCGGAAGTGCTGGACATCTTCTGCGGCGCGCTCGGCACGATGGCCGCGAACGTGGCCGTGACCTTGTGCGCGCGCGGCGGCATCTACATCGGCGGCGGCGTCGTGCCGCGCCTGGCCGGGTTCTTCGCCAAGTCGTCGTTCCGCGCCCGCTTCGAGAACAAGGGCCGCTTCACCGACTTCTGCAGGCAGATCCCGGTGTACGTGATTCACGCGCCCTACCCCGCACTGGCCGGCGCGGCCGCGATGCTGGACCAGCAGCTCGTCGACGCCCGCGCCGCGGCGCAGCGCGCCCCGATCGACTCCGTCGCGACGGCCCATCATGCGCACGCCTGACCGCATCCGCCACCCGCTGCTGTGGGTACCCACCGGGTACTTCACGATGGCGATGGGCTACGTCATGCTGACGAGCGTGACCGCCATCATGTTCAAGAACATCGGCATGGACAATGCGCGCGCCGCCGCGTATTCGAGCGTCCTGATCTTCGCCTACACGGCGAAACCGCTGTTCGCGCCGTTCGTCGAGATGTACCGGACGAAGAAATTCTTCGTGCTGCTGATGCAGGTGCTCATCGCGCTCGGCTTCGCCGGCGTTGGGCTGGCGATGAGCATGCCGAACTGGATGGTGCTGATGCTGTCCATGTTCGTCGTCATGTCGTTCATCGGCGCGACGCAGGACATCGCCAGCGACGGCGTCTACGTCACGTCGCTCGACACGCGCACGCAGGCGCTGTACTGCGGCGTGCAAAGCCTGTCGTGGAACGTCGGGCCGATCGTGGCGTCCGGCTTCCTCGTCTACCTGAGCGGACGCCTGCACACGGAGGTGTTCCACCATGACCCGAAGGTATTCGGGCCGGACTGGATGGACGCGTGGCGCGTGATCTTCTTCATCGTCGCCGCCATCATCCTCGTGATGGCCGCCTGGCATGCGCGCGTGATGCCCGACGGCGCGCGCGCGGAAAACACGCCGACCAGCGTGCGCGGCGCCGCCGGCATCCTGTGGGATTCGTTCGTCACCTTCTTCCAGAAACGCGACGTGTGGAAGATGATCGCCTTCGCGTTCCTGTTCCGCTTCAGCATCGGCATGCTGGAAAAGATCGGGCCCTTCTTCATGGTCGATTCACCCGCGAAGGGAGGACTCGGCCTGTCCAACGAGAGCCTGGGCATCATCTACGGCACCTGGGGCCTGATCGCGGTGCTCGTCGGCTCCCTGCTGGGCGGGATGTTCGTCGCGAAGCGCGGCCTGAAACGCACGCTGTTCATCCTGTGCTGCGCCGTCAACATTCCCAACCTGACGTTCCTGGCGATGAGCATCGCCCTGCCCTCCGACGCGTGGACGATCGCGGCCGGCGTCATCGTCGAGAAGTTCTTCTTCGGCTTCGGCTCCGTGGGCTACATGATCTACCTGATGCAGCAGCTCGCGCCGGGCAAGTACACGACGACGCACTACGCCTTCGGCACGGGCCTGATGGGCTTGTGCATGCTGGTCACCGGCACGATCAGCGGCGTGCTGCAGGAGTACCTGGGGTATGTCAGCTACTTCGTCGCCGTCATGATCGCGACGATCCCGTCGTTCCTCGCGACGTGGTTCGCGCCGTTCCACCACGACGACGGCATGGACGCGGGCAGCGGCAGCGTCAAGGGCGCGCCGGCTGCGAACGACGCGAGCGCCAGTCACCACGCGGCCTGAGACCCGGGCCGTCATTTCCTGGCCGGGCCGATGCCCGGCCTTTTTTACGCCGCCAGCCTGACGACAGGCGCCGGCCGCGGCAACGCCGCCGCGCCTTGCGCCGGCCGGTCGTCGCCGATGTGGAAGACGCTCACGGTATGGGCCAGGTTGCGCGCCTGGTCATCGAGACTCGCGGCCGCCGCCGCCGCTTGCTCCACCAGCGCGGCGTTCTGCTGCGTGGTGTCGTCCAGGTTCGAGATGGCGTCGTTGACCTGGTGGATGCCGGCCGCCTGCTCGCGCGACGCCACGACGATCTCCGACACGATGCCGGACACACGCTGCACGCTGGACAGGATATCCTCCATCGACGCGCCGGCCTCTGTCACCAGGCGGTTGCCCGTCTCGACGCGCTCGACGCTTTCGTCGATGAGCTGCTTGATCTCCTTGGCCGCCGCCGCGCTGCGCTGGGCCAGGCTGCGCACTTCGCCGGCGACCACCGCGAATCCGCGGCCCTGGTCTCCCGCCCGCGCCGCCTCGACGGCTGCATTCAGCGCGAGGATGTTGGTCTGGAAGGCGATGCCGTCGATGACGCCGATGATGTCGACGATCTTGCGCGCGCTGGCGTTGATCGCTTCCATCGTCGCCACCACGTCGCTGACCACGCGGCCGCCGCGCTCGGCCACGGCGGAGGCCTGGCGCGCCACCTGGTTGGCCTGGGCGGCATTCTCGGCATTCTGGCGCACGGTCGCCGTGATCTCTTCCATCGACGCCGCCGTCTCTTCCAGGTTGGACGCCTGCGATTCGGTGCGCGCCGACAGGTCCGCATTGCCGTTGGCGATGTCGCCGGTGGTGGCGCCGATGGTGTCGACGCTGACCCGCACTTCACGCACGATCTTGCGCAGGTTGTCGTTCATGCGTCCCAGGGAGGACAGCAGCCGCGCGGTTTCGTTGCGGCCTTCGGTGGCGATGGCCGCCGTGAGATCGCCGGAGGCGACCCGTTCCGCGATCTCGACGGCATTGTTCAGCGGCTGCGTTACCGAGCGGGCGATCACGTAGAGCATCAGGCCGCCGAACGCGAACAGGGCGGCGACCGCGGCCAGCATGCCCAGCCGGGTATGCCGGAGCGTGGAAATCCTGGCGTCGAGCAGGCCGTTGAACTGTTCCGTGGCCTTGTCCGCGAACGCATACTGGGCATCGATGGCGGCCGTGGTCAGCCTGACGTACTCCGGTCCGGAGAACGTGAGCGGGTCCGCCTTCACGATCTGCTCCGTGGCCAGCTTCATGGTCTGCTGCGCCTGTTCGCGCACGTCCCGCATCGGACCTGCCAGCGGCGCGGTCAGGCCCGGATTGGCGCGCGCCGCCTTGTCGAACTGGCTGGTGGTCTGGTGCAGCCGGTCGGCGACCCGCGCCACGATCGCGGACAGGGCCAGCCGGTCTTCCGGGCTGGCGCTCTTCGTCGCCAGCATGCCGGCGCCCTTGGCCCGCATCTTGCCGAGTTCCTCCGACAGGTAGGGCAACTGATAATAGATCGCCTGGATCAGCTGGTAGGAATCGACGTCCGGGTCCAGGTTCAGGCCGTAGTGGTCGGCCACCTGGTCCTCGACCTCGAGCAGCCTGGGCACGAGGGCAGTATGCGCCTCGTAGCTCTCGGGCACCGTGATCGTGCGCGCGACCACGCGTCCGCGCAACGTTTCCCAGTCGTTCTTCGCGTCCGTCCACGCCTGGTCGAGGCGCGGATCGCGGATGCCGGCGACGATCGCCGCCATGGCCGCGTAGTTGCCGTCCACCTCGCGCTGCTTCGCTTCCCGTTTCGGAACCGATTCCGCGACGCCGCCGACCACCAGTGCCGCCAGGCCGCGATGCTGCTGGGTGGTCTGGATCGTAGCGAGGATCGTCGCCACCGGCGCGCGCGCGTGGGCTTCGAGCTCCAGCGCGTCGAGCGCCTTGCCGGTCTCTTGCAGGTAGAGCGTGGCCGGGATGGCGGCGACGATGACGCCGACGACGCTCAGGATCGCGAATTTATGCCAGAGCAGCAGATGCTCGAGGCGACGTTGTAAGCCCATGATGTTCTCTATCGTAAGTGAGGTGGTGCCGCCGCGATGGCCGCATGTATTTATTGTATCCGTATGGAAACAATAAATACATGCGGCAACAAATGCAACGCCAATTGACGCGATTCGATCGCGATACGACAAATCGCCAGGCAAATGTAATCGAATGGTAATGAATTGCCGGCTTACGCGGCCGCGGCGTTCAGCCCAGCGCGGCAGGCTCAGCGATCAGCCCCTGGATCTCTTCCAGCCGGCGGCCGCGCGTATCGATGCCGTTCCTGGCCAGCAGCAGCGCCGCGACGGCCATCGGGGCCGCGATCACGAGGGCGGCCAGTGCCACGTTGCCGAACAGGCCCACGACGCCGAAGCCGGCGCCGAGGATGCCGCCCAGCTTGGAGCCGGCCGCGATGACGCCGGACCCGGTGGCGCGCAGGTGCACCGGGTAGATTTCGGACGCGTACGGGATCAGGGTGGCGATCACGCCGCTGGCCGAGACCAGCAGCGCGACCGTCGCGACGACCATGGCGGCCGTCGACGCCACGCCGAAATGGCCGAGCAGGAAGAAGCCCAGCAGGCTCGCGCACGACAGGCCGATGAAGGTCACGAGCGTGTTGATCGTGCTCCAGCGGTGGTACAGCCAGATCACGACGAGCGTGCCGGGCAGCGCGAGGAATGCCGACTTGGCGAGGAGGCTCGTGGCCGTGGCGGCGTCCATGCCCATCGCGCGCAGGTTCGTCGGCAGCCACAGGAGAAAGCCGAAGTTGGCCAGGCCCCAGGCGATGCCGGCCACGCCCATGCCGATCGTCAGCGGGCCGTAGCCGCCCTGCAGCAGCGCGCGCATGCCGGACGACGGGCGGTCGGCCTCGGCCGCGTCGGCCGCCCCGCACGCCGCGTCGGCGTCGACGACGCCGGCGAATTTCGCCAGCACGGCGCGCGCCTGGTCGGGCAGGCCGTTGGTCGCGAGGAAGCGCGGCGATTCCGGCAGCAGGCGGCTGAGCAGGATGATGATGGCGCCCGTCGGCAGGCCCAATAGCCACAGCACGCGCCAGCCGTAGACCGGTTCCAGCAGGCTGGCGGACCAGGCGGCGACGAGGTAGCCGGCCGAGTTCCCGAGCCCGCCCAGCGCGACGAGCAGCCAGCCGCGGTGCGCGGCCGGGATCATCTCGGCCATCAGCGTGAACGTGATCGGGAGCAGGCCGCCGGCCGACGCGCCCATCAGGAAGCACATGGCAAGGTTCCAGTTAAACGACGGCATCGCGCCGCAGATGGCCGTGCCGATGAACATCAGGGCCGACAGGAGGATCGTCGCGCGCCGGCCGAAGCGGTCGGCGACGAGACCCCAGACGACGGAACCGACCGTCGTTCCGGTCAGCGCGACGAAGGCGAGCATGCCCGCCGACTGCTTGGCGAGATCGTATTCGCGGGTCATGCCCGGCATGACGAAACCGAGCGTGGCCGGCTTCATCACGTCGATCGTCAGCGCGACCACGAGCACGGCGACGAGATACCAGTGGTGGCGGTTCAGCGGGATGCCGTCGGCGATGTGGAAATGCAGGCCGCCGCGCGCGCGGGTGCCCGCGCGCAGCCGCGCCATGCGGGGCATCACGCCGTAGGCCGCCAACAACAGTCCGAGCGGGATCAGGGCCATCCCCGTCAGCATCAGGGCGTCCATCTCCATGCCGGCCATCCGGTACCCCATGTGCGACGCGCACACGAACATCGGGATGTGCGCCAGCACGCCGGCGACGATGGCGGCCGTGCCGGCCCAGAACGCGAAGGGGTGATGCAGGGACAGGCCGTTCGATTTCATGCTGTGCTGTCGGAAAGGGCGGCATCGCCGCCCGGTACGGAAGAGCCATCGAGTATGCCCGCGCCCCATGTAAAACACAAGCGCGGAAGGGCGGGCGGCCACGGATGGCCGCTGGCGGTAAGTCCGGGATTTTGTCATTGCCTGCGCGGCATCGGCACGGCTACCATCGGCATCTTATCGCTCTGACAGGAAAGCCGTGCGCGACAGCCTCACACACGTTTCGACCCCGCGGTCCGGCCATGGGTACAGCCATGACGGCAACGATGCGCTGGCAGGCCGCATGGACGACAGCCGGATCGTCGCCAAGCGGCTGGTGCCCATGCGGATGCTCGTGTGCGCGGCGCCCGCGTACGCGCAGCAGCACGGCCTGCCGCGCGCGCCCGACGACCTGGCCGGCCACGCCTGCGTGAACTGCGCGCCGGACGACCGCGGCCACTTCCTCTGCCACCTGAGCCGGCACCACATGCCGCCGAGCGTGCGCGGCTTCGTCGACGACATGACGCAGCGGACCGGCGCCCTCGGCCTGGACGAGCGCGCCCCGGCGGCGCAGGCCTGCGCGGGACTGCCATGACGCGCACCGCCTGGGCCTGCGCGCTCGGCGCCATCCTGCTGTGGGCGGCGTTCGCGACCCTCGTGCGGTTCGCGGGGAACACGCCGCCGCTGCTGCTGACCGGGATCGCGCTGTGCTGCGGCAGCCTCGCGTCCGCGCACCGGTGGCGCGAATGGCGGGTGCCGGCGGCCGTCCTCGGCTTCGGCGTGGCCAGCCTGTTCCTGTATCACGCCAGCCTCGTGGCCGCGTTCCGGCTCGCGCCCATCGCCGAGGCGAACCTGTTGAACTACCTGTGGCCGCTGCTGATCGTCGTGCTGGCCCCGCGCGCCGGCGGGACGGGGCCGCGGCCGCGCCAGCTCGCCGGCTGCGCCATCGCGTTCGCGGGCGCGGCGCTCGTCATCGCGCCGTCCGCGTCGACGCTGTCCGCCGTGCACCTCGCGGGGTATGCGCTCGCCGTGTTCGCCGCGTTCACCTGGGCCGTGTATTCGCTGCTGCCGGCGCGCCTGCCCGCGTATTCGTCCTGGGCCACGGGCGGCTTCTGCCTCGGCGCCGGCATCCTCGCGCCCGGCGCGCACGGCCTGTTCGAAACGCCGTACCGGCCGACGGGCGCGGAGCTGGCCGCGATGGCGGCCATCGGCGCGGGGCCGCTCGGGCTGGCGTTCGTCCTGTGGGACCGCGCGATGCGCACGGGCCGCGCGGCGACGATCGGGTCGCTGTCCTACCTGACGCCCGTGCTGTCCACGCTCGCGCTGGCCGTCACAGGCGCCGTGGCCGCTGGCGCATGGTGGCGTCTCGCGCCGGCGCTGCTGCTGGTCGTCGCCGGGGTCCGCCTGGCGCGCTGATTGGTGCGTTCCGGTCACCACCGCGCGGCCGCAGCGAGCGCTGCCGGCCGCGCGCCGCGCCGCCTGCACGCCTCGCATGCCGCACCGTCGCGGCATCGACCACCAGCCAGGAGAAACCGATAACCCAGCGTATCAACGACCTCACGGAACTGGAACTCACGGAGCCGACTTACGAAATCATGGCGATCAACGCCTGGAACCGCATCGACGTCGCGTTCAGGACGGTGCCCGGTTCGTACGACAAGGACTTCGGCCTCGCCAAGGCCAACCTGGCATGAAAATCGTCGTATGACGGCGCCGTGCGATGACTTTTTCCTGGCGACCGATGTCGGATTCGGTATCGCATCCGTCGGTTAGTTGCAAAATATGGACGATCGCTTGCCGGATCCACGCCATCCACCGCGGGACGAAAGGAAAAGCCCCGCAATAACAATGACTTGCGCGCGACGACGGGCATCGTCCCCGGCGACCGCCGGCGCACCGCTGTGGTTTTGACAACCCTTGCCGGCATGCCCTACATTGCCGGATGACCTGCACGCCACCGGACCTCCCATGACCCCACTTCGCCCCCGCCCGCCGCGCCTCGTCGCGGCGGCCCTCGCCGCCTGCGCCGCCGTCGCCTGCATGCACGTGCGCGCACAGGAAGAGCCTCGCCCCGCCGCCGGCCTGTCGACCGCCACCTGGACGGCCGACAACGGCAACGGCACCTTCACGAATCCGCTGTTCTACGACGAGTTCTCCGACCCCGACCTGATCCGCGTGGGCGACTGGTTTTATCTGACCGGCACGACGATGCACGCGATGCCCGGCCTGCCCATCCTGCGCTCGCGCGACCTCGTGAACTGGGAATTCCTGGGCTATGCCGTCGACAAGCTGGACTTCGGCCCCGCCTATCGCCTGGAAGACGGCAAGAACATCTACGGCCAGGGCATCTGGGCGCCCAGCCTGCGCTACCGGAACGGCACGTTCTACATCTTCAGCAACGTGAACGGCCGCGCCACGCAAATCTTTTCCGCGACCGATCCACGCGGGCCGTGGACGCGCCGCGAAATGAAGCGCGGCCTGCACGATCTCTCCGTGCTGTTCGACGACGACGGCACGGCGTGGGTCGTGTGGGACCACCAGCGCATGCACCTCGCCAAGCTGACGGACGACCTGACGGATATCGTGCCCGGCACGGAAAAGGTCCTGTTCACGCAGGACGCCGGCATGGGCGAAGGCGCGCACTTCTACAAGATCAACGGCAAGTACTACATCCTGAGCGCCAACTACGCCGGCGGCTTCCGCATGCCGGCCGCGCGCGCGGACAAGATCGACGGCCCGTACGAAGTGAACCGGGCGATCAGCAAGGACGAGGACTACGGCATGGCCCGGGGCTACCGCCTCAAGGACAACAACACGCCGACCGCGATCGTGCCGCCCGACCCGTCGGCCCGCAATGCCGATTCGCTGCACCAGGGCGGGATCGTGCTGACGCCGGCCGGCGAATGGTGGGGCTTCTCGATGCAGGACTTTAACTCGGTCGGCCGCTTGCTGAGCCTCGCGCCGATCACCTGGAAGGACGGCTGGCCTTACTTCGGCCTGCCCGGCAACCTGGGACGCAATCCGCGCACGTGGGTCAAGCCGAAGACGGCCGCGCCCTCGCCCATCGCCGTCCCGTATGCGCGCAGCGACGATTTTTCGGGTTCGGCCCTGCAACCCGTCTGGCAGTGGAATCACGTCCCCGTCGACGGCAAGTGGTCGCTGGCGGAGCGGCCCGGTTTCCTGCGCCTGCACGCGCTGCCCGCCACGTCGTTCTGGCACGCGCGCAACAGCCTGACGCAGCGCGCCATCGGCCCGCGCTCGTCGCCCACGGTGACGCTGGATGCGTCCGGATTGGCCGCGGGCGACGTCGCCGGGCTGGCGCTGCTGAACCTCCCGTACGCGACGCTGGGAGTGGAAAAAACGGCCGCCGGCCTGCAGGTGGCGCTGTACGACCAGGCGCGCGACCGCACCGTGCGCGTGCCGCTGCCGGCCGGCGCGACGCGCGTGATGCTGCGCGCCGACTGCGACTTCCTCACGGAGCAGGCGCGCTTCAGCTGGTCGACGGACGGGAAGACGTTCGCGCCGATCGGCGAGCCGTTCACGATGGTGTTCCAGCTGAAGACGTTCCAGGGCGTGCGCTACGCCCTGTTCGACTACAACCAGACCGGCAAAGCGGGCGGCCATGCGGACTTCGACAGCATCGACGTCTACCAGCCAGACCCGCACGGCCTGATGCGCGCGATTCCCTACGGCCGCCGGATCCGGCTCGCCGGGTGGAAGACGGGCGACGCGTTCATGCCCGGGCACGGCGGGGCCGCGCCGCTCGCCGTCAAGGACATGGGCCTGGGCCGCGTCGCGCTGCAGTCCGGTGCCGCGTGGGTCAGCGTCGACGCGCAAGGCGGCGTGGGCCTGCGCAAGGGCGCGCCGGGACAGGCGCAAAGCTTCCAGTGGATCGAGACGCCGACGGGTGAACTCGTGCTGATGTCGCTGGCGACGAACCGCTTCCTGCGCATCGATCCGGCCACGCACGCCGTCCGCGCGGACAGCCCGGGGCCGCTGCCGGACGGCAGCGACGGCGTGCGTTTCACGTGGGCGGATGCCGCTGCGGATTGACGTCGAAAAAAAAAGAGCGGCCGCGTGGCCGCTCTATGAACACCGGGCCATCCGCGGACGGCCCGGGGAGACGCAAGCTTAGAACGCCGTGCGCAGCGACATGGTGTAGCTGCGGCCGGGCGCGTTCTCGTCGAAGATCGCGTTGGTGAACTGCGTGTAGTTCTGGCTCTTCGCGTTGTTCACGTTCCAGACGCTGAGCGTCACCTCCGTGTTGTAGCGGAAGCCGAACAGCTTTTGCAGGTTCAGGCCGGCGGACAGGTCCACCTGCGAGCGCGACGTCGAGTACGCATACGCCCACGTCGCCAGGCCCGTGCCGGTATTGCTGATCAGGCTGGACGTGTACTGGCGCGCGACGCGCAGGTTCAGGCCGTTGCGCTCGTAATACAGCGTCAGGTTGTTGGTCCGCGGCGGCACGCCCGCGACGGGCGGCGAGCCCACCACTTCGTCGGTCTGCTTCGTGTACGTGAAGTTGCCCGTGAAGCCGAAACCCTTGACCGGCAACATGTCCAGCGGCTGCTGCCACGTGAATTCGAAGCCGCGCACCTTGAGCTTGGTGTCGATGTTGTACGGCTCGCTGATGATCACGTGCTTCTGGTCGCGTCCCCCGGCCGCGTCCACCGCCGCCTGCTGCGCACCCGTCAGGCCCACCGTGCCGTAGATCTGGTCCAGCTGCGCCAGCGTGTAGTCGATGTAGCGCGTGCCCGGCCGGCTGACGATGTCCTTGGCGAAGCCAGCCAGCGCCACATAGCCTTCCCGGCTGAAGTAATACTCGAGGCCCAGGTCGAGGTTGTTCGCCTTGAAGGGCTTGAGGTTCGGATTGGACACGCTGCCCTGGTTCACGCCCTGGTCGCCGATCGACAACTGGGTCTGGTGCAGGTCGGCCGGGTTCGCACGGGTCATCGACTTGGAGCCGGACACCCGCGCGATCAGGTCGTGCAGGATGTTGTACGAGACGGTGAACGACGGCAGCACGTTGTGGTACTTGATCGTCTCGTATGCCCAGGTCTGCTGGTTCGGGTAGCGGCCGCCGTTGGCGAGGTTCTGCGCCGCGTTGCGCGGATCGGCCACGCTCTGCGGCGCGCCGATCGTCTGCTCCGTCTGCGCATAGCGCACGCCGGCGTTGTAGCGGAACGTGCGGCCGAACAGCGGCACTTTGCCGTTCGTCTCGAGGTAGAACGCCTTCACTTTCTCGCGCAGGTAGCCGCCGCCCGTCGTGGGCACGTCCATGATGCGGTCGCGGAAGTACTGGTAATTCGTGTCCTTCGCAAACTTGTCCCAGTCGACCGTGACGAAACCGTGATCGCTCGCGTGCACGTACTTGGCCAGGTCGGCATTCGTGACGGCCGAACCGAGATACACCAGCTGGTTCGTGAGGCCCGCGGTCGAGCCGGTGCCGTAACCCGGATAGGCCGTCGCGGCGACGGCGGCGCCCGGCGTGGAGCGTCCGTCGCAGCTTCCCTGCAGGGCCGTGTTGGGCGCATAGAACGGGTAGCTGACGTTGTTGCCGCAGGTGAGGTTCATCCACGCGTCGGCGTTGTTGTAGTCCGTGAAGCGGCGCGCGATGTCGTCGAACGAACCGCCCACCTTGATGGCGAACGTGTCGTCGCCCCAGTTCAGGTTCAGGCGCGTGCCCTTGGTGGTGTTGCGGCGCTGGTAGAGGTCGGTGCGCAGGCCGGACAGGCCCTGCCCCGCCTGGTACCAGCCGAAGGCGCTGGGATCGTTGATGTCGATATTGCTGGTCATGACCGGGATCTTGCCCGGCGCCGTGTTGCTGTAATTGACCACCGACGACGGCGACGTGGTCGCCACCAGCACGGTCGGCATGTCGCGATAGAACTCGCTGTCCGTGTAGTTGACGTGGCCGTCGATCGTCAGCCTGTCGGTCGGGCGGTACTCGAAGCCCGGATTGACGCTGCGGAAGTGCGTGTTCTCCTTCATCGGACGGAATTCGAGCGACCAGAACGTGTCGGCCAGCGTCGCCCCCGTGATCGTGCAATAGGCCGAGCAATCGCTGCGGTCGAACGTCATGCCGATGGGGATCGGCGTATTCGACCGCATGCCCACGTTCATGTCTTCCTGCGTCATCTTGTTGCCCTTCTGGGCGAACAGGGTGTCGAGATAGAAGTCCCACTGGTCGTTCGGCTGCCACTGGAAGCTCAGCACCTCGCCGCGGCGGCGGCGCTCGCCGTCATAGACCAGGTAGCGCGGCAGGCGGCCCATCAGGCCGTTGTCGATCTGCTGGATCGTGGCGCCCGGATTCAACGCCAGCAGCATCGCGCGGTCGATCGGCGCGCCCGGCTTGAGCAGCGATTGCGCATAGGCCGGCAGCACGGAGAGCGGAATCCCGGACGGCACCGTGGCCGGGCTGTTGAAATAGTCGCCCGGGAGCGCGGCCGGATCGGAGGCGTTGCGCTGGTTCGCATTCAGGCGGACGGTGCGCATGTCCACGGTCTGGAACACGTCCGTGTGGTATTTCGTGTTGCCCCACGCGAAGCCGGCGAGCGCGCCGACCTTGCCGAAGCGCGTATTCCAGGTATTGCTGACGAGGCCGGAGCCGGTATTGCCCCACTTGCCGTCCTTGTCGCGGTAATTGCCGCTGGCCGTGAAGGCCGAGCGGAAGCCGGCCTTGTCGAACGGACGCACGCTGCGCGTGTCGACCGTACCGGCCACGCCGCCTTCGATGATGTCGGCGCGCTGGCTCTTGTACACGGTGGCGCTGCGGAACAGTTCGGACGGCAGGAAGTCCATGTCCACTTCGCGGTTGGCGCTGATGTTGCCGCCCCAGCTGCCGGCCGACGCCGACGCCATCGGCGCGCCGTTCAGCAGCACCCGCGTGAACGCCGGGCCCATGCCGCGGATCGAGATGTTCATGCCCTCGCCGTCGATGGCCGCGCGGGTCACCGTCACGCCCGGCACGCGCGACAGGGCGTCGGCGATGTTCGGGTCGGGGAATTTGCCGATATCCTCCGAGAACACGGTGTCGGTCAGGCCGTTGTTCTCGCGCTTTTCGTTGGCCGACAGCGCCAGCGAGCTGCGGTAGCCGGTGACGGTGACGGTCGCGGCGGCTGCCGGTTTCTTGGCATCCGCGCCGGCCTGCGCCGCCGTGGGCGCCGTGGCTGCCGGTTGCGCGGCTGCCGGTTGCGCGGCGGCCGGTTGCGTAGTGGCCGGTTGCGCGGCGTCCTGCGCCCAGGCGCTCGACACGAGGCCGGCCAGGATCGTCAACGCGTAAATCTCGCGGCAATAGGGTGCCCTGCGCCGGGCGGCGCCTTTCCAGTGTTGCTTCATATGTCTCCTCTTTATCTTCTTATCGGATGGCCTCGGCGGCCTTTTTCGTCTTGTGTATCGAGGTGGAACTGCTTGATGCGCTTGTTTTTCTCGGGAACGGGTCTCCTGACACGGGTACATCGGACATTCGTCCCGGATCGCACTAACACAAAATGTTAAACGCTAACATTTTTCGGCGCGGGACAACCTTTGCCACACTGTCGGCAGGCGCTTACCCGAGACGGATGAAATCGCCTCTGCGGAGGGCTTTCCAAGTACGACGTCTGACATGTCAGTAAAATACTTGAGTAAATACCACGTAACCAATAATTTTTTTTTCGCGATCGATACCGGAATTCGTATCACAGGCATCATAGGGAGGCCTGCTCACTCGGAGGCTTGCTATCCGCTACCACAAAATCCGTGTTAGGGGTGTTATACGATAACAACAGATATGATGTCTGACGTTATTCATGGCGCATGCCGGGCTTGCGCCACGTTCGCGCCGGCCGGCCATTTGTGTCTTCGGAAGGGGAATCGCGCCGCGCGGCGCTGTTCAGGAATCCGTCCAGCCGCATCGCTGTCGCGGATGCCGCGCTGCCGGAACGGGACCGCCGCGCGCGCGCGTGCGCGCAGGGAATGCCGGGCATGAACGCCGCGGTCGGGATGTCGTGTGTCCGGACGCGTGGCCGGCGCTTCCGAGCCGGGCGGCGCTGTCGTTGCCGCCGGTAGCCAAGGGAGGAAGGCAATGCCCGCTTGCCTGCGGCACGCGAACACAGCCATAAAAAAAAGCCGTTCCCGCGAGGACGGGAACGGCGTTCACGATGTGCCGCGATTATTTGCCGGCGACCTTCACGAGGCCAGGCAGGTTCTTCGCCACGTTGGCGTCGCCGCCGCTGGCCGTGAGCTTGCCCGCGCCGTCATTCCAGTGCAGGCGCGTCGTCGTGCCCTTGCCTTTTTCGTAGTCGTACGACACGCCGTCGTCGTCGTACAGGTCGAAGGTGCCGTCGCGGCCCGGGTAGACCTTGACCTGGGCGATGCCCTGCTTCGTCGCCGTCGACTGGATCGCCGTGCCGAGCGGGACGATCGAGCCGGCCTTCACGAACACCGGGATGCGGTCGATCGGCGCCGCGACCTTGACCCACTGGCCGCCGGCCAGCTTCTCGTCGGTCCAGAAGTTGTACCAGTCGCTGCCCGCCGGCAGGTAGACGTTCTTTTCCGTCTGGCCCTGCTCCGTCACCGGCGCCACGAGGAACGCCGGGCCGAACATGTATTCGGTGCCGATGTTCGCGACGTTCGGATCGTTCGGGAAGTCCATCCACAGGCCGCGCATGAACGGCGCGCCGGTGTCGTGCGTGAACTTGGCCTGGCTGTAGATGTACGGGATCAACTGGTAGCGCAGCGCGTCGTAGTGCGACAGGACGGCTTCCGCCTGCTTGCCGAACGACCAGATGTCGGTGTGCTTGTGCTGCCCGTGCAAGCGCAAGGTCGGCAGGAAGGTGCCGTACTCGAACCAGCGCGTCAGGAGTTCGGGATAGTCGTTGTTCTGGCCGACGACGTCGCGCGCGTCGGACGGATCGAGCAGCGGCGGTTTGGTGCCGCCGCTGGTGGCCGGGATCGACTGCCAGCCGCCGATGTCGTTGCCCCACATGGCGATGCCCGACGCCGTCATGTTCAGGCCCGTCGGGATCTGGCGCTGCAGCGCTTCCCACGTCGCGTTGACGTCCGAGGACCAGAACAGCGCGCCCGTGCGCTGCGAGCCGAGGTAGGCGGCGCGCGACAGGATCAGCACGCGCTTGTTCGGCTTCCACGCGCGCATATTGTCGGCAAAGCCTTCAACGTGCAGCAGCGGGAACAGGTTATGGTAGCGGTCGCCCGAACCGATCGAGTAGAAGAAGCCGTCCGGCACCAGGTCCGGTTCGGTCTCGTCCAGCCACGGGTAGTCGAAGCCGTGCGACAGGACGTTGTCGCGCGCCTTCTCCCAGAACCACTGTCTCGCCTTCGGATTCGTCGCGTCGATCAGGCCGCCGGTGCGGTCGGAGCGGAACGGCAGGCCGTCGACGGTCTTGCCGTCCTTGTCCTTCAGCAGATAGCCCTTCGCGTCCAGCTCGTTGAAGTAGCGGCCCGCCGTTTCGAAGCGCGGCCAGATCGAGACGATCGACTGCATCCCCATGTCGTGCAGTTGCTTGTTCATGCCGTCCGGATCGGGGAACTCGGCCGGGTTGATGTCCATCTGGCCCATGCGGGTCCAGTAGAACCAGTCGACGACCATCACGTCGAGCGGGTATTTTTTCTGGCGGTAGGTGTTCGCGACGCGCAGCACTTCCTGCTGGCTGTCGTAGCGCGCCTTCGACTGGATCAGGCCGAACGCGGCCTTCGGCGGGATCGGCGTCTTGCCGGTCAGGCGCGCGTAGCCCGAGTAGATCTCGTCCGCCGTCTTGCCCGTGATGACGAAGAACGACACGCGCTCGCCCACGTTCGACTGGAACGTCGTGCGGCCGTGGATGCCGGCGGAAAAGCGCGTGGCCGACGGGTTGTCCCAGACGATGCCGTAGCCCTTCGAGGACACCATGAACGGCACGCACACGGTCTCGCCGGCCGGCGCGTCGTACCAGTGCTTGCAGTCGAGCGTGCGGCCGCGCAGGTCGAGGGCGCCCGTGGATTCCTGGTTCTGGCCCATGCCGTAGTAATGCTCGTCGCGGGCGGCCGCGAACGTGGCACCGACCTGGTAGGTCTTTTCGCCGGAGACGGTCTGCGGCGACATCTCCCAGCCCTGCATGTCGAGGATCTGCTCGCCCTGGGCGTTCTTCACCTGCAGGCCGACCGGGGCCAGCGACGGCGCGAAGTATTTCTCCGGCTGGCTCGGCGTGCGCGCCGGCGGGGCGGCGTTCACATGCAGGGTCATGCCGTTCGACGTGAAGGTGTCGCCGTCATTGCCCGCCGCGTGGCGGAAGGCGCCGTTGTCGGCGTGCTTGGCCAGGATGCCGTAGCCCGGCCCCTTGAGGACTTCGTCCTTGTCGACGGCGATCGTCACGTGGACGACGTTCGGGCCATACGCTTCCACCGTCACCCAGGCGCCGTTCCGGTCCAGGGTGGTCAGCGGGGCGGCGAAGGCCGAGGGTACGATGGCGAGCGCGGATGTTAGCGCAATCAGCGTGCGGTGCAGGGTAAGTCTCATTCAGTCCTCTATCGCAGGGGGTGAATCGGGCGAGGCCGGAAGCGAAGGCGGCAAAGGGCCGGGAAGACTGTCATGACGGGCCGTATGGCCCGCGGCCGCGCATGGCGGACAAGTAGGATCGTCTCCGCGGCACGGTGCCGGCCGATGGCGGCGGCGTGCGCATTATAGTTGAAACGTCATTGTCGCTGTTAGCGGTCACATACGCAATCGCTAAAACCGCCGATCCGGGAATAATAATGCGTTGCTACACGCTACCATCGCCGCATCGACAAAAAAGACAGGCCACACCGTGAATTCGGGGTCAGAGCCTAATGCCGTTAAGTTAAGGTTCTTCGAAGGCGGCGCTCGGGATAACGCTGGGGCTTGGCTTTAGTGACCCGGTCGAACTTTCGGCCGGGTCGGTAGACATTCAGTTCGAGTAGCATCCTTTCACGCATACGTTTCAAGACGCCAGGTATGTTTCCTTGGGCCTGCAAGGCCGCGACATGCTGCATCTCGAATTGAAATGCTGACAAGGCGAACACAAAGCTGATATCACTAGGGGCGCACTTGGCTTGTTCAGCGGTGCGCGCCATTTCCAGGCGTACCAGGTT